>NZ_JAUTAN010000001.1:3128860-3441746 GCF_030818655.1 Nocardioides zeae | reverse complement strand
TCGCGAAGGCCTCCGCGGAGTCGAAGGGCCAGGAGTTCGACGCCGAGGGCTTCGCGGGCATCAAGGCCTACGTCGAGCAGCAGATCGAGGAGCAGTCGCTGCCCTACTTCCTGTCCGGGATGCTCTACGACGACGGCGTCATCGACCCGCGCGACACCCGGACCGTGCTCGGCATCTGCCTGTCCGTGATCGACAACAACCCGACCCGGGGCGCCGAGCGCTTCGGCGTCTTCAGGATGTGACGCACCGATGATCCGATCCGTTCTGGTCGCCAACCGCGGCGAGATCGCCCGCCGCGTCATGGCCACGTGCCGCCGCCTCGGCATCGAGACCGTCGCCGTGCACTCCGACGCCGACGCGGACCTGCCGTTCGTGGCGGAGGCGGACCGCGCCGTACGCCTCCCGGGGAGCACGCCCGCCGAGACCTACCTGCGGGCCGACCTCGTGCTCCAGGCCGCGCGGGCGTCGGGCGCGGACGCCGTGCACCCGGGCTACGGCTTCCTGTCGGAGAACGCCGACTTCGCCCGCGCCGTCGTCGAGGCGGGCCTGACGTGGATCGGGCCGTCGCCCGCGTCCATCGAGGCCATGGGCGACAAGATCCGGGCCAAGGAGCTCATGCTCGACGCGGGCGTGCCGCAGCTCGACCGGCTCGAGCCCACCGCCGTGACGGCCGCCGACCTGCCGGTGATCGTCAAGGCGTCGGCCGGTGGTGGCGGTCGCGGGATGCGCGTCGTGCGCGAGCTCGACGACCTCGAGGCGGCCGTGAAGCTGGCCTCCGACGAGGCCGCCTCGGCCTTCGGCGACCCCACCGTCTTCGTCGAGCGCTTCTTCGAGCGCGGCCGCCACGTCGAGGTGCAGGTCGTCGGCACCCCCGAGGGCGTCGTCGTGCTCGGCGAGCGGGACTGCTCCCTGCAGCGCCGCCACCAGAAGGTCGTCGAGGAGGCGCCGGCCCCCGGCCTGCGCGAGGAGACCTGGCGGGCGCTCCACGAGGCCGCCCGCCGCGCGGCGGACGCGATCGACTACCGCGGCGCCGGCACCGTCGAGTTCCTCATGGACGCGGCGTCCCAGGAGTTCTTCTTCCTCGAGATGAACACCCGGCTCCAGGTCGAGCACCCCGTCACCGAGCAGGTCTTCGGCATCGACCTCGTGGAGGCGCAGATCGCCGTCGCCGAGGGGCTGCCGCTGCCGGACCCGCGGCGCGAGCCGCAAGGGGCACGCGATCGAGGTGCGTCTCTACGCCGAGGACCCGGCCGCCGACTACCAGCCGCAGTCGGGCCTGCTGACGGCCTTCGACGTGCCCGGCGCCGACGTGGCCTTCACCGTCGACCCCGGCCCGTCGGGCCTGCGGCTCGACGCGGGCTTCGCGGCCGGTACGGAGGTGGGGACGCACTACGACGCGATGCTCGCGAAGGTCATCGCGTGGGCGCCGACCCGTCGGCAGGCCGCCCGGTCGCTGGCCGGCGCGCTGCGGCGGGCACGGATCCACGGCGTGCGCACCAACCGCGACCAGCTCGTCGCGCTGCTCGAGGACGAGGCGTTCCTCCGCGGCGACGTGTCCACGGCGTTCCTGGGGGAGCGGGACTGGGTCACGCCGGTCGACGACGACCGGGTCGGGCGGGCCGCGATGGCGGCCGCCCTCGGGCTCGCCGAGGCTGCCCGTGCGGAGCGCGTCGTGCAGACGCGGATCCCGGTGGCCTGGCGCAACGTGCCGTCGCAGCCGCAGCTCACGTGGTTCGAGCACCCGGACGGCGACCTCGCCGTCGCGTGGTGGGGCGGCCGGGACGGCTACCGCGTCGAGGGCCTCGACGGGACCGTCGTCGCCGCCGCTCCCGACGAGGTGACGTTGGAGAGCGGGGGCGTGCGCGCGACGTACCGGCTCGTGGTGCCGCCGGGCGGTGCCGGCACGGTCGAGGTGGACGGGCCCGACGGGCACGTGGCGCTCGACGTGGTCCCCCGCTTCATCGACCCCGCCGACGCGGTGGCGAGCGGCTCGCTGCTCGCGCCGATGCCGGGCACGGTCGTGCGGGTGGCCGTGGAGGCGGGGGCGACGGTCGCCGCGGGCGACACGGTGCTCGTGCTCGAGGCGATGAAGATGCAGCACGCGGTCGCCGCCCCCCACGACGGCGTCGTCGCCGAGGTGGGCGTGGCCGCCGGTCAGCAGGTGGCGGCGGGCGACGTGCTCGCGGTCGTGGAGCCGGTCGAGGACTCGGCCGAGGACGAGGGAGAGCAGGCATGAGCGCGATGTTCACGGAGCCCGACGAGCGCGTGGCGCTGCGGGAGGCGGTCGGGAAGCTGGCCGGCAAGTACGGCCACGAGTACGTCGCGAAGCAGGCCCGCGACGGCGGCAAGATGACCGAGATGTGGCTCGAGATGGGCCGCTCCGGGTTCCTCGGCGTCAACATCCCCGAGGAGCACGGCGGCGGGGGCGGCGGCATGGCCGACCTCGCGGCGGTGCTCGAGGAGTCGGCCGCGGCCGGTGCGCCGCTGCTCATGATGGTCGTGAGCCCGGCGATCTGCGGCTCGATCATCAACCGCTGCGGCACGCGCGAGCAGAAGGAGCGCTGGCTGCCCGGCATCGCCGACGGCACCCACCTCATGGCCTTCGGCATCACCGAGGCCGACGCGGGCTCCAACTCGCACAACATCACGACGACGGCCACGCAGGACGGCGACCACTACGTCCTCAAGGGCCAGAAGACCTACATCTCCCGGCGTCGACGAGGCGCAGAGCGTGCTCATCGTGTCGCGGATGAAGGACGCCAGCACCGGGAAGCTGCGCCCCGCGCTGTTCGTCGTGCCGACCGACGCCCCGGGGTTCGGCAAGCAGGTCATCCCGATGGCGTGGCAGGCGCCGGAGAAGCAGTTCACGCTCTTCCTCGACGACGTGCGCGTGCCGGCGACGTCGCTCGTCGGCGACCCGCACTCCGAGGACGGCGGCATGTGGCAGCTCTTCGCCGGCCTCAACCCCGAGCGGATCATGGGTGCCGCGTTCTCCTGCGGCATGGCGCGCTACGCGCTCGACAAGGCGGTGGCCTACGCCAAGGAGCGCTCGGTGTGGCGCGAGGCGCCCATCGGCGCGCACCAGGGCATCGCGCACCCGCTCGCGAAGGTGAAGATCGAGCTCGAGCAGGCGCGGCTGCTGTGGCAGAAGGCGGCGGCCCTGTACGACGCGGGCGACGACTTCGGCGCGGGCGAGTACGCCAACATGGCCAAGTACGCCGGCGGCGAGATCGCCTGCAACGCCACCGACGTCGCGGTGCACACGCACGGCGGGAACGGGCTGACCGTGGAGTACGGGCTCGCGAACATGCTCGTCGCCGCGCGGCTGGGCCGGATCGCGCCCGTGAGCCGCGAGATGATCCTCAACTTCGTCGCGATGCACACGCTGGGGCTGCCGAAGTCGTACTGAGCGCGGGCCCTCGTGGGCGCCCCCGGCCGCCGGACGTCATGCGCTGCGGTGGCCGGGGGCGCCGTCGCGCATGACGTCCGGCGAGGGGAGGGCCCGCTACTTCAGCGGGTCGTGCCCCCAGTTCATCAGCGAGTACCGCCAGTTCGTCTCCGACACGTCGCCGTCCGGCCGCTGCTTGAGGTGCCGGTGCACGTAGCCCACGACCTTCGTCATGTGGGCCGCGTCGTCGTCGGTGAGGTCGGTCTTGTTGGTCCGCTTGATCTCGACGATCCGGCGCCCGGACTTGTGCCCGGTCGACTCGCCCGACCCCTGCCCGACGGACTTCGACTCGTCCGTCCCGAGCCACTTCTCGAGCTCGGCGGGGGCCATGTTCACCGCGTCCTGCCAGTCGTCCCACACCTCGGCGACGGCGTCGTTGGTCTCGCTCATGGCACGACGCTACGAGCGGGGGACAACCACACCTCACACGTTGCGCTCGCGCCGCTGGCGGCGCCGTCCGACTACAGGTCAGGGGAGGTGGAGCCCGCTGGCACCGGGCGCGAGGCCGAGTGACGCCGCGTGCTCCCGCAGGTACTCCCGCAGGTAGGGCAGCGCATAGTCGACCTTCCCGTGGCCGGCCGAGACGATCACCCCTGCCTCGATGAGTCGCTGCTTGTAGGTGTTCGCGTATTGCGGCTGGACCCGCATCCGACGCGCGATCTCGCCCATCCGGCTCGGGCCGCGGTCATGACTCATGGCGACGAGGAAGGTCTTGTCGACGTCGGAGAGGTCGGCCAGTGCGGTCTCGTGCACAAGGCTCCCCATGCGTCGCCGCGCGGCCTCGACGGCCTGCTTCGCGTGCGCGACCGTGGCGACGGTCGCTCCCCGCGACGCCCTCCACAGCTGATGACCGACGAGCTGGATGAGGAAGGGGTAGCCCGAAGTCCCCGCCGCCGCGAGACGTGCTGCCTCTGGCTCGAGCGTCCGTCCTGCCTCTGCCATCGTCGAGCTGATGGCGGCCTCTACCTCCTCGATCGCGACGCCCCCGAGTGCGTGGCGGCTAGCACGCCGCAAGAACGTCAGCACGTCGTCGGACAGCAGCCCTGCCACCGCCGAAGGAAGCCCGGCCATCGCGAGCGCGAACTCGCGGCCCTCACGGATGAGGTGCTGGGTCAGCGCTGCGACCGCGCGCAGGTCGGCACTCGCGCCCCGATGGACCTCGTCGATCGTGATGAGAAGTCCCGTGCCGTGGCGTTCGAGGTCGTCCAGCAACGCGGTGACCCTTTGGCGGAGGTCGTCCTCGATCTCGGGCGTCAGTTGCGTGGTCACGCCCACCAAGCCCGGCAGGGTGGCGCCCGTGATGCGTCGGCGAGGGCGGGGGACGCGCTCCTCGAGGATTCGCGCGACTCGGACGTCCAGACGCTGCGCCAGCCCATCGGTGGCGGTCTCCGTGAGCGCGAGCCAGCCGTGGCGCAGGGCCATGTCCTCGGTCTCGTTGAGCATGACCGTCTTGCCGACACCACGTACGCCTGTGAAGATCGTGATTCGTCCCGGCGAACCAGGCCCGTCGACGAACGTGTCTGCGAGCTCGTCGAGAAGGTCACCCCTGCCGACGAGGACCGGCGGGTCTGCGCCCGCGGTGGGTTTGAAGGGGTTGGCGGTCACGATGCGGCCTCCGAGAGCGCTGACGGCTCTTGTTAGTCGTTGTTAGTCCTTATTAGTCCTTCTTAATCGGAGGATAGCGTCGGACTCGGTGACCGACGCGTCAGGCGCGTTCGAGTCGCTGCCCCTCACCTCACACATCCCTGACCTACGTCGTCAGACCTCCGACGGCCCGCACGGGGCCGACGCGAGCAGGAGGAGACGGACATGCGGGTGGCAGTTGCCGGCGGTACGGGGCTGGTCGGGGCGCTCACGGTGGCGGAGCTCGAGCGGGCGGGGCACGAGACCGTCGTGTTGGCGCGCTCGACGGGCGTCGACCTGGCGCGGGACGCCGACACGTTGACGGAGGACCTGGCGAAGCGCCTGGTCGGGGTCGACGTCGTCATCGACGTGCTCAACGTGATGACGCGGGACGCGACGGAGTCGGCGGAGTTCTTCGGCCGCACGACGGCGGCGCTGCTCGCGGCGGAGGACAGTGCCGGTGTGGGCCACCACCTGGTGCTGTCGATCGTGGGCATCGACCGGGTCCCTCACGACTACTACGTCGGCAAGCTGCGTCAGGAGGAGCTGGTGACGGCCGGGCCGGTGCCGTGGACGATCCTCCGCGCGGCGCAGTTCCACGAGTTCGCCGGGCAACTGCTGGGCGGCCTGACCTTCGGGCCGATCGGCCTCGCCCCCCGCATGCCGGTGCGCCCGGTGGCGGCGGCGGAGGTCGCCGCGCACCTGGCCCGGCTCGCGGTCGAGCCGCCCCGCCGGGCCACCCTCGACCTCGCGGGCCCGCACCGTGAGGACCTCGCGGCGATGGTCCGCCGGACGGCCCGGCGCGACGGGGGGCCGCGCCTCGTCGTACCGGTGCGGGTGCCCGGGGCCTACGGCCGCGGCGTGCGGGCCGGAGCGCTCGTGCCGGAGGCGCCGGACCTCGTCGGGCAGCAGTCGTTCGCGGAGTGGCTGCGGGCGCGGTGACCGCACTCAGTGCGCGGCGAACCGCTTGTTGACCACGCGGGTGAGCCACGCCGGCGAGAAGCGCGACGCGACGGAGAGCACCTGCGTCTGGCGGCCCACCGGGAAGTGGACCTGGTGGATCGCTCGCGCGGCGCGGCCCGGCTCGACGGTCGCGAGGATCTCGTCGGCCACGTCCTGGGGGCCCAGGCGCACGCCCAGTGTGTCGGTCGTGCCGGTGCGCACGCCCTCGAGCATCGCGGTCTGCACGAACAGCGGCCACAGCGCCACGACACGGATGCCCTGCGGACCCCACTCGATGTCGAGCGCCTCGGTGAGGCCACGGACGAAGAACTTGGTGGCGCTGTAGTTCGCCAGCTCCGCCTGGCCGTAGATCGCCGACGCCGAGCAGAGGTTCACCAGGGTCGAACCCGGCTTCAGGTGCGGGTGGGCGGCGTGGGCGCCGTTGACGACGCCGCGGACGTTGACGTCGATCTCCTTGTGGTGGCGCGCGACGTCGATGTCCTCGAACTTGCCGGCGAGCAGGATGCCGGCGTTGTTGACGAGCACGTCGAGGCGGCCGGTCTGCTGGACGAAGTCGTCCACGGCGTCGCGGAAGGCGTCCGCGTCGGTCACGTCGAGCCGTCCGACGACGGCGGTCGCGCCGACGGCCTCGATCTCGGTGGCGAGGGTGGCGAGGCCGGCCTCGTCGAGGTCGTAGCCGCCCACGGTCCAGCCCTTCCTGGCGAACGTGAGCGCGGTGGCACGGCCGATACCGGCAGCGGCGCCGGTGATGAACACGGTGCGGGAGGTCATGGGCGTATTGCTACCACTGGGTAACCAACCGGGTCAGCAGGTCGTGAGGTGGACCACGCAGGTGCCTGGTCCCTCGGCGTGAGGACGGCGGCAGGGCGGGCCGGGGCGCCTCCGGGGTGAGGACAACGCGGACGGGCGCGAGCCGGGCGAGGAAAGTGCGCGGGCGGCCCGGGACCGTGAAGGAAGACGCGGACCGGACGGGGCCGGGAGCCGGGCGTGTCGGGCCCAGGGTCCGCGTTCTCTTTCGCCCCGTCGAGGACCGGTCCGCGTTTTCTTTCCCCGGGCGCCCCGGCCCCGGCCCGCCCCCGGACCGGCCCCGGCGCCGAGCCGGGCTTGGCCCCCTCCCGCACGCTGGCGCCATGCACGCGCGGCTCGTCCTCCCCCACCAGCTGTTCGACGAGCAGCGCACGGCCGACGCCGACCTGCTCGTGCTCGTGGAGCCCGACCTGTTCTTCCGGCAGTACGCCTTCCACACCCACAAGCTCGTCCTCCACCGCGCCTCGATGCGCCGCTTCGCGGCCGAGGTGGAGCAGGCGGGCCGCGCGACGGCGTACGTCGAGAGCCGGGGCGACCGCGAGACCGAGGCCCAGCTGGTCGACCTCCTGCGCGAGCGCGAGGTGACGGAGGTCAGCTGGTTCGACGTCGTCGACGACTGGCTCGACCGGGACCTGCGTCGGGTCGCGGACCAGGTGGGTGCCGGGACCACCGTCGAGGAGACGCCCGCGTTCCTGACGTCCGACGCCGACGTGCAGGAGCAGCTCGGACGGCGGCGGGGGAGCCGGCCGCGGATGTCGACGTTCTACGCGTGGCAGCGCCGACGTCTCGACGTGCTCATGGACGGCGACGGGCCGGTCGGTGGGAAGTGGTCGTTCGACGAGGACAACCGCGAGCCCTACCCGAAGGGCGGCCTCGACGTGCCGCCGCTGCCGCGCCTGCAGCGCGACGAGCACGTGCGGGACGCGATCGCGTGGGTCGCCGCCGAGTTCCCCGACAACCCGGGCGACCCGGACGACTTCCGGTGGCCGACGACCCGGTCCCAGGCGAAGCGGTGGCTCGCGAGGTTCGTCGAGGACCGGCTGCGGCGCTTCGGTCCCCACGAGGACGCCATCGCCGCCGACGAGCCGTTCCTCCTCCACAGCACGCTCAGCCCCGTCATCAACATCGGGCTGCTCTCGCCGCGCGAGGTGCTCGACGCGGTCCTCGCGGCCGACGACGTGCCGCTCCCCAGCCTCGAGGGGTTCGTGCGGCAGGTGATCGGCTGGCGGGAGTACATGCGCGGCATCTACGTCACGCAGGGCCGTCGCCTGCGCAGCACCAACCGGCTGCACCTCACCCGGGGCCTCGGTCCGGGCTGGTGGGACGGCTCGACGGGGCTGCACCCGGTCGACGTCGTCGTGCGGCGCGTGCTCCGCCACGGCTACGCCCACCACATCGAGCGCCTCATGGTGATCGGCAACGCGATGCTGCTGCTGCGCACCGACCCCGACGACGTCTACGAGTGGTTCATGGCGCTGTTCGTCGACGCCTACGACTGGGTGATGGTGCCCAACGTCTACGCGATGAGCCAGTTCGCCGCCGCCGAGGCCATCACCACCAAGCCCTACGTGTCGGGCTCGAACTACGTGCTGAAGATGAGCGACTTCTCCAAGCGGGACGGGGAGGCGGGCTGGGCGGACGCCTGGGACGCCCTCTACTGGCAGTTCGTCGACGACCACCGGGACGGCTTCGCCGCCAACCCGCGCACCTCGATGGCCGTCCGCACGCTCGAGAAGATGAAGGGCGCGCGCCGCCGCGAGCTGGCCGAGGTCGCCGATCGGTGGCTGGGCGGCGACGTACCGGGGGTGACGCCGGAATGAGGGTCCGCTTCGACGGCGAGATCGCCGGCGTCGGGTCCGCCGGCGGCACCCGCGTCGTCGTGGGCCGCTGGGTGCGCTCGCCGTTCGGCGAGGTCGCCGACGCGATGGTCGAGACCGCGGCGGGGCACCGCGTGCTCGTCGCGCCCACCCGGGAGCTGGCGGACTTCATCGCCGCGACGTACACCTTCGACGAGGTCCGCATCGAGCCCACCACGCTCGTCGCGGGCCCGGACGCGCGGCGCTTCACCAGCGCCTCGCTCGACCTCGCGATCGGCGTCGGCCGCCCCACGGCGCTCGGCCGGCTCGTCGGCCTGGTGCCGCGCCGCATCGCGACCGCTCCCGCCTGGTGCGCGGTCACCGACCCGGTCGCCCGCGTCGTGCTGCGCGGGGTGCGCACCCGCGGGACGGCGGGCGGCGGCCGCCGGGAGTGGTACGGCGCGACCGGCGTCCGCGCGGTCACGACCCTCGACGGGTCGTTCGACGGGGTGCCGCTCGGGGAGCTGCGGCCCGTGGACCCGCCGTGCCGCTTCGGGTTCAGCTCGACACCGCCGCGCCCGAGCCTCACCGCGGTGGTCACGACCATCGACCTGCCCGGCGCCCGCGCCGTAGGGTCGCAGGATGCAGGCGACCGTGGAGATCGAGCGTGACCTGTCGGCCCCACCCGACCGAGTCTGGCGCGCGCTGACCGAGGCCGACGAGCTGAGCGCCTGGTTCTGGCCGGAGCGGTTCGCGGCCGTCGCCGTCAGCGACCCCGTCGAGGACGGCGTGTGGCGCGTGGTCTCCGACGTGGTCGGCATGGGCGTCAGCGGACGCTACGAGGGCGCCTGCGCCCCCGGCTGGGCGCGCTGGACGTGGCGCTGGGACGGCGAGGAGCAGGAGAGCACCGTCTCGGTGGGCCTCGAGCCGACGTACGCCGGCACGCGGCTCCGCGTCGTCCACTCCGGTCTGCGCCACGAGGACCTCGACTCCCACCGCGAGGGCTGGGAGGGCTGCCTCGACCGGTTGCCGGAGCACCTGGCCAAGCCCCTCGCCCTGTGACGACCCGCTGACGGTCCCGTCCGGGGTCGGGCTGGGGTGCTACTTCACCGCCAGCACGGGGATGTCGGCCTCGAGGATGACCTTCTGCGACACGCTGCCGAGCAGCAGCTTCCCGACGGGGCTCCGGCGGCGCACGCCGACGACGACGAGCACCGCCCCCAGCTCGGTGGCCCGCGCGAGGGATCGCCTCGGAGGGGTCGGGGTCGCGCAGCTGCTCGACCTCCACCGCGACGGCGGCACCGGCGACGCGCGCCCGGAGCTCGGACAGGTCGTCCGGCGACGCGCCGCGCTCCTCGAGCGGCGCCTCCCCGGTGAGCACGTTGACGACGTGGGCGGGGACGCCGAGGCGCTCCGCGTAGTGCAGGCCGGTGGCGAGCACCGCCTCGGCGGTGTCGGTGGCGGCGTGGGCGATGAGGACGGTCACGGTGTGCTCCTGCGGTTCGTGGGATCGAGGGGTGGGGGATCGAGGGGTGGGGGCGAGCCGGGCCGGCTCAGTCGTCCTCGACGAAGACGACGTCGCGCTTCTTGCGGATCGCCGGCAGCACGGAGACGACCAGCACGGCCAGGCCGATGGCGAGGAGCGAGGCGGAGAGCGGCCGCGTGACGAAGGTCGAGGGGTCGCCCTGCGAGATCAGCATCGCCCGGCGGAAGTTGTCCTCGAGCAGCGGACCGAGCACGAAGCCCAGCAGCAGGGGAGCCGGCTCGCAGCCGCACTGGATGAGCACGAAGCCGAGCAGGCCGAAGAACGCGATCATCAGCACGTGGTAGGCGTTGAGGCCGACCGCGTAGGTGCCGATCGAGGCCAGCACGACGATCGTGGGGAAGAGGATCCAGTACGGCGTCTTCAGCATCCGCACCCAGATCCCGATCAGCGGCAGGTTGAGCGCGACGAGCAGCGCGTTGCCGACGAACATCGAGACGATGAGACCCCACACCAGGGCGGGCTGCTCGTCGATCACGGTCGGGCCCGGCGTGATGCCCTGGATGATGAACGCGCCGATCATGAGCGCCATCACCGGGTTGGACGGGATGCCGAGGGTCAGCAGCGGGATGAAGGACGTCTGCGCGGCCGCGTTGTTCGCGGACTCCGGGCCCGCGACGCCCTCGATGGCGCCGTGCCCGAACTCGCCGGGGTTCTTCGAGAGCTTCTTCTCCATGGAGTACGACGCGAACGACGCCAGGATGTGACCGCCGCCCGGGAGGATGCCGAGCAGGGAGCCGACCACGGTGCCGCGCCCGACGGGGCCGGGCATCCGCTTGAAGTCGGAGCGGCTGGGCCAGAGGCTCGTGACCCCGCCGACCAGTCCACCGCGGCTCTGCGGGTCGCGCAGGTTGCGGAGGATCTCGGCGATGCCGAACACGCCGACCGCGAGGGCGACGAAGCTGATGCCGGAGAAGAGCTCGGGGATCCCGAAGGCGAACCGGGGCTGCCCCGTGTAGGTGTCCTGGCCGACCGTGCCGAAGAGGATGCCGAGCGCGATCATCGCCAGGGCCTTGAGCACGGACCCGCGTGCGAGGGCGATGGACATGACGAGGCCGAGCACCACGAGGGCGAAGTACTCCGCCGCGCCGAACGACAGCGCGACCTTCGCCAGCGGGGGCGCCGCGACGGCGAGCACGACCGTCGCCACGGTGCCCGCGGCGAAGGAGCCGAGCGCCGCGGTGGCCAGGGCGACGCCGGCGCGTCCGCGGCGGGCCATCTCGTGGCCGTCGATCGCCGTCACCGCCGACGACGACTCCCCCGGGAGGTTGATGAGGATCGCGGTGGTCGAGCCGCCGTACTGGGCGCCGTAGTAGATGCCCGCCAGCATGATGAGCGCGGTGGTGGGGCTGTCGAAGTTGAAGGTGATCGGCAGCAGCATCGCGATCGTCGCGGTGGGGCCGATGCCGGGCAGCACGCCGACGGCGGTGCCGAGGGCCACGCCGATGAGGCAGAAGAGCACGTTCTCCCACTGCAGGGCCGTCTCGAGGCCGAGCGCGAGGTTCGAGAAGAGGTCCACGGTCGCCCCCTCAGAACCAGTACAGCGGCAGCCGCAGCTGCAGCGCGAGGACGAAGACGACGTAGCAGGCGACCGTGATGCCGGTGGTGGCGAGCGCCGCCTTGACCAGGGTCGTCGTGGGGGAGGCGAGGCAGGTGACGAAGACGGTGATCACCGTGGTCGGGATCAGGCCGAGCACCGGGATCAGGTAGGCGAACGCCACGACCGCGCCGGTGACGCACACGATCGCGCGCCACGGCAGGCGCGTGAGGCCGGGGGTCGACTCGCCGCCGCGGACCGTGCCGAGGCCGATGACGGCGCCGAGCACGACGAGGGCCAGGCCGAGCACGAACGGGAACATCCCGGCGCCCATCTCGTCCCAGCTGCCGAGGCCGTAGCCGAGCGAGGGGACGGCGAAGGCGAGGCCGAGGCCGGCGAACAGCAGACCCGCCACGAGGTCGCCGTGCTTGTCGTGGAGGCCGGACCCCGTCGTACCGGCGTCGGGTTCGGTGCTGCTGGGGGGTGGTGACGACATGGGTCTCTCCGGGGTGCGCTGAGTGGCGGTCGCGGGCAGGGCGCGGCGACGCGGTCACGACGGGTGGTGTCCGGGGCCGGGCGGGTGGTCGCGCGGTGGCGCGGCCGCCCGGCCCCGGGGCTCTGCGGTGAGGGGTGCTGCGGTGAGGGGTGCTGCGGTGAGGGGATCTGCGGGATGGGGTCCTCAGCTGAGGACGTCGCCCCAGAGGTCGATCTGCTCGGTGAGCTTCGTCGTCACGGCCTCGGGCTCGACCTGGTCCGCGGCCACCGGAGCGGTGCCGAGGCTGGCCATCTGGTCGATGACCGACGAGTCCTCCAGCGCGACCGCGAGGGCGTCGCGCAGGGTCGTGATGATGTCCGACGGGGTCCCGGCCGGTGCGTAGAGCGCGTGCCACACCGCGACCTCGACCTCCGGGAAGCCGGCCTCCGCCGTGGTGGGCAGGTCGGGGAGCGACTCGACGCGCTCGGGCGTGGTGACGGCGTACGCCTTCACGTCGCCCGCCTCGATCTGGCCGGTGGTGTTGGTGGTCTGGTCGCAGAGCACGTCGACCTGGCCGCCGACGAGGTCGGCGATGGCGGGCGCGGCGCCGTCGTAGGGCACCTCCTGCAGCTCGATGCCGAGCTCCTGCTGGATGAGGCGGCCGCACAGGTGCGAGGCGGAGCCGACACCGGCGTTGGCGATGGTGACGTCGCCCTCGTTCTCCTCGAGGTACGCGAAGAGGTCCTCGAGGTTCTCGGGCTCCAGGTCGCCGCGGGCGATGATCGTCATCGGCACCTCGGTGACGAGGCCGACCGGCTCGAAGTCCTCCAGCGGGTCGTAGGCGAGGTCGTCGTAGAGGGTGGGGGCGGTCGACATGCCGATGTGGTGCATGAGGAGCGTGTAGCCGTCGTCGCGGGCGCTCGCGACCTGGCCGGCGCCGACCGTGCCGCCCGCGCCCTCGACGTTCTGCACGATGAGCTGGACGCCGAGCTCCTCGGCCATCGGGTCGCCGACCAGGCGGGTCACCGTGTCGGTGGGGCCACCGGCGGCGAAGGGCACGACGATCTCGACGTTGCGGTCGGGGTAGCCCTCGCCGCTCGCGCTGCTGCTGCCGGGCGCGCAGCCGGTGGCGGCGACGAGGGCGAGCGTGGCGAGACCGGCTGCGGCGGTGGTGCCGCGGACGGCGGTGCGGCGGGCGGGGCTGTTCTTCGTGGGCATGGTGGCTCCGTACGACGGGCAGGGGCAGATGGCCTGCCGCTGCGGTGGACTGCCCTGCGCGGGTCCCGAACCCGGCGAGGTGGACCGACCGTAGGAGTGACGTGGGTCACTCGTCTGTAGGGAGCACCCGTTCCTAACGTCCCCTTAGGAAAGCACCGGGCAGGCGTCCCCGGAATGCCCCCACGCCGGTGCGGGTGTCCCTACGATGCGCCGCATGAGGATCCTCATCGTCGAGGACGACGACTCGGTCGCGGGCGCGCTCCGGGCCGTGCTCGAGCGTCACGGGCACGCCACCGTGCGCGCGACGCGGTCCGACGACGCGCTCCGGCGGCACCGGGGTGCGGACGCCGTGCTGCTGGACCTCGGGCTCGCCGAGGGCGACGGCTTCGACGTGCTGCAGGGTCTGCGCCAGGTCTCCGACGTGCCGGTCATCGTCGTCTCGGCCCGCGGGGACGAGCGCTCGGTGGTGCGGGGGCTCCACCTGGGCGCGGACGACTACCTCGTGAAGCCGATCCGCATGAGCGAGCTGCTCGCGCGCCTCGGGGTCGTCACCCGCCGGCGGGGTGCGCAGGACGCTGGATCCGACACAGGTCAGCGGGTCGTCGCCGGCGACGTCGAGGTCGACCTCGCGACCCGGCGCGTGGTGGTGGGCGGCGCGCCGGTCGCCCTGACGACGAAGGAGTTCGCGGTGCTGGCGGTGCTCGCCCGTCGGCCCGGTGAGGCGGTCAGCAAGCAGCTGCTGCTCGACGAGGTCTGGGGGGACACCTCGCAGAGCGCGGCGCGCTCGTGCGACGTACACCTGACCCAGCTCCGCGGCAAGATCGGTCGGCCCGGGCTGGTCGAGACCATCCGGGGCTACGGCTACCGCCTGCAGGTCGACTGATGCGGCTCCGGGTCGCCGTGCCGCTGCTCGTGGCGGTCGTGGTCGCGCTGGGCCTGCTCCTGACGCCCCTCATGGAGTCGATCGCCGAGCGGCGCACGAGCGAGATCGAGCAGGAGCGGCGCGGGGCGGTGCTGCGCACCGCGGACCTCGCGCGGGCGGCCATCGAGGACGGCGACACGGTGCCGCTGCAGCGCTACCTCGACCGCTACCACGCGCTCTTCGGCGAGGACGTCGTCGTGCTCGACGACTCCGCCCGCGTGCTGGCCTCCGTCGGCGACCTCGACCCCGGCGCGGAGGAGGTGCTCCAGCGGGTGCGGGACTTCGGCACCAACCTGGCGCAGCTCGACGTCCCGCTCGTCACCCCGTGGTCGGCCGACCGCGTGCTGCTCTCGACCCCCGTGGTGATCGAGCAGGACCTCGCGGGCGGGGTGGTCGTGACCGAGGTCGACCTCCGTCGCTCCCAGCGGGCGGTGCTCGAGGGGTGGCTGGTGCTGCTGGTCCCGGTCTCCCTCGGCCTCGTCGCGCTCGCGGCCGCGGCCGTCTGGACGACCGGTTGGATCGTGCGTCCCGTCCACCGCCTCGACCGGGCGACCCACGCCCTCACGAGCGGCGCGCCCGTGGACGACCTGACGCTCTCCGGTCCGCCCGAGCTGCGGCGGCTGGCCACGTCGTTCCAGCTGATGGCGACGACCCTCGCCACGACGGTGGAGCAGCAGCGGGACCTCGTCGCCAGCACGTCCCACCAGCTGCGCAACCCGTTGGCCGCCGTGCGGCTCCACGTCGACCTGCTGGCCGGGGACGGGACGGCCGACCCCGGCGTGGTGGCCGCGGTGCAGCGCGACCTGGACCGGCTCGACACCACCGTCGACCGCCTCCTGGGGCTCGCGGAGGCGGAGCACCGCATCAACGAGCGCCGCGCCGCCCTGGCCCTGCGCGAGGGCGGCCCGCCCGTGGGCGGGACCAGCGACGGCGCCGCGCTCGAGACCCACCTCGAAGAGCGCTGGGCGCCGACCGGCGCCGCGGTGACGGCCACCGTCGCGCCCGACGTCGTCCTCGCGGTGACCGTGCACGACCTGGTCGAGATGGTCGACACGGCCATCGAGAACGCGGTGAAGTACGCCGGCGACGCGCCCCGCATCCACGTCTCCCTGGCGCCCGCCGCCACGTCCGCTGCCGGCGAGGAGCCGGGCGGCCGGGCGGTCGTGACCGTCGAGGACGACGGTGCCGGCCTCACCGACGACGAGCTCGTCCGCGTCGGCGAGCGGTTCTGGCGCTCGTCGCGCCATGCCGACCGGCCGGGCACGGGGCTCGGGCTGGCGCTGGTCGACGCCCTCGCCCGCGCGAACGGCGGCACGATGACCGTGCGGCGGTCCGCGGCCGGCGGCCTCGCCGTCGAGCTCGACCTGCCCCGCGCCGAGGGGCGCCGATGACCGGCCGGGTCTCGCGCCGGGGCCTCGTCCGCGCCGCCGGCGGTACGGCGCTGGTCGCCGGCCTCGCGGGCCTCGGGCCGGCGGTGGCGTCGTCGGGCACGCGGCGCTCGGCCGGCGACCTGGTCGTCGCGGGGGGCGAGCTCGGCGGCAGCTTCACCCGGTTCGCCCGTCTGCTCGGCGGCGAGCTGCGGGACTCCGGGCCCGTCGGTCACGTCCGGGTGGTCGCCAGCGGTGGCTCGCTCGACAACCTCGCGCTGCTGCGCTCGGGCTCGGCGGACCTGGCGCCGAGCCTGGCCGACGCCGTCGCTGTGGACGCCGACGCGGCGGTCGCGGTGGCCCGGCTCTACCAGACGACGCTCCACTGCCTCGTGCGCGACGGGAGCCCGTTCCGCTCCGCGGGCGACCTCGCGGGACGGCGCGTCGCCGTCGGCCCGCTCGGCTCCGGGTCCGCCGAGACGGCCCGGCGGCTGCTCGAGCCGACCCTGGGCGTCGACCTGCGCGCCGCCTCGCACGCCACGGGGGCGGTCGCCCTGGCCGGCGGGTCCGTGGACGCCCTCCTCTGGTGGGGCGGCCAGCCGTCGCCGGAGCTCGCCTCGCTGGTGCGCACGCACCCGTTGCGGGCCCTCGACCTGGGGGCGCTGGTGGACGCCACGCGGGGCCCCGCCGCGCCGTACCAGAGCGTGCGGCTGCCCCGCGACGTGTGGGACCAGGCCGACGACGTGCGCACGGCCGGGGTCGCCGTCCACCTGCTGTGCCGGCCGGCGCTCGACGACGCGACCGTGGCGCACGTCGTCGACACGCTGCTGGCGGCGGGGCCCCAGCTGGTGCCGCAGCCGTCGGGCGGGCTGCAGTACCTGGCGCCCGCGAGCCTCTTCGACACCTACCCGGTGCCGCTCCACCCCGCGGCCGCGCGGCGCTACCGCGAGCGGCACGGCTGAGCCGGGTGCCCGTGGACTGCGACCGTCAGCGCGGGACCGACGCCACGCGGACCTCCGGGCCCGGTCCGGGCTGGCAGTGCGGGCACCACCACGTACGGCGGTGCGCCGCGTCGTTCGGCAGCTCCGCCACCACCTGCACCGTGGTGCCGCACCGCAGGCACGGGCGCCGCGCCCGGCCGGCGACCCAGTGGCTCTCGCCGCGGCGCGCGATCCCGGTGGTGACCTGGTAGGCGCCCGGCACGGTCGCCGAGTGGCGCAACGCGGTGGCGGCACGATCGACCAGGGCGGGCACGTCCACCTCGCCCACCGGCGTCCACGGGCTGCGGCCCACGAGGAACGCCAGCTCGTTGACCCACAGGTTGCCGAGCCCGGCGAGGTTCGTCTGGTCGAGCAGGGCGGAGACGAGGGGGGTCGTCGGGTGGGCGAGCAGCCGCCGTACCGCCTCCGCCGGGTCCCAGTCCTCCCGCAGCGGGTCGGGACCGAGGTGGCCCACCAGCGCGGACTCGTCGGCGGTCGCCACGAGGGCGAGGTCGTGCAGCTTCTGCCCCCAGGCGGTCGGCCCCGCGGTGGTCTCGAGCACGACCCGCACGTCGGGGAGCAAGCGTCGGGGGAGGCGCTTGCCCGCGCCCGTGACGGTCCAGCTGCCGTCCATCCGCAGGTGGGAGTGCAGGGTGACGCCCCCGGAGAACCGGGTGAGGAGGTGCTTGCCGTGGGTCGCGTGCTCGAGCACCTCGCGGCCGGCGAGGTCCTTCGTCGCCAGGCGCGGCACGCGGAGGTCGCTGCGCGCGACGGTCCGGCCGCGCAGCGAGCGGTCCAGCCGCCGCGCCAGCAGGTGGACGCTGTCGCCCTCGGGCACCTAGCCCCGCTTCGGCACGAAGGCGCCCGGCCCGTTGCGGAGCGTCGCGGTGACCGCGGTCCGCCACCACGGGCGGGCCAGGTCGGGGGCCTTGCCGGCACCGAGCCGGTGCAGCTGGTCGGTGTGCCACGACAGGTCGAGCGCGCTGTCGACGGTGTGGAGCGGCGCGAGGCGGCGGACGAGCCGCCGGGCGCCCACCTGCACGGCCGGCAGCTCGATCCGTTCGAGGCGGCCGTCGAGGAGGTCCCGCGCGACGTGGGGGTACGCCGAGGCCGGGCGCCCGAGGCCGATGACGTCGCACTCGCCCGGTGCCGCGGCGGAGCTGGCCGCGGCGGAGCCGGCCGCGGTGGAGCTGGCCCCGCTGCCGGTGTCGCTCTCGTCGGGGCCCAGCGCCGCGGTCATCGCCGCGCGGGTGCGGAAGCCTCCCGTGACCGCGACGGGCACGGCACCGGCGGCGTCGCGGACGGACGCGGCGTACTCCAGGAAGTAGGCCTCGCGCTCCCGGGTCGACGCCCGCCGGGTGTCGGGGCCGAACATCACGGGCGACTCGTAGGTGCCGCCCGAGACCTCGAGCAGGTCGATGCCCTCCGCGGCGAGCGCCGCGACCACCTCGCGCGACTCCGACTCGGTGAAGCCGCCGCGCTGGAAGTCCGCGGAGTTGAGCTTGATGCCGACCGCGAAGCCGGGGGACACGCGCTCCCGGATCGCGCGCACGACCTCGAGCACGAAGCGGCGTCGACGCTCCGGGTCGCCGCCCCACGCGTCGGTGCGCTGGTTGGAGCGGGGCGAGAGGAACTGGGTGACGAGGTAGCCGTGGGCGCCGTGGACCTGCACCCCGTCGAAGCCGGCGGCCTCGGCGACGGCCGCGGTCGCGGCGTACCGCTCGATCGTCTCCCGGATCTCCGCCTCGGTGAGGGCGCGCGGGCGCGTGGCCACCGCGACGTCGGCGGCGACGGCGCTGGGGGCGACCGGGCGCGTGCGCCCGACGAGCACGTTGGCCTGGCGGCCCGGGTGGTTGACCTGCATCCACAGCGGCGTGCCCGAGGCGCGGAAGCCGGCGGCCCAGCGGCGCAGCGCGTCCAGGTGCCGCTCGTCCTCGACGACGACGTTGCCGGGCTCGCCGCGGTGGCGGAGGTCGACCATGACGTTGCCCGTCACGACGAGGCCCCAGCCGCCGCCGGCCCACGCGTCGTACAGCCGCTCGAGCCGGCGCGTCGGAGCGCCGGCGGAGGTGCCGAGGGCCTCCGACAGCGCCGACTTCATGAGGCGGTTGGGGAGGCGCTGCCCGCAGGGCAGGTCGAGCGGGGTGCCGAGGTCGGTCATGGACCGCATCGTGGCACGCTGTTGAACGTGGTTCAAGAGGGCGGCGGCAGGACGCCGAGGGTCCCGAGCCGTTCGGTGAAGGCGGGCTGCAGGAGCCGCTGGTAGGGCTGCGAGAAGTGCACGAGGTCGACCTTCACCAGGGTGTCGCCGACGAAGGCGGGGCAGCGGTCCTCGGCGCAGAACCAGTCGCGGCTGTCGACGTAGGTCGCGCCCATCTCCTCGGCCATCGCGGCCTCGGCGTCGTGCATGCCGCTCCACTGGCCGCGGACCTTGCTCACGCAGTCGACGGGCGAGGAGAGCAGGTTGTAGCACTCGTCGATGTTGACGTCGGACGGCGGCGGCGCGAGCACGACGGTGCGGCCGACGGCGTCGGCGACCTCGCCGAGCTGCGTGCGGGTGCTCTCCGCCCAGCGCTCGGGGGTGATGGTGCCCTCCTCGCCGACCTCGGTGCGGGGGGCGTACATGTCCGCCACCACGAGCACGTCCGGCCGGAGCTCCTCGACCGCGTCGACGACGTCCGCCTTGCGCTGCTCGCACCCGTCGACGATCGCGGCGTCGGGGTGCTCGGACAGCAGGTCGGTGAACGGGCAGCCGTAGGCGCCCAGCGACGTCAGGCTCCAGCCCTCCGGGAGCGCGCCGACGAGCAGCGGCACGTAGTTGACCGCGATCGAGTCGCCCACCACCGCGATGCTCTGGCCGCCCGCAGCACGGTCGAGCTCGCCGAACGTGCAGGCCGCCACGTCGACGCCGTCGATGTCGCCGCACGGCATGACGCTGCTCGGTACCTCCCGCCCGGCCATGGCCTCCTCGATCGGCGGGTCCAGCTCCGGCCACGCGCCGGCGGCCAGCGCCACGCGGATCTCGGTCTGGAGGTCGGCGACGGCGGGCGTGTACTCCGCGTGCGTCTCCGCGTCGATCGCCGCCACGTCCGCGTCGCTCAGCGTGCGCACCCCGTTGTCGGCGAGGACCAGGGAGGGCATCACGGGTGCCGCGGCCAGGGCGAGCAGGAAGACACCGGTGTACGCCGCCCGCAGGGTGCCCCTCCTCCCGGCGCCCGCCTCCCGCGACGTACGGCGGGGGAGGCGCCACGTCGCGGACCGCAGGGGCTCCTCGACGAGGTGGTAGGAGTGCACCGCGAGCACGAGCATCACGACGCCGAGGCCGGCCAGCACGAGCGGGGAGTCGCCGAGCACGACGACGCCGAGGATGGCGACGGGGAAGTGCCACAGGTAGAGCGAGTAGGAGATGTCGCCGACGTAGCCCGCCACCCGGTTGGTCAGCGGGAGGAGGAAGCGCTGCTGGCGACCCCGCTCGGCGAAGGTGCCGGCCGCGATCACCAGCGCCGTCGCGCCGACGGGGAGGGCCGCGGCGGGTGCCGGGAACCCGGCGTCCTCGGTGACGAGCCACAGGGAGGCCGTCATACCGACGAGGCCGCCCCAGGCCAGCACGGGACGGACGGCGTCGGGGATGCGGGAGCACAGGGGGGCCGCGACGGCGACGAGGGCGCCGAGCCCGAGCTCCCAGACGCGGGTGAAGGTGGAGAAGTACGCCGCCGACGGGGCCGCCGAGGTCTGCTGCAGCGCCCAGGCGAACGACGCGGCGACCACGCCGGCCAGGACGAGGCCGACGACGAGGCGGTGGTGGTCGGGGCGGGTGGTCGCGCCCGGGGGCGTGCCGGTGCGGCGGCGGGTGCGGGCCGCGAGGAGGGCGAGGACGCCCAGCATCAGCCACGGCCACACGAAGTAGAACTGCTCCTCGACCGCCAGCGACCAGTAGTGCTGCAGCGGCGAGACCGGGCCGTTGGCCGCGAAGTAGTCCGTCGCCTGCGTCGTGAACCGCCAGTTCGCGCCGAAGAACAGGGCCCAGAGGCCGTCGGTGGCGATGCTGTCGGCGCGCAGGCGCCCGACGAGCGCGTAGGACAGCGCCACCGTCACGGCCAGCACGAGGATCGACGCCGGCAGGATGCGCTTGGCGCGACGGCGGTAGAAGCCGACGAAGGAGATCGTCCCCGTGCGCTCGTGCTCGCGCAGCAGGATGCCGGTGATGAGGAAGCCGGAGATGACGAAGAAGACGTCGACACCGACGAACCCTCCGTGCGGCCAGCCCAGCAGGTGGTCGAGGACCACGGCCGTCACCGCAAACGCGCGCAGCCCCTGGATGTCGCGCCGCTGCGTGCTGGCCCTGCTCAACCGACGTTCCCCCTTCTTGCGGACTGCGGCGACGATAGTGCGTGAGCCGGGGGGCGCCGGGCCAATCGAGAGGGAGTGGCGGACGTGGTGGAGCGCAGCCGGGAGAAGGTAGCGGTCGACTTCTGGAACGAGTGCGGGGTGCCGCGGGACGCGCTGGAGGATGCCGCCGATCGCGAGCGGTGGGACCTCGGGGCGCTGGTCGCCCTGGTCGGTGTGGCCGGCAACGGAGGCCTCCTCGGCATGATCGAGAACAACCGCGAGACGAGCGGACCCCTGGTCGCGGACGCGCTCACGGCACTCCGTTCTCTCGGGCTGACGGACGCAGCCGACCTCGTGGCGCGAGCCGAGGCGGCGTACCTCGTCATGCGCCCCAACGACTGCAGCGACGACCTCACCGAGGAGCAGGAGGAGCTCTGGGACGAGCTCGACGAGGCCTGGTGGCCGGTCGGGGAGGAGATCGAGCGCGTCGTCGACGAACGTCTGGCCGCCCTCGGATGATCTACCTGCCGGGGCTGGGTCACTCGCGTCGGGTGAAGCGGAGCTTGCCGGTGCCGAGGCGTTCGGTGAGGTAGAGCGGGTCGTGGATCTGGTGGTGGTGCTGGTCGCAGAGGAGGCAGCTGTCCTTCGTGTTGGTGTGGCCGCCTGCTGACCATTCGGTGAGGTGGTGGGCGTGGGTCTGGTGGGGTGGTCTCGTGCAGCCTTCGGCGACGCAGCCCTTGTCCCTGGTGGCCATGGCGAGGCGCATGGCCTTGGTGTGGAAGCGGGCGGTGCGGCCGAGGTCGAGGACCTCTGACGTGGTGCCGAAGACGGCGGGGATGAGGCCGGCGTCGCAGGCGAGGCGTCGCGCTTCGGCGGCGCTGATGGTGCCGCCGGTGTCGAGCGACGCCGTCGCCAACCCGCCCATCAGCGACTCCAGGGTCATGGTGACCACGACGGTTGCGCCGGTGCCGCCCGTTGCGGGGAGGTCTTTCTGGTCGAGCATCTCAAGGAGCTGTTGGAAGGCCTGGCCGTAGCGTTCGGGGGTCGACCGGTCCCGTTGGAAGCGTCGCTCGGGGTCGTCGGCGGCGTTGAGGTGCTGCGGCGCGGCGTAGGCGTCGAGGGCTTTGCGGAGCATCGCGCCGTGGAGCTCGGGGATCACGAATCGTCCCCAGACGCGGCCGAGTCCGTCGGAGACCATCGAGAGCTGCGAGGTGGCCCGTGCTTCTCGCTCCTCCCGTTCCAGCAATGCCGCCTCGTGGGCCTCGCCGATGTCGGGGGCGATCACGGTGAGGATCCTCTTCCCGATCGCGCGCAGGGCGCGGGCGTCGTGGTCGGCCGCGAAGCCGACCAGTGTTTTCTCGGCTTGGAGTCGGAGGTCGGGGTCGAGGTCGTCGGGTAGCGCGTCGAGGGCCTTGACGATGACGTCGGCCTGCTCGGTGTCCACGCCGCCGGTCTCGCACGCAGGTGCGAGGTGGGTCCGGTAGCGGCTCGTGTCGTCGATGATCGCCTCACCGACGCGGGCGAACCGGTAGGCGTCGCGTCGAGTGGTGGCCGTCGCGTTCGCCAACCACACCGCTGCGGTGGAGGCGCCGTTGCTCCGGTGGAGCTCGACCTCCTCGGCGTGCTGCACCAGCACGGCCACCAGCGCGGAGGCCCGCGCCACGAGCCGGTGTGCGTCGACCAACGCGATGCCGGTCTGCGGTGCGCTCAACCACCCGAGCCCGGTGCGCCCGTCGGCCGAGAGCACGTCCGTCGCCGTCCGGATCGCCTCGAGCAACGGGTGTCCCACGTCGACACCCGGCGCCACCCACCCGGGCTCCGGCTCCGCGGCGGGGTCAGGCGCGTCATACTGACTTTCGCGACTGACGACCCGGCACCCCAGCGTCGCCTCCTCGGGCCACTCCCCGGTGGTGAACGCGTGCTCCAACCAGTCCGGCTCCGGTGTGTCGACCAGGAAGTCGGCAGGGGGTTCCGGCACCGGTGGCCCGAAGCCACCGGCGTCCCCAGAAGAGCTGACCCCCGTCATGGCCACCACTCAACCCGGACCCACCGACAGTTCTGACCAGCGCGGCCCACAGCGCCGTACCGCCTGTGGACAACCGCGGCGTACATGACAACTCGCCGCGCCGTACGACCCAACTCGGCGCTCCTGCCGCGCCGTACGACCCAACTCGACGCACCCGCCGCGCCGTACGACCCAACTCGACGCGTCTGCCGCGCCGTCCGACCCAACTCGACGCCCACGCCGCGCCCTAGAACCCAACTCGACGCCCACGCCGCGCCGTACAACCCAACTCGACGCAGCTACCGCGTGAACCACACGTGCTGGTTCCGCTCGTCGGTCTCGACGCCCTCCTGGGCGCGGACGTAGGCGGAGAACGAGTCGAAGCCGAGCGTCGTCTCGTCGAAGCCCGGGCTCATCCGCACGAGCACCTGCTTCAGCACGGACAGCGGGACCTTCTCGTCGCTGCGCTGCTTCTGCACGAGGTTGACGGCGCGGCGGAAGAGCTTGGAGTACGGCACGGGGCGCGCCCGGTCCTCCGTGTCGGGATCGTCGTCCACCCCAGCCCCGACCCCGACCCCGGCATCGGCCCCTGCAGCGGGCGGCGACGTGACGGCCGGCTCCACGCCGGGCAGGGCGTCGTAGCGCTTGAACTCGTCGCACGCGGCCTCCCAGTAGCGGCCGATCGACCCCGCGACGCCCACACCGACCACCGACCGGCCGAGGCGCTTCGCCTTCTGGGCGACCGCCACGTAGTCGGAGTCGCCGGCGGCGACGAGCACGTGGGTGAGGTCGGCGTAGCGGGTCAGGTCGTCCACGACGTCCGTCGCCAGCCGGATGTCCGCGCCGTTCTTCGTGCCGGACAGGGGGAACAGCTGCGTGAGGTCGATGGCGCGCGAGGTCAGGTCCCGGGCGTAGGACGAGAACGCGGGCGAGGCCCAGTTCGCGTAGGCCCGGCTGATCGCCACCACCCCGAGCGACGCCGCGTAGTCCACGATCGCGTCGACGTCGAGCCGCGAGGCCTCCAGCCGGGGCGCCACCACGGGGTCGTCCGCCGCCGCGTGCACCACCTTGTCGCGCTGCCAGGCGTGGCGGCCGTGGACCGCGTCGTACTGGGACGCGACGAGGTTCTCGAAGTCGACGTAGAGGGCGACGCGGGGTTCGGTCATGTCCCGATCCTGCCGGAACCCCCCCCGCGGGATTCACCCGGCGCGACGACGCGGGGGCCGCGGGACGAACATCGAGGTGCGCGCGGCGTACTCCGGGTAGCCCGGGCGCTGCATCATCTCGCGCTCGAGCAGTCGCGCCCCCGTCGCGAACGCGAGGAAGTAGGTCATCGCGATCGGCGCGACGACCGTCGCCAGACCCGCGACCCACCCCGAACCCAGGCCGCCGACGAGCCACAGGCCCCACCAGACCGTCGCGTCGCCGAAGTAGTTCGGGTGCCGCGTCCACGCCCAGAGGCCCGTGTCCAGCACCGGCGGCCGCTCCGGCTTGGGGATCTCCTTGTACGCCGCGAGCTGCGCGTCGCCCCGGGCCTCGAACGCCAGCCCGACCGCGAACACGACGACGCCCAGCACGATCGGCCACCGCTGCCACGACGACGCCGGCACGGCGACGGCCGCGCCGACCACCACGGGCAGGGCGACGACGAACATCGCGACGCCCTGCGTGACGAAGACGCGGGTGACGGCGTAGGAGAACGGCTTGCCCTCCATCAGCTGCGCGTAGCGCGGGTCCTCGGGCGGGGTCTCGCCGGGACCGAGCAGCCCGTGCGCCCGCGAGCGGATGTGCCACGCGAGGCGACCGCCCCACACGGCGACCAGCAGCACGAGCAGCCAGCGCTGCGCCACCGTGCCGCCGCCGCCGGCGTCGACGACGGTCGTGACCACGGCGGCGACCAGGGCGACGAGCACGAATCCGGCACCCCACACCACGTCGACGACGGCCAGCCGGCCGACCCGTCGCGCGACCACGGCGGTGGCGGTCATCAGCACCGTCACCGTGGCCGCCGCGGCCACGAGGGCCGCGACGAGCGCGCTCACCAGTCCCGGCGCGGCGGGAGGGTGTGCGCGGCTCCCGGACGCACCATCAGGATCTGGTCGACGCCCATGCGGCCGTCGCGGAACGCCATGCGGCCACCGACGAGGTAGAGCCGCCAGACCCGCACGACCTCCTCGCCGACGAGCTCGGTGAGCCGCGCCTCCGCCTTGGAGAAGCGCTCCATCCAGGCGTCGACGGTCCACACGTAGTGCTCGCGCAGGGCGTGCACGTCGCGCACCTCGAGGCCGCCGGCCTCGAGCAGGTCGACCGTCTCGCCGACGGGCCGCATGTGCATGTCGGGCGCGATGAACGACTCGATGAACGGGCCGCCGCCCGGGTGGCCCTTGCGGCCGCCGGAGCGCGACATCTGCTGCACCAGCACCCGACCGCCGGGCTTGACGGCGTCGTGGAGCACCTTGGCGTACGTCGGGTAGTTCTGCTGGCCGACGTGCTCGCCCATCTCCAGGCTCGCCACGGCGTCGAAGTGCCCGGCGCCGCCCTGGGCCTCGGGGACGTCGCGGTAGTCCTGCAGCCGGATCTCGACCCGGTCGCCCAGCCCGCGCTCGGCGATGCGGGCGTCGATGAACTTCTTCTGCTCGGCGGCGATCGTCACGCCGGTGACCTTCGCGCCGAAGTGCTCCGCGGCGTACAGCGACAGCGAGCCCCAGCCGCAGCCGACGTCGAGGAACGTCGCGCCCTCGGTCAGCCCGACCTTGCGGCAGACCAGGTCGAGCTTGTCGGCCTGGGCGTCCTCGAGCGTGTAGCCGGGGGTGCTCGGCGGCTGCGTGTAGTAGGCCGAGGAGTAGGCCATGTGGTCGTCGAGGATCAGCGAGTAGAACTCGTTGGAGAGGTCGTAGTGGTGGCTGATCGCCAGCCGGTCCCGCAGCTTCGAGTGCAGACGACGGCCCAGCAGCGCGTTGAGTGGACCACCCACCTGCGCCTGGCTGCGCGGGGCCCGCGGGGGCCTCAGCAACATCCCCGGGCCGACGGTGCCGGTGTCGACGGCGGCGCGGAGGGCCGCGACGTACGCCTGCGGACCCGGGCGGACGCCCGACAGGTTGCGCTCGGCGACGACCGACCAGGCGTGGGTGAGGGCGTCGTCGAGGTCGTGGTGCACCTCGAGCTCGCCCGTGACGTAGGCCTGCGCGGCACCCAGCTCGCCGGGGTGCCGCACGAGGCGGCGTACGGCGGCGGGGCTGCGCAGCTCGACCAGCGGCGCGTCGACGGGACCGGCCTCGGAGCCGTCCCAGGCGCGGAGGCGCACGGGGAGGTCGCCGCCCACGAAGGGACGCAGGGCCTCGGCGAGGCGGTCGGCGACCCCGCTGGGGGCGGTGGACCGGTCGGCAGGGGTGGCGGTCATCGACCGGCCTCCTTCTCCAGCACCAGCTGCTGGACGTCGATGTAGCCGGACGCGAAGCCCGCGCGGGAGTACTCCAGGTAGAAGTGGAACATCCGCGCGAAGGTGGCGTCGAAGCCCAGGCCCGACACGTGCTCGCCCCAGGCGGTGAGGAACTGCTCGTCCCAGCGTCGGAGCGTCTCGGCGTAGTGCCCGCCGAAGGAGAGCCGGTCGGCGCCGCCGAGCAGGCGGAGCGCCGTCTCGTCACGGGTGATCTCGTCGATGACCTGCACGGAGGGCAGGAAACCGCCCGGGAAGATGTACTTGTGGATCCAGGTGTAGGTCTGCCGGGTCGCGAGCATGCGGTCGTGCGGCATGAGGATCGCCTGGATGCCGGCGCGGCCACCGGGGGCGAGCACCTCGTCGATCTTCGCGAAGTAGGTGCCCCAGTAGTCGTAGCCGACCGCCTCGATCATCTCGACCGACACGACCGCGTCGTAGCCGCCCTCCGGCGCCACCACGTCGCGGTAGTCGCACAGCTCGACGTCGACCCGGTCGGAGAACCCGGCGGCGGCGACCCGCTCGCGGGCGAGCGCCTGCTGCTCCGTCGACAGCGTCACGGAGTGCACCCGGGCCCCGCGGCGGGCGGCGCGCAGCGACAGCTCGCCCCAGCCGGTGCCGATCTCGAGCACGCGGGTGCCCTCGCCGACGCCGACGGCGTCGAGCAGCCGCTCGATCTTGCGGCCCTGCGCCTCCTCCAGCGAGGCGGCGTCGCGCGGGTCGGGCGAGGTGGCCACGTGGTGCGCACCCACCGCGTCCACCCGGGGGATCGCCTGGTGCTCGAAGAGCGCGGAGGAGTAGCTCATCGTCGGGTCGAGGAACGCCTCGAAGAGGTCGTTGCTCAGGTCGTAGTGGTGCGCGATGTTGGCGCGGCTGTTCTCCTGCGAGCTGACCTGGTGGGACGGCGGGCGGGAGACGTACGCCGCGCGCAGCCGCTGCATCCACTGCGGCACCAGCGTGGGCATCTGGGCGGCGAGCACGGTGAGCACCTCACCGAGCGCGCCGGTGGTGCCGCCCTCTGCCGGCGACGGCACGTCCCAGGCACCGGTCAGGTAGGCCTCACCGAAGCCGATGAGCCCGTGGCGCCCGAGGCGGGCGAAGAACTCGTCGGGGCGGCGGAGCACCAGCTCCGGACCGCCGCGGCCCCAGACGGGGGCGTCGGCGCCGGGACCGACGCGGACCGTGAGGTCCAGGCGGTTCACCACGCCGTGGAACAGGGCGCGCGCGACCCGGGCGTACGCCGCAGCGCGGGGCCCGGAGGGCACGACGTCGAGCCCGGGCCAGCGCGCGGCGTCGACCCGCGCGGGGGCCCGGGGCACGGTGGGGGCGGGGACGGACGAGGACCCGTGGGACGACTCGGGGATCTCCGTGGTCATCGGACACCTTCCTGGTGGTGCTCGGGGCGCGGCTGGATGCGCAGCCGTCGCGCCCACAACGTGATGCCGTGCAGGCGGATGAGGAGCGACGCCCGCAGCGTCGCGGGTGCCGCGCGCCACGCGGCGCTGGGTCGGGCGTCGGGACGACCGGTCAGCGACGCGCTGAACGTGGCGCCGTCGTCGGTGCGGAGGGTGACGGCGACGTGCAGCCTCCCGTCCGGCCCGGCGGTCGGGGTGGGCACGGCGACCGCATAGGTGCCGTCGGTGCCGTGGAAGGGCGAGACGTACATCGCCTTCGTCGTCTCGGCCCGCCCCGCGGCGTCCGGGTGCACGAGGTAGGCGTGGCGGTCGCCGTAGGTGTTGTGCACCTCGACCACCACGGCGACCGGCACGTCGGCGAGGGTCTGGTCGCCGGCGAAGCACCAGAAGACG
Organism: Nocardioides zeae; assembly: GCF_030818655.1. Classification (NCBI taxonomy): domain Bacteria; kingdom Bacillati; phylum Actinomycetota; class Actinomycetes; order Propionibacteriales; family Nocardioidaceae; genus Nocardioides; species Nocardioides zeae. Next base: position 3,413,489 of record NZ_JAUTAN010000001.1, on the reverse strand, counting down.
CTGATGGGGTTGAAGCAGTAGCCGTAGGCACGCGGCTGCGCGGCCATGAGGATCCGGCCCCGGTCACCGCCGCGGGCGAGCTCGATGCCGTGCAGGTCGAGGAACGCCTCGACGTTGGCCCGCAGCGAGCGCTCCGGCTCGCCGAGGTGGTCGCGTGCCTCGAAGCTGCCGCGGGTCCAGGCCGTGCGGCCGTGGTCGGGCAGGTCGTCGAGGTCGACCACCCAGGTCGACGACGTGTGGGCGAAGCTCCGCTTCCACGGTCGCCGCCGGGTGTGCCGCACCGTGGTGCGGTAGACGGTGCCGGCGGGGTCGGTGCCGGCGGGGTCGGTGCCGGCCGGTGCGCCCGGACGGCGGGCAGCGTGCCGGCCGCGCCCCGCGCCGGCACCGTCCTCCGGCCAGCCGAGCCCGAGCCGGGTCACGGCCTGCAGGCCGGAGCGCGCGCCGTCCTCGTGGAAGCCCCACCCGTGGTAGGCACCGGCGAAGGCCACCCGGGGTGTCTCGCACTCCCCGAGCCGGGCCTGGGCGGCGACGGACTCCCGCGTGTAGAGCGGGTGCTCGTACTCCATCGTGTCGATGACCTGCGCCGGGTCCACCAGGTCGAGCCCGCCGAGCGTGACGAGGAAGCGCGTGTCGGGCGCCCCTGGCAGGTGCGGCACCCGCATGAGCCGGCTGAGGTCGTAGGTCAGCGTCACCGGGCCGCCGCGCTCCTCCACCGACGGCAGGTCGGCAAGGGTGGCGGGGTCGCGGCGCAGGTAGTTCCACGACGCGCGCGCCTTCTCCTGCCGCGGCAGGAGGGAGGCGTCGGTGTGGAGCTGTGCGGTGTTCGGCGTGTAGGTGATCGCCCCGAGCAGCTCGCGCTGCGCCGGGGTCGGGGCCGCCAGCATCGCCAGCGCCTGGTGGGGGTGCGTGGCCACGACCACCGCGTCGTACGCCGCGACCTGGCCGTTGCCGTCGGTCACCCGCACCTCGTCGGGGGTCTCCTCGATGCTCGTCACCTTGGTCCCGACACGCACGTCGGGGAGCCGGGCGGCGATGCGCGCGACGTACTCCCGCGAGCCGCCCGAGACCGTGCGCCACTGCGGGGAACCGAAGATCCCGAGCATGCCGTGGTGGTCGAGGAACCGGAACAGGTAGCGCGCCGGGTAGTCGAGCGCCTGCGCCGGGTCGGTCGACCACACGCAGGCGACCAGCGGCTCGGCGAAGTGGGTGCGGAACGTCGGCGAGAAGCGCCCGGCGTCGAGGAACTCGCCGAACGTGACGCGGGCGTCGACGTCGCTGGCCTCGGACTCGAGCAGCCGCCGCGCGCGGCGGTGGAAGCGCGGGATCTCCGCGAGCATGCGGAGGAAGGCGGGGCGCGTGGCGTTGCGCCACGTCGGGAACAGCCCGGCCAGCTTGAGGGCGCCCGCCCACTCGAGGCCGTGCGGTCCCGCGGAGTCGTCGCGGATCGACATCGACATCTCGGAGTCCTGCGTCGCCACGCCGAGCTCGGCGAAGATCCGCAGCAGCACCGGGTAGGTGCGCTCGTTGTGCACGATGAAACCGGTGTCGATGGGCACGAGCTGCTCGCCGCCGCGCCCGTCGGGCACGGTCACGAGGTGCGTGTCGGCGTGCCCTCCGAGCCGCGCGTCGGCCTCGTAGAGGGTCACGTGGGCGTTCTTGGAGGCGACGTACGCCGCGGTCAGGCCGGCGACGCCGGAACCCACCACGGCGAGCCGCCGGGGGGTGGCGGTCATGCGTCCTCGAGGGCGAAGAAGGCGACGGGGTCGGAGGAGGGCTCCTCGGACCCGTGCGGCGCGGGCTCGACCGTGATGCCCACGGCCTTGGCGTCGGACCCGTCACCCTCGAGGAGGACGGTGTTGTCCTCGCCCTCGGGCATGAGGCCTGCACGGACCATGTCGCCGGCGGCGTTCTGGTACCAGAGCTCGTAGAGCTTGCCCTCCGGGGCGGCGGGCATGCCGTCGGTGACCAGGACCGCCTTGCCGAGCGACGGCGACCAGTGCACCGAGGCGTGCGTGCCCTCGGGCAGCGTCGTCGACGCCTCCACGACCTGCACGTCGGAGGCGGTGAGGACCTCTTCCAGGTCGTCCGTCTCCGGCGCGGCCTCCTGCGAGGTGCCGTCCGGGTCGTCGTCGAGCTGGCTGATCCCGACGCCCACGCCGCCGGCCACGATCAGTGCCGCAGCAGCTGCGACCAGCGCCGTGCGAAACCGGTGCCGCCGCAGCGGCACCACCGTTCCGGCGACGGCCGCGCGGCCATCGTCCGCCTCGGGGCCGTGGGCCACGAGCGGCGGGAGCGGACGGACCTGGGTGATGTCGGCGAGCACCGCGGCGCGGACCGCCGGCGACGGCGTGGTCGCGGTGGTCGCGGGGAGCAGGGCGGCCGCCTCGCGCAGGGAGTCGACCTCCTCGCGGCAGGAGGAGCACGCCTCGAGGTGCTCCTCGAAGCCGGCCCGCTCCTCGTCGGACAGGGCGTCCACCGCGTAGGCGCCCGACAGGGCGTGGATGTCGTTCACTGTCCCACTCCCATCGCGTCGCGCAGCCTGATCAGGCCGTCTCGAATCCTCGTCTTCGCCGTGCCCACCGGCAAGTCGAGCATGGTGGCCACCTCGGTGTGCGTGTAACCCCCGAAGTAGGCCAGCCTCACGGCCTCGTGCTGCACGGGGGTCAACGCCTGCAGTGCGGTGCGGACCCGCTGGGCCTCCAGCGACGTGTGGGCCGCGTCGGCCGTCGCGTCGTGGTCGACGGGCTGGGTCTGCTGGTGGTACGTCGTGTCGCGGCGGGTCGACGCCTCCGCGGAGCGCACGCGGTCGACCGCCTTGCGGTGGCCGATCGTCATGAGCCAGGAGAGGGCGGAGCCACGGGCCGGGTCGAACCGGCTCGCCATGCGCCACACCTCGAGGAACACCTCCTGCGTGACCTCCTCGGCCTGCGCGGGGTTGCGCACCACGCGGAGGACGAGGCCGTGCAGGCGCGCCGAGGTCGCGTCGTACAGCTCCGCGAAGGCCTGCTCGTCCCCCAGGGAGGAACGGTGCAGGAGCTCCGCGAGACGCGGTCCCACCTCATCGGGCAGGTCGGCGGCCGGGCCACGGCCGCCCGTGCCCTCCGGCGGGTCGCCGGAGGGCACGGAACGAAGGGTCGTCATGGGAGAAGTGTCCCTGGTTCCTCAGTGCTGCGTGGTCACTCGGTGGTGGCCGGCGGCATCAGCACGGAGTCGATGACGTAGACGGTCGCGTTGGCCGTCTGGATGCCACCGCACAGCACGGTCGCCTCGGTGCCCTCGGCGCCGACCGTCATGCCGGACGAGTCGCCCTCGACCGTGACCTCGGGGCCGGCGAACGAGGCGTAGGTGCCCGCGATCTCGTCGGGCTCGATGCGCTCGGGGAGCACGTGGTAGCCGAGGATCGCGCCGAGCGCCTCCGGGTCGGCCGTCAGCGACTCCATCGTGGCGGGGTCGATCGCCTCGAAGGCCGGGTCGTACGGCGCGAAGACCGTGAGCGCCTCGGCGCTGTTGAGGGTGTCCGCGAGGCCCGGCACGATGCCGACGGCGCCGACGAGCTGGCTGAGCAGCGGGTTGTTGCTGGCGGCGGTGGCGACCGGGTCGACGGTCATGCCCTCGAGGGAGCCGGCACCCGAGGAGGGGATCTGGTCACAGGCCTCACCGAAGGTGGTGTCCTCCATGGCGCCGTCCGACGACTCGCCCATGCTCGGGTCCTCCGACATGCCGGAGTCGGACGACTCGCTCGTGTCGGGGCTCGAGGTGCCGTCGTTGGTGTCCTCGCTGCTGTCGTCGCCGCACGCGGCGAGGCCGACCGACATGGTCAGGGCGAGAGCAGCGATCCCGCTCGCGCGGCGGACCGTGGAGCGGCGGTTGAGAGTCTTCATCGTGCTGACCTTCCTGTCGTGGTCCCGCTCCCCTACCGGCACCTGGGGGATGTGCCGGTCGCGGCGGGCTTACACACGTTGTTCGCCACCCCCGCCGGGGTGGATTGGTGACGGGGGAAGTTTTTTTCGGGGTTCCTCCGGGGGCTCGCTCGCGCCGTGCCGTCCCCGGGACGTCATGCGGTGCGGCGGTCGGGGCCGGCGCCTCGCATGACGTCCGGGGTGGGTGGCCGGGGTGGGTGGCCGGGGTGGGTGGCCGGGGTGGGTGGCCGGGGTGGGTGGCCGGGGTGGGTTCTCGGTGGGGACCGAGAACTGTGCAGATGGGGTGCCTCGGATCGCGCAGGGCCTGACCCACGCGCACATTTCTGGCGTCGGGCGGCGGGCGGCGGGCGGCGGGCGTCGGGCGGCGGGCGTCGGGCGTCGGGGACTGGCGTACGGCGCTGGCTCGCCCAGCGCCGTACCCCGGGACGTCATGCGGTCCGGTGCCCGGGGCCGGCGCTTCGCATGACGTCCCGGCAACGTCCCGGAGATGGCCGGAAATGACCCGTGGCAGGGACACCCCTCGGCTTGAGGTGTCCCCGCCACGGGCGAGGGGGGCGGGCGCTGGGGCCCGCGGGAGCGCGGTCGTCAGGCGACCATGACGGCACGGGTGTGGTACCCGCTCGAGCCCTCCGGGAACGGCGACATGCGCACGTCGGTCTGCACCTCGCCGTCCTCGTCCGTCGCGCGGACGGTGAAGGCGTGGTTGCCGGAGTCGCTGGCGTCCCACTCGTAGTACCACTGCCGCCAGTAGTCGACGCCCGCATCGGGCCCGAGCGTGGCCTCCTGCCACGCCCCGCCGTCGATCTGCACCTCGACCTTGGCGATGCCGCGGGTCTGCGCCCACGCGACGCCGGCGATCACGACGGTGCCGGGGTCGACCGTCGTCGCGGCCTTCGGCACGTCGATGCGCGACGAGATCTTCACGGGGGCGTCGGTCGCCCAGTCGCGCTCGGTCCAGTAGGCGACGTCGTCGTCGTACGTCGTGAGCGTCAGCTTGGTCAGCCACTTCGTCGAGCCGACGTACCCGTAGATGCCCGGGATGATGAGCCGCACCGGGAAGCCGTGCTCGCGGGGCAGGGGCTCGCCGTTCATGCCCACCACGACGAGCGCGTCGCGCCCGTCGGTGGCGACGTCGAGCGGGGTCGAGATCGTGAAGCCGTCGACCGCGGTCGAGAGGATCTGGTCGGCCCGGTCGCCGACGCCGGCCCGGTCGAGGATGGTCTTCAGGGGGACGCCCAGCCAGCGGGCGGCGCCGACGTACTGGCCGCCCACGTCGTTCGAGACGCAGGTCATCGTGATGTCGCGCTCGACCATCTCCATGTCGAGGAGCTCGTCCCACGTGATGGTGAGCTCGTTCTCGACATCGCCGTCGACCGTCAGGGTCCACGACTCGTGGTCGACGACGGGCACGCTGAGGTTGATGTCGACGCGGTAGAACTGGTCGTTCGGCGTGCGGAACGGCGACAGGTCGGGGATGTCGAGGCCCTCGGGCAGGGCGGGCGCTGCCTCGGCCGGCTTCGGCAGCACGATGTTGCCGATGCGGGTGCGGACCGTGGAGATCCACTGGCCGACGGAACCGGCCACGACCGCCGTGCCCGCGAGCACGCCGGAGGCGATGAGCACGCCGCGGCGCGTGGGGCCCTGCGTGCGGCGCGAGTCCGGGTCGCCGTCGGGGTCGACGCCGGTGGTGCCGTCCGCGGGGGCGGGCGCTCCGACCGTCGCGCGGTGGAACCACCACAGGGCACCGCCGCCGGCCAGGGCCGTGGCGAGGGCGGGCACCACGTCGAGCGGACCGGCGGTCGGGCGCAGCAGCGCCAGGAGCCCGGCGACGCCGACGAGCACGAGGAGGAGGACGAGCCCCACCGCGAAGCGCCGACGCGCGACCACCCCGGCGGCGGCCGCGAGCAGGAGGGTCACCACCAGCACCGAGCCGATGAGGATGGGCTTGTCGGCCGTGCCGAACTGGGCGACCGCCCACTCCTTCACCGGGGTGGGCGCGAGGTCGATGACGGTGGAGCCGACCGCCAGCACCTGGGGAGGCGGCGGGGTCGACGAGCGCGGCGACGAGGTGGCCGACGGCCATGCCGACGACCGTGGCGAGCACGCCGCCGGCCGCGGCCAGCAGGATCTGGCCGCGACGGCGGGGGGATGCGCTGGTGTCCATGGAGGTGGTTCGTCACGGGTCGTCGGAGGGATGGGTCCGATCGAGAGATAGCGTGCGCCCCGTGACGGCGGTGCTCGAGGGGTTCACCACCATCACCCTGCTCGTGTGCCTCGGCATGCTGCTGGCGCACCTCGGGATCATCGACCTGCCGGGACAGCGGGCGCTGTCGCTGCTGGCGTTCTACGTCGCGAGCCCGGCCCTGCTGATCACGGTGCTCGAGGACGCCGACATCGGCTCCCTCTTCTCCGGCGCGCTCCTGGCGTCGGCGGTGGCCGTGGTGGTGAACGTCGTGGTCTACGTGCTCCTCGCGCGGTTCGTGTTCAACCGCGACCTGGCGCACACCGTGGTGGGCTCCCTGTGCGCCGCCTACGTCAACGCCGGCAACCTCGGCATCCCCATCGCCGCCTACGTGCTCGGCGACGCGGCGCTCGTCGCCCCGGTGCTGCTCATGCAGCTGCTCGTGCTGCAACCACTGGCCCTGACGGTCATGGACGTCGCGGTCGCCGAGGAGCGGCTGTCGGTGTGGCGGATCGTCAGCCGCCCCCTCCGCACGCCCCTGACCGTCGGCTCGGTCATCGGGCTCGTGCTGGCCGGCACCGACCTCACCCTGCCCCGCCCGATCCACGACCCGCTGGAGCTCGTCGCCGGGATGGCGGTGCCGTCGATGCTCATCGCGTACGGCGTGTTCCTCCGCCTCGGCCCCCGCCCCGGCCTCGGCGACGCCCCGGAGCTGGGACTCATCGTCGGGCTCAAGCTCGTCGTGCAGCCGGTCGTCGCCTGGGCCGTCGGCTTCTACGTGCTGGGCCTCGAGGGCACGCCGCTGCTCGCCGTCACCGTGCTCTCGGCGCTGCCGACGGCGCAGAACGTGTTCGTGCACGCGACGCGCTACGACCGCGGGATCGTGCTCGCGCGCGACGTCGTCTTCGCCTCGACCGTGCTCTCCGTCCCCGCCGTGGCGGTCGCCGCGGCGCTGGTGGCGTAGGGGATCGCGGCACTTTCCCCGGTCGACCGGGGAACACGCCACTTGGACCATCAATATTGATGGTCTAAGCGACACTTTCCCCGGTCGACCGGGGAAAGTGTCGGTCCGCCTAAAGCGGCTCGGGGTCGATCCGGAGCACGGTGACGGTCGCGCCGGCGCTCAGCCGCGTCACGCCGACGGGCACCACGACGAGCACGTCGCTGCGGGCGAGCGCCCCCACCATGTGCGAGGCCGTGCCACCGGGCGTGACCCGCGGTAGGTCGTCCCCGTGCTCGAGGGTGGCGCGCACGAGCTGCAGCCGGTCCGCGGGCGAGTCCAGGTCGGTGGCCAGGACGGCGGACGAGGTCGGCCAGGCGACGGAGGCGCCGCGCAACCGGGCGAGCGCAGGGCGCACCAGCACGTGGAACGACGTGAAGGAGGCGACCGGGTTGCCCGGCAGGCAGCAGAGCAGCGGTCCGCCGGCCTCGAGGCGGCCGAAGCCCTGCGGCTTGCCCGGCTGCATCGCGATGCGGCCGAACCACATCGACCCGCGGCCCGCCAGCGTCAGCCGCACGACGTCGTGGTCGCCCTCGGAGACGCCGCCGGTCGTCACGACGAGGTCGGCCAGCGGGGCGACCTCCGCGAGGGCCTGCTCCAGGGCGGCGGGGTCGTCCGGGACCGTGCGGGTCGCCATGACGACGCCCCCGGCCTCGACGACGGAGGCGCCGACCAGCGTCGCGCCCGAGTCCCGGATCCCGTCGGGACGCAACGGCTCCCCGGCGGGCTGCAGCTCCGACCCGGTGGCGACCACCGCGACGCGGGGCGCGGGGTGCACCCGCACCGTGCGCACGTCCAGCGCGGCCAGGACGCCGAGGTGGCGCGCCCGCAGCGTCGTACCGGCGGCGACGACGAGGTCGCCGCACGCGACGTCCTCGCCCGTACGGCGCACGTGGCGCCCTTCGTGGACGCCGTGGTGCACCTCGACCCGCGCGGAGCCGCGGTCGGTCGACTCCCACGGCACGACCGCCGTCGCGCCCGGGGGCATCCGGGCGCCGGTCATGATGCGGACGGCCCGGCCCCGCGCGACGCGGGGAGGGGCGCCACCGGAACCGGCCGCGACGGCCCCCACCACGGGGAGCGTGACCGGCGCGTCGGGCGTGGCGTCGGCGACGTCGCGGTGGTCGACGGCGTACCCGTCCATGGCGGCGTTGTCGAAGCCCGGCAGGGGAGCGGTGGCCCGCACGTCCTCGGCGAGCACCAGCCCGAGGACGCCGGCGGGGTCCTCGGACGGGGCGACGGCCACCGGCACGGTGGCGGCGAGGTCGCCGAGCACGTCGGCGAGGAGGTCCTCGACCCCCCGCAGCGTCGGGTCGTCCGTGCAGCAGCCGCCGGGCGCGCCCGCCGGCGGCCGGGTGTCAGCCACCGGCGACCGGCGGGATGACCGCGACCTCGTCGCCGACGGCGAGCGGGCGGTCGTCGGCGACGTCCTCGCCGTTGACCCACACCCGGCACCCGGGCAGCACGCGGGCGAACGGTGCGCCGTACCGGTCACGTGCGGCGGTCATCAGCTCGCCCAGCGTGGCGACGTCGAACGCGTCGCGCGTCGTCCCGGCGGCGTCGCGGGCCGTCGCGAAGAGCAGCAGCCTGGCCATGGTCCGTCCTCCTTCTCCTGGTCGGTCGTCAGGTCGACCTGGTCCGCCGGCCTCAGCCGCCGATGTACGACATCTCCACCGGTGCCGCCCGGCGGGTGCCCGCCGCGCGGACCTCCGCGCGTACCTCCGAGTAGCGGTCCGACCGCGTGCTCCACAGTCCGGACAGCAGCTCCGCGAGGTCCCCGGGCCGCCGCCGACCGCGCAACAGTGCACGGGCATCGGTGCCGCCGGTCGAGAACAGGCAGGTGTGGATCCGGCCCTCCGCGGTCACCCGCGCCCGCGTGCACGTCCCGCAGAACGGGGTGGAGACCGAGCTGATCACGCCGATCTCGGCCGAGCCGTCGGCCAGCCGCAGCCGGCGCGCGGTCTCGCCGTAGCGGCGTACCGGGAGGTCCTCGAGCGGCCAGCGGGCGCCGATGGCCGCGAGGATCTCCGCGGCGGGCACGACCTCGGCGTCGGTCCAGCCGTTGGTGGCGCCCACGTCCATGAACTCGATGAAGCGCAGCACGTGGCCGGTCCCGCGGAAGTGCTCGACCAGCGGCACGACCTGGTGCTCGTTGACGCCGCGGCGCACGACCGCGTTGACCTTGACGTCGCCGAAGCCCGCGGCGCGGGCGGCGTCGATCCCGGCGAGCACCGCCGAGGCGCCGAACGGGCTGTCGCTCGCCCGGCGGAACACGGCGTCGTCGATCGCGTCGAGGCTCACGGTGACCCGGTCGAGGCCCGCGGCGGCTAGGTCGGCGGCGTGCCGCGGCAGCAGGACCCCGTTCGTCGTCATCGCCAGGTCGAGGCCGCCGATGGCGGCCAGGCGCGCGACGAGGTCGGGCAGGCCCGGGCGCAGGAGCGGCTCGCCCCCCGTGAGGTGCACGGTGGTGACGCCGAGCTCCACCGCGGCGCGCACCAGCTCCTCGACCTCGTCGAAGGAGAGCAGGTCCCCGCGGTCCAGGAAGGCGTGGTCGGCGCCGAACAGCTCGCGGGGCATGCAGTAGGCGCACCGGAAGTTGCAGCGGTCGGTCACCGAGACCCGCAGGTCGCGCAGGGGCCGGCCCCGCAGGTCGTGGAGGGTCACGCGCACTCCCGGCAGCCCGGGTCGCTGCCGTGGTGGCCCGCCAGCCAGGCCCGGGCCGCGGCGGCCACCGACACCGGTACGGCGGCCCCGGCGTCCGCGCGGTGGGAGCCGGTGCCGTCGTGCTCGACCTTCCAGACGGGCACGGTCGCCTTCAGCACGTCGATGCAGAAGCGCGCGGCGTCGAAGGCGGTCCCGCGGTGGCCCGCCGCGACCGTCACGTTCACGCTGGCTGCGCCCAGGGCGACCAGCCCGGTGCGGTGCCACAATGCGACCGGTCCCAGGCCGGGGAAGGCCGCGCCCGCGGCCGCGGCGACCTCGACGAGCCGGTCGAGGGCCACCGGTGCGTAGGCCTCGTAGTCGATCGCCCGCACCTGCTCCCGGTCGGGCCCGTGGTCGCGGACGACGCCCTGGAACGTCACCACCGCCCCCGTGCGGTCGCGGACGGCCCAGTCGTGGGCGCTCGCGGCGTCGGGAAGGTGGGGCGCGACCAGGCACCAGGTCGTGTCCGTGCGGTGCTCGGTGCGGGCGGGGACGGACGTGGTGGTCATGGCAACCTCCGGGTCGGGGGACGACCAGCATGCGCGGCGTCGGGGTCGTGGTGTCGTCGCGCAGCGACCAGAAGTCGACCGTCGGTGCCAACCTCGCGGAACCCGTCGTACGCCGTGGACCGCCGCGTTCCACAGCCGTAACATCGCCGGAATGTGAGTGGCATCACCGTTCTCTAGGGTGTCGCTCCGACCTGTCTGCCAGCGAGGGAGCCAGCGATGCTGCACGAGTTCGCGCCGGAGACGGCGGTGCGTGCGTCCGACGCGGGCGCGTGGCGCACCACGCTGCGGGAGCACTTCGTGCGCCTCGACGTCGACCGGCGCACCCCCGACCTCCAGGGGGCCGTGGAGAGCCGCATGCTCGGCCACGTCCAGGTCTCGACCGTCACGTCCGTCGACCAGGACATCGTGCGCACGCCGCAGCTGCTCCGCGACGGCGACGCCCTCCTGCAGGTCGGCGTGGTGCGGTCGGGGTCGGCCGTCGTCGAGCAGGACGGCCGGAGCGCGCGGCTGGGCCCGGGCGACTTCGTGGTCTACGAGACGGGGCGCCCGTTCGAGTGGCGGCTCCGGGCGCCCAGCACGGCGCGGCAGTGGGAGCTCGCGGTCTTCACCTGGAAGCGGGCGGCCTTCGCCCTCGGCGAGGCCCGCTCCCGCGAGGTGACCGCGCGTGCGTTCGCCGGTGCGGAGGGCATGGGTCGCGTCATGAGCGAGCTGCTGTGCGGCCTCGTGACGGAGGGCGCCGACCTCGCACCGGGCCAGGCGGCCGCTGTCGCCGACCACGTGGGCGACCTCGTCGCCATCGCGGCCGAGGCTCTGCCCGAGCTGCCCATGCAGGTCGGGTCGGAGGCGCTGCTCAGCCGCATCGACGCGTTCATCGACGCGAACCTGGCGGACCCCGACCTCAACCCCGACAAGATCGCGGCGGCCGTGTGCATCTCGACGCGCCAGCTGCACCGGCACTTCGCGGCCCGCGAGCTGACGGTGGCGCAGACGATCCGCACCCGCCGCCTCGAGGGCGCCCGGCGCGAGATCCGCAGCAGCATCGCGCGGGACCGCTCGCTGCGGGAGATCGGGCGCAACTGGGGCTTCGTGGACCTGGCCGTCTTCGGCCGGCTGTTCCGCCAGGCCTACGGCATGAGCCCGCGGGAGTACCGCCAGGTCATGTGCCTCGCCTCCGGCGACCCCCGCGCCGTCGTGCGCCCCCGCCGCTGACGCTGCGTCGAGTTGGGTCGGACGGCGCGGCAGGAACGCCGAGTTGGGTCGTACGGCGCGGCAGGGACGCCGAGTTGGGTCGAACGGCGCGGCAGGAACGCCGAGTTGGGTCGAACGGCTGGCACGCCGCAGCCGTACGACCCAACTCGACGCGTGAGCCGCGCCGTACGACCCAACTCGACGCGTGAGCCGCGCCGTACGACCCAACTCGACGCGTGAGCCGCGCCGTACAACCCAACTCGACGCGCGACGACCCTCAGTGCGGGTCGTCGCTGGAGTGGCCGGGGACCACGGGGGCGCCGGCGGAGACGAGGGGGGCGGCGTGGTTGACCGCCGTCGCCGCCTCGCCGAACCCGACGCTGATGAGCGTGACCTTGTCGGGGTGGCCGCAGCAGTCGCCCGCCGCGAAGACGCGGGGCAGCGACGTGCGCTGCGCCCGGTCGACCGCCACCTGGCGCCGGTCGAGGTCGAGGCCCCAGCGCTTGAGCGGCCCGAGGTCGGCCTTGAAGCCGAGCGCGGCCACGACCACGTCGGCGGACCGCTCGACCAGGCCGCCCTCGCCGTCGACGAGCCGGACGCCCTCGACGCGCTCGGAGCCGAGCACCGCGTCGACCTCGTAGGGCGTCAGCACCTCGACGGTGCTGCCGAGCAGGCGCGTCACGCTGGCCTCGTGGGCGCGGAACGCGTCGCGCCGGTGCACGAGCGTGACCCGCTGCGCCACGGGCTCGAGGGTCAGCGCCCAGTCGACGGCGCTGTCGCCGCCACCGACGACGACCACGTCCGCCCCCGCGTAGTCCGCCGGGCGCGGCACGAAGTGCACGACGCCGGGGAGGCTGCCGTCGCCCGCGGGCAGCGGACGGGGACTGAAGCTGCCGATGCCCGCGGCCAGCAGCACGGCCTTGCCCCGCAGCGTCGTGCCTGCCGCCGTGGTGAGCAGCGCGTGGTCCGGCGCGGTCACGAGGTCGACGACCTGCTCGCCCAGCACGTAGTGCGGCTTGGCGCTCGAGGCCTGCTCGGCGAGGGCGTCCACGAGGTGCTGCCCCTTGACGGCCGCGTAGCCCGCGACGTCGTAGATCATCTTCTCGGGATACATGGCGGCCGTCTGCCCGCCGAGGTGGTCGAGGGCGTCCACCACGGCGACGCTCATGCCGCGGAACCCGGCGTAGTACGCGGCGTACAGGCCCACGGGCCCTGCGCCGACGACGACGAGGTCGACATCGACCTCGACGCCGCCGGCCACCCCGCTCACGCCCCGCCCCCGCTGGGCCAGGCGGCCACCACCGGGTGGTCCGACCCGACGGCGCCCACGTCCTCGGCACCGCCCTCGGCCTCGGGGAACGCCTCGAAGAACTCGACGGCGATGTCGCGGAAGCGCTCCGCGTCACCGCTCAGCTTGTGCTCCGAGGCGATGGCGCCGTTGGGGCACGCGGTCACGCACTTGCCGCAGTCGACGCACTCGTCGGGGTGGATGTAGAGCATCCGGTCGCCCTCGTAGATGCAGTCGACGGGGCACTCCTCGCGGCACGCCTTGTCGGCGACGTCGATGCACGCGTCGTTGATGACGTAGGCCATGTCAGCGCGCCTCCCCGGGGGTCGCGTCGACCACGAGGGCGACCTCGATGAGGGTGTCGGAGAACGTCGGCGCGTTCCCGAGGTCGGCGAAGCGCGTCGGGTTGAGCTGCGACAGGGTGGACAGGCCCAACGCGTCGCTGCGCCAGTGGCCGACGTGGCAGACGGTGACGCCCGGCATGGTCGACGCGTCGACCTTGGCGAGCAGCTCGACGCTGCCGCGGTCGTTGTACGCCCGGACGACCGCCCCCGTGGTGATGCCGCGCGCGGCGGCGTCCTCCGGGTTCACCAGCAGCGTCGCCGGCTTCTGCACCAACTGATGAATCTCGATGTTCGCGAAGCTCGAGTTGATGAACGCGTGCGACTTCGGCGAGATGAGGTTGAGCGGGTAGCGCGCCGCGAGCCCCGGGTCGGTCGCCGCCGCCTCGCGCGGCGGGATGTAGTGGGGCAGCGGGTCGACCGGCTGGCCGGGCTGGTGGTCGTTGGAGCCCTGGCGGAAGAGGGGCACGACGAAGTTGCCCCCGGCTGCGGCCGACGAGACGAACTCGGTCTTGCCCGACGGCGTGTGGAAGCCGCCGTCGCGGTGGGGCGCGTACTCGTCGGACGGCGGCAGGTTGAGCCGCGAGAAGCCCTTCTCCTTCAAGGACTCCACCGTGATGCCCTGCATGGCCGGCGCCGACCAGTCGAACGCCTCCGCGATGAGCTGCTCGTCGGTGCGCGTGAAGATCGGGTCGTCGTCGAAGCCCATCGCCGCCGACAGCCGCCGGAACAGCTCGGTGTTGGGCACCGCCTCGCCGCGGGGCTCGATCGAGGGGTTGTTGTACGTCACGTAGAGGTGCCCCCAGGAGAACATGATGTCCTCCTGCTCGAGCTGCGTCGTGGCGGGCAGCAGGATGTCGGCGTAGCGCGCCGTGTCGGTCATGAACTGCTCGCTGACCACCGTGAACAGGTCGTCCCGCGAGAGCCCCTCGATCATCTTGGCCTGGTCGGGCGCCACCACGAGCGGGTTGGAGTTGTAGACCATCAGCGCGTGCAGCGGCGTGGTCAGCTCCAGCTCGCCGGTCAGCGCCTGGCCGAGCAGGTACTGGTTGACCACCTGCGTGCCGGGCGTCAGCAGCTCGGGGTGCATGAACGCGCCCCAGTTCACCGGGAACGCCCACAGCGGCAGCTGCAGGATGCCGCCGCCCGGCTTGCGCCAGGCGCCCACCAGCGCGGGCAGGCACGACAGCGCCCGCACCGTCTGGCCGCCGCCGGCGTGGCGCTCCACCGCGACGCCGATGCGGATGACGGAGGGCTGCGCGCCGGCGTACTCGCGGGCCAGCGTCACGATCGTCTCCACCGGGATGCCGGTCTCCTGCGACGCCCACTCGGGGGTGTACTGCTGCACGCGCTCGACCAGCTCGTCGTACCCGACCGTGTGGTTCGCGACGTAGTCGTCGTCCGTCAGGCCCTCGTTGATGATGACGTGCATCATCGCCATCGCGAGTGCACCGTCGGTGCCGGGCCGGATCGGGATGTGCTGGCTCGCGAGGCGCGCCGTCTTCGTGCGCACCGGGTCGACCACGACCACCTTCGCGCCGCGTCGCTTCGCCTCCGCGATGTAGGGCCACAGGTGGAGGTTGGTGCTCATGATGTTGGCGGCCCAGATGAGGATGAACCGCGAGTGCACGAGGGCCTCGGGGTCGACGCCGGCGGTGTCGCCGATCGTCATGGCGTACGCCGTGCACGAGCCCGCGTCGCAGTAGGTGCGCTCCGAGACGGTCGCCCCGAGCCGGTTGAAGAACGCGTCGCCGACGTTGAGGCCGTTGATGATGCCCTGGGTGCCGAGGTAGCTGACGGGCATGATCGCCTCGGCGCCGTGCTCCTCCTTCACCGCGGTGAAGCGGCGGGCGACCTCGGCGATCGCGTCGTCCCAGCTGATCCGCTCGAACTCGCCGGAGCCCTTGGGGCCCACGCGGCGCATCGGGTGCAGGATCCGGTCGGGGTGGTAGACCCGGTCGAGGTAGTTGTCGACCTTCACGCAGAGCCCGCCGTTCGTGTACGGCTGGTCCTTGTTGCCCGCCACCTCGACCGCGACGCCGTCGCGCACGGTCACCACCATCGCGCAGGTGTCGGGACAGTCCTGGGGGCACGCCCCGAGCACGGTCAGCTCGCGGGTCGGTGCCGTCGGTTCGATCAGTTGGGTCATCGCTCGCTCCTCGCAGGGCTGGTTCTCCGTGCGTCCAGCGTCGTCCGCGCGAGGCCCGTCCCGGCCGGGGTCGGGTGACAGGAAGTCGACGATCCGTGCCGTCGGGAGGGGCTCTCAGGCCTCGCCGCGCTCCACCCCGAGCCGGGCGGCGTCGTCCCAGGTGTCGACGTCGGCCTCCTCGCCGGCGCGGGCGGGGACCGGCGCGAGCTGCAGGTCCGCGAGCAGCCGGCGCAGGGGCATCCCGCTGCGCTCGGCGAGCGGCGGGGCGACGCGCGCCAGGGCCGCGGTCCGCACGACGAGGGCGAGGTGCCGACGTCCGGTGGCGTCGACGAGCACCGACCCGTCGGACGCGCCGGCCGGGTCCGAGGCCGCACCCACCAGCCGCCGCACCGCGGCGCGGTCCAGCAGCGGCATGTCGACGCCGAGGGCGACCACCGTCGTCGTACCCGGCGCGAGCGCCGCGACCCCCGCGAGCAGGGCGGCGGCGGGCCCGCCGTACGCGGGTTCCTCCCGCACGAACCGCACCCCCGCGCGACCGCCCGTCGGCGGGTCGCCCACCACGACGACCTCGGCGCAGTCCGCGCACGCGGCGAGGGCGCGGTCGAGGAGCGTCGTGCCGTCGTGGCGCAGGTCGGCCTTCCGCGCGCCGCCGAGGCGCGACCCGCGTCCCCCGGCGAGCACGACCCCACCGATGACGTCGAGCGTCACCCCGCGCCCAGCCCGATCTCGATGACCCCGTCGGCGGCCCGGCTCTCGGCGCGGTCGACGCTCCGCGACGTACGCCGCGCGACGAGCCGCACCCGGTCGGCCCGG
Source organism: Nocardioides zeae (assembly GCF_030818655.1). NCBI lineage: Bacteria > Bacillati > Actinomycetota > Actinomycetes > Propionibacteriales > Nocardioidaceae > Nocardioides > Nocardioides zeae. Next base: position 3,397,396 of record NZ_JAUTAN010000001.1, on the reverse strand, counting down.
AACAGGTCGTCGGACAGCTCGAACGGGGTGCCCTCCGCGGTGGCGGCGACGCGGGTGACGTGGAGGAGCGGGGAGCCGGTGGGTACGGCGAGCTCCCGCGCCTCCCGCTCGTTGGCGCGCACGACGGTCACCTGCTCCTCGGTGACGTCGGGCCGCAGCCCGTAGACCGTGTCGAGCAGCGCGTAGAGCGACTGCTCCAACGGCTGCGCGAGCAGGTCGGGCACGAGCGCGGACGGGAACCGGGCGACGTCGAGCGAGAGGGGCAGGCCGTCGGCGTACCGCACCCGCTCCACCTCCACGACCGTCGCACCGGGTGCGAGGCGCAGCGCCGCCGCCTCCGGTTCGCCGGCCGGACGGAGCACCGACCCGAGCAGCGCGGTGGCGGCGGCGTGCCCCGTCGCGTCGAGGCGCTCGGGCAGGCCCAGGCGCTCCGCCGCCTCGCGCTCGACGAGCCCGGCGCGCACGAAGGTGCCGCCGCCGCGGCCGGTACGGCGCTCCAGCACGCCCGCCCGCCCCAGGGGCACGAGGGCACTGCGCAGGGTGGACCGGGAGACGTCGAACCGCTCGGCCATCTCCCGCTCGGTGCCGAGGCGGTCGCCGGGCCGCAGCGCGCCCGAGGAGAGGAGGCGCACGATGCGACGGCGCACGTCCTCCGCGACCGCGCCGCCCTCGGTCTCCGGCAACGTGGGTCCTCCCCTGGTCGGGCCTGGTCGGGGCCTGGTCGGGCCGTCAGGCCACCGCGTCGGGCGACTCGGGCAGCACCTGTCCGCCGTCGACGACCAGCGCGTGGCCCGTGATGAAGCCGGCCTCGCGGCTCGCGAGGAACGCTACCGCGTGACCGATGTCCGCCGGGGTGCCGAGCGCACCCAGCGGGATCGACCGGACCATACCGTCGAGGTAGTCCTGGCCCATGCCCGCCAGCCCCTCGGTCAGCACGTTGCCGGGCAGCACGGCGTTGACGGTGATGCGGGCGGGCGCGAGCTCGAGCGCCGCGCTCCGCATGAAGCCCAGCTGCGCCGCCTTCGAGGCGCCGTAGTGCGACCACCCCGGGAACCCGGTCGTCGGCCCGGTGATGGACGAGGTGAGCACGACCCGGCCGCGGCCGGAGGCCTCGAGCGCGGGGAGCGCCGCCTGGACGGCGTGCACGGTGCCGCCGACGTTGACGGCGAGCACCTGCGCGAGGTCCTCCTCCGTCATGTCGCGGAGGCGGGCCTCGGGGAAGATGCCCGCGTTGGCGGCCAGCACGTCGAGGCCGCCGAGCCCGTCGACGGCGGTCGTCACGACCTCCGCGGCCCCGGCCCGCGTGGCGAGGTCGCCCGCCACGGTGACGACGCTGCGGGCGCCGGCGGCCTCCAGCGTCGCGGCCGCGGCCTCGAGGTCGGCGGTGCCGCGGGCGGTGACCGCGACGGCGGCCCCGGCACGGGCGAAGACGGTCGCGATCCCGAGGCCGATGCCGCGGGAGCCGCCGGTGACGAGCACCTTCACGTCGGAGAGGTCGAACACGGTCTCAGTCCTTCCGGTGGGTGGTGGCCGGCACGGGGAGCCGGAACCAGGCGGGGTCGTGGAGGTAGCGGCGGGCGAGGTCGCCCGTGCCCGCGCCGTACGTCGTGCCGAGGGCGAGCGCGGGCGGCGAGCCCGGGTGGGTGCCGAGCCAGGCCGTGAGCATGAGGCGGCGGAGCATGACGAACGTCGGCACCATGGCGAGGTCCTCGGCGGTGAGGGGCCGCTCGGTGAGGTAGCCGGCCAGCCACGCCGCCGCCGTGGCCTGCGCCTCCGGCTCGTGCTCGATCCACGAGGTGACGGTCGCGAGGTCGTAGAGGAACCACCCGAACCCGCAGTCGTCGAAGTCGATGACCGTGAGGGAGCCGTCGTCGCCGACCATGAGGTTGGCGTGGCGCAGGTCGGCGTGCACGAGGCCGTAGCGGTCGCGGCCCTGCCCGTACGCCGCGAGCCGGGCCCGCACCGTCCGCGCGGCCGCGTCGAGCACGGGGAGGTCGGCGGCGCGCACCCCCGGGCCGGCGGCCCAGTCGCCCCAGCGGGCGCCGGGGCCGAGGCACGCGGCGGCGTCCCAGTGGAAGCGGGTGAACCCGGGGGGCAGCTCCCACGCGGTGACGTCGCAGTGCATTCGTGCGGTGACGCGGCCGAGCTCCTCGGTGGGCAGCGCGTCGGGCCGCTCCTCCCCGGTGCCGCCCACGACGAAGGTGAAGACGACGACGTGGCGGTCACCGTCGGGCCGCGGCACGCTGACGACGCGGCGCCCGTCGAGCGCCGGCACGACCGCGTGGGCGGTGACGGCCCCCGAGGCCCGGAGCCGGTCCAGCCAGGTCAGCTCCGCGTCGATGGAGGCGGGGGTCTGGTAGCCCGGGCGGTGGACCCGGGCGACGACCCGGTCGGCGCCCGTCCCGACGAGGTAGGTCGCGTTCTCCGACAGGCTGAGGAGCCGACGGGGGGCGTCGCCCGCGCCGTACGCCGGCAGTGCGGCCGCCAGGATCTCGTCGCAGTCCTCGACGCTGAGCATGGGTCCTCCCCGGGGCGGCGGGACGGTCCCGCTCGGGGACCAGTAGACCGTCTGGATCGGTCGAGCAGACCAATTCGTCGTCGGATTTCACGGCCCCGAAACGAGATGTAACAAGCCGGGAGGGCATGCTGGCGTCGAGTCCCATACCAAAAGGAGAATCCGTGGCGACCCGCTCCAGCATCCTCGACGCGAACGCGTACCGGCCCGACGCGGACGGTCCCGGCGGCCCGGACGGCACCCGCGGGGGCGACCTCCTGCGGCGGCGCGCGGCCGCGCTGGGCCCGGCGTACCGGCTCTTCTACCGCGAGCCGCTCGAGCTGGTGCGGGGGAGCGGGGCCTACCTCTACGACGCGGACGGTCGGGCCTACCTCGACGCCTACAACAACGTCGCCAGCGTCGGCCACGCCCACCCGCGGGTCGCCGCCGCGGTGGCCCGGCAGGCGGCGACGCTGAGCACGCACACGCGGTACGTCGACGCGGGGCTCGTCGCCTACGCCGAGCGTCTCCTCGGGTTGCTGCCCCCGGCGGTCGACCAGGTGATGCTGACCTGCACCGGGTCGGAGGCGAACGACCTCGCGCTGCGGGTGGCCGCCGCCGCGACGGGCGGGACCGGCGTGATCGTGACGGAGGAGGCCTACCACGGCAACACCGCCCTCGTGACCGGCGCGTCGCCGTCGCTGGGACGCGGGGCGCCGCGCGGGGAGCACGTCTGGACCGTCCCCGCGCCCGACCCCCTGCGCCGCCCGGGCGTCGACCCCGCGGCCGAGCTGCTCGCGGCGGTGCACCGGGCGCTCGACGCGATGGCGGTCGCCGGGGTGCAGCCGTCCGCGTTCCTCGTCGACTCGATCCTGTCCTCCGACGGGGTGCACAGCCACCCGGTCGGCTACCTCGCCCCCGCAGTGGAGGCGGTCCGGGCCGCGGGCGGGCTGCTCGTCGCGGACGAGGTGCAGCCCGGCTTCGCCCGCACGGGCAGCGCGTTCTGGGGCTTCGAGCGCCACGGCCTCGACCCGGAGATCGTGACGATGGGCAAGCCGATGGGCAACGGCCTCCCCATCGCCGGGATGGCCGCACGGGCCGCCGTGCTCGAGCCCTTCGCGTCGACGGTGCCCTACTTCAACACCTTCGGCGGCAACCACGTCAGCGTCGCGGCCGCGGCCGCCGTGCTCGACGTCATCGAGGAGGAGGGCCTGCAGGAGAACGCCGCCCGCGTCGGCGCCGCGCTCCGCGCCGGCGTGCGGGAGGTCGCCGCGCGCCACCCCGTGGTCGCCGACGTGCGCGGCGACGGGCTGTTCGTGGGGGTCGAGCTGGTCGCCGCGGAGGGCTCGACCGAGCCCGGGTCCGCGCGGGCCGCCGACGTCGTCAACGCCATGCGCGACCGGGGCGTCCTGACCTCGGTGTGCGGGCCGTGGGGCTCGACGCTCAAGGTCCGCCCGCCCCTCGTCGCCACCGAGCACGACGCCGCGCGGTTCGTGGAGGTGCTGGACGAGGTGCTGGCACTTTCCCCGGTCGACCGGGGAACACGCCGCTTAGACCATCAACATTGATGGTCTAAGTGACACTTTCCCCGGTCGACCGGGGAAAGTGACGGGCCGTCACCGCCCCGCCGTACGCCGCGCGAGGTCGTCGACCACGTCCTCGAGCCGCCCGGTGCGCTCGTGCACGGCGCGCTGGGCCGCAGCGCCGCTGGTCGCGAGCAGCCGGGACACGCCCTCCTCGAGCAACGGCCGGTCGCCCGCGTCCGCGGCCGCATCGGCCACCACCCCCAGCACACCGGCGACGACGTCCGCGGCGGGTGCAGGCTCGCCGTACGGGCGCTCGGCGTGCAGCAGCCGCCCGTGCGGCCCCTCGCGCGCGGCCAGCCAGTGCGCGGCGCGCAGGAGCTCCGTGCGCCACCCGACCTGAGGCAGGGCGTCGCGGGCGGCGGTCTCGACGAGCGCGCGCACGAGGGCGACGAGCACGACGACGTCGCGCCGCTCGGTCATCACGTCGGCGACGCGCACCTCGACGGTCGGGTAGTCGGCGGCGAGCCGCGCCGGGAGGTAGAGCATCCCGGTGTCCCGCGCCGCGCCCGACCGCACGAGCGCCTCGGTCGCCGCCCGGTAGCCCGCCAGGTCGCCGAACGGCTCCGTCACGCCGGCGCTCGGCCACCGCGCCCACTGCTGGCTGCGCCAGGACGCGTGGCCGGTGTCCCGCCCGTCCTCGAACGGCGAGTTGGCGCTCAGCGCGAGCACCACGGGCAGGTAGGGCGCGATCCGGTCCAGCACCCGCACGCCCTCCTCCGGCGACGCGATCTGGACGTGCACGTGCATGCCGCAGGTGCCGGCGGCGCGCACGACCGCGCCGTACCGCTCCGCCATCGCCCGGTAGCGCCCGTCGTCGGTGAGGACGAGCTCGTCGTGGGGGAGCGGCACGGTGCCCGCCGCGACGAGGAGGAGCCCCGCCTCGTCGGCCGCGGCCACCGCCCGCTCGCGCTGCGCCGCGACGTCCGCGGCGAGGTCGCCCAGGTCGGTGTGCGGCTCCGTCGTCAGCTCGACCTGGTGACGGAAGAGCTCCTTCTCGAGCCCGTCCGTACGGCGCCCCGTCACCTCGGGTGCCTGCGCCCGGGCCGCGCGCGTGCGCGGGTCCGCGAGCCACATCTCCTCCTCGACGCCGACCGACCGCCCACCCCGGGGGGTGTGCGGTTCCTGCTGTCCACCTGTCGCTGTCACGTCGCGACGGTACCCACGGGCCGGACCGGCCGTGGACGCCCGCGCCTGCCACCGGCAGGATGCGGTGCCATGACCGACGAGCTCGTCCACCTGACCCACGCCGACACCGCCGACGGCCGGGTCGCCACCCTCACCCTCGACTCCCCGGGCAACCGCAACGCACTCTCGCGTCGGCTCGTGACCGAGCTCCTCGACCACCTGGCGACCACCGACGCCGACGACACCGTCACGGTCGTCGTGCTGCGCTCGGCCCACCGCGTCTTCTGCTCGGGCGCCGATCTTTCCGAGGCGGCCACCGTGCCGATGGAGGAGGGGGCGCGGGCGGTGGTCGAGGTGCAGCGGCGGATCGTGGCGCACTCCAAGCCGGTCGTCGTCGTGCTCCCCGGCCCGGTCCGGGCGGGCGGCATCGGGATCGTCGCGGCCGCCGACGTCGTCGTGGCGAGCACCGCGGCCACGTTCGCGCTGACCGAGGTGAAGCTGGGGGTCACGCCGGCGGTCATCTCCCTCACGGTGCTCCCGCGCCTCACGGACCGCGCCGCGTCCCTGGCCGCGCTGGGGGGCGAGGTGTTCGACGGGGCGCAGGCGGCGGCGTACGGGCTGGTCACCACGGCCGTCGCCCCCGAGGAGCTCGACGCCGAGGTCGACCGCGTCGTGGGGTCCCTGCTGACGGGCGCCCCGCAGGGCCTCGCGGCGACGAAGGCGCTGCTCAACGCGCCGCTGCTGGCCCGGATCGACGCCGAGGGCGAGGCGATGGTCGAGCTGAGCGCGCGGCTCTTCCGGTCCGACGCGGCCCGCGAGGCGATGACGGCGTGGTTCAGCCGCTCCCGCTGAGCCGTGCCGTGCTGAGCCGTGCCGCCGAACCGTGCCTCAGGTGATCGCGACCAGCTCGGCGAGGTCGTCGCCGGGCAGGTCGCCGTCGACGATCGCGTGCACCTGCGAGACGTGGAGCTGGATGCCGCCGCCGTGGTTGTCGCAGAACGCGGTGTCGGCGGCGTCCCGGCCGGTGGCGATGCGCACGAGGCTGGAGCGCGGCGCGAGGCAGGTGGCGTCGGCGACGTGCCACGTGTCGCCGACGAGGGCCTCCGCGACCGCGTGGAAGTCCATGGGGTCGCAGCCGGGGGCGTAGACCGCCGCCAGCCGCGCCGGCACCCCGAGCGCCCGCAGCAGCGCGACGGTGAGGTGGCTGTAGTCGCGGCAGACGCCCGCCCCGGCCAGCAGCGTGTCCTTCGCGGAGTCGGTCGGGCCGCTCGCCCCGGGCACGTAGTCGAGCCGCGACCCGACCCAGGCCGCGACGTACGGCAGCAGCACCGCGGCGTCGTCGCCGTGCTCCTCGACGACGTCCGCGAACTCGGTGGCGGCGAAGCCGAAGAACTTGTCAGCCTCCGCGTAGCGGCTGGGCCGCAGGTAGAGCGAGCGCTGGTGCGCGGCGCCCGTGGCGGGGCGCGCCCGGCCCGTCACCTCGGCGTCGTAGTCGACGACCAGGCGCCCCGGTCCGGCGTCGAGCACGTGGATCCGCGCGCCGGCCGGGTCGCGCACCTCGCGCACGTCGACGGGGCGCCCGTCGAGGGTGCAGCGCAGCGACTCCGCGACCTGCCCCTCGTCCCACGCGCCGCTCACGGCGACCTGCAGTTCCACCTCTGTGGGGTCGAAGACCTCGATCTCGAGGTGGCACCCCATCACGCGCTTCACGGGCACCATTGTGCGGGGTCGCACCAGCGCGGCGGCGGGCGCCGGGGTGTGGCGTACGGCGCGTGCCGGACCACGGTCGCGGAATCCGATTCGTCACGGGGCGGGGGTACGCTTCTCTGCTTGCCCGTATCGCCGGGCAGAGGAGTCGCAGAGCCCCGGTGACGGGTGGGAAGAGGGCACGAGACGTGACGCAGGACCCGACCCAGGGACAGGGCACCGACGAGCAGGTCGCGGAGCGGGAGGTCGCCGCCGAGCAGGCGTTCGTCGACCACGTGCAGGCCGAGCTCGTGGCCTCCACCGAACGGGCCCGCCGGCTCGCTGACGAGGGGCACCAGCGCGGCAGCCTCGGCCACGAGGGCGGGCTCGTCGAGCGCGACGCCATGGTGTTCCAGGCGGCCAAGCGCATCGCCCAGCTCGACGCCGCGCACGAGGGTCTCGTGTTCGGGCGGCTCGACCTGACGAGCGAGCGCGACCCCGAGCCGCGCTACATCGGGCGCATCGGCCTGCGCGACGAGAACCACGACATGCTGCTCATCGACTGGCGGGCGCCCGCGGCCGCGGTGTTCTACCAGGCGACCGCCGCGAGCCCCCAGGGCGTCGTGCGCCGGCGCGTGCTGCGCTCGGCCGGCACCGTCGTGGAGGGCGTCGAGGACGAGCTGCTCGACGCCGAGGCCCAGGAGGCCGAGGAGGCCGCCGGCCGCGCGCTGCCGATCATCGGCGAGGGCGCGCTGATGGCCCAGCTGTCCCGCGCCCGCGACCGGTCGATGCACTCGATCGTCGCCACCATCCAGGCCGAGCAGGACGAGGCCATCCGCGCTCCCTCGAAGGGCGTCGTGGCCATCTCGGGCGGACCCGGCACGGGCAAGACGGTCGTGGCGCTGCACCGTGCGGCCTTCCTTCTCTACAACGACCGGCGTCGCTTCGAGTCGGGCGGCGTGCTCGTGATCGGCCCGAGCGGCGTGTTCATGCGCTACATCGAGCGCGTGCTGCCGAGCCTCGGCGAGACCGCCGTGGCGCTGCGGTCGCTCGGCGAGGTCGTCGACGGCGTGCGGGCGAGCCGCCACGACGAGCCGCGGGTCGCCGACATCAAGGGCTCCGAGCGGATGGCCGAGGTCGTGCGACGCCTCGCCCGCCAGCAGGCGCCGGACTCCCCGCGGGAGTTCTCCCTGTTCTGGCGCGACAACCGCCTCGTGCTCGACGGCACGACGCTCGGCCGCATCCGCCGCCAGCTCATGGGCCAGGGCCTCCGCAACCGCCAGCTCACGCGGGTGCCGCGGGCGCTGCTCGACGCCCTGTGGCGCCAGGTGCGCTCCGAGCGCGGTCGCGACCTGGGGCGGGAGTACTTCGACGAGGACCTGCTGTCCACCCGCGCCTTCCTCGACTTCGCCACCGCGTGGTGGCCGCCGCTCGCCGCGGTCGACGTCTTCACCTGGCTCCGCGACCCCGACCTGCTGGGCCGTGTGGCCAACGGCCTCCTCGAGCCGGAGGAGCAGCGCCTGCTGCTCAAGTCGTGGTCGGACGGGCCCGTCGACGCCCGGAACGGCATCGGCATCACGATCGAGGACGTGCCGCTCATCGACGAGCTGCGCTACGCGCTCGGCGACGTGCCCGCGGCGACGGAGTCCGACACCGACCTCGACGACGTGCTCGGGCACCTCGAGGGCGGCGTCGACATCCAGGAGCTGACGACGGCCTCGGACCGGGAGTACGCCCCCCGCGGCCGCACCTGGGCCCCGCCCACCCACCGCATCGAGGACGACCCCTACGCCCACGTGCTCGTGGACGAGGCGCAGGACCTCACGCCCATGCAGTGGCGCATGGTCGGCCGCCGCGGCCGCACGGCCTCGTGGACGATCGTCGGCGACCCGGCGCAGTCGTCGTGGCCGGTGCCCGCGGAGTCCGACGCCGCCCGCGCGGCGGCCCTCGAGGGCAAGAAGCAGTTCCGCTTCCACCTCTCGACGAACTACCGCAACTCCTCCGAGATCTACGAGTACGCCGCGGCGTACGCCGAGCGCGTCGGCCTCGACGCCGACCTGCCCGACGCCGTGCGCCGCACCGGTGCCGCGCCCGTCGAGGTGGGGCCCGTCGCGGACGCCGACCTGGAGGAGGCCGTGCGGGCCGAGGTCGCGCGCCTCGCCGACGCGGTCGCCGGCACGGTCGGGATCGTCGTGCCCGTCGCCCGTCGCTCCGAGGTCAACGGCTGGCTCGCCGGCTGGCCCGAGCGCGCCGAGGACGCGCCGTCCGCGGCCCGCTCGGTGGACTCGTCGGTGACGCCGAGCGGCACCGACCGCGTCGTCGTGCTCACCGGCCTCGACACCAAGGGCCTCGAGTTCGACGGCATCGTGGTCGTGCGCCCGCAGGAGATCGAGGACGAGTCGCAGACGGGCCGCGCGACGCTCTACGTCGTGCTGACGCGCGCGACGCAGCTGCTGAGCACGGTGGGCTGAGGGGTGACCGACGCTCCCGGCGCCGGCCTCCGCGTGCTCGTCTGCACCGTGGTGCACCACCCGGGCGACGCGCGCATCGCCCACCGCGAGATGGGCGCGCTGCTCGACGCGGGGTTCGCGGTGACCTACCTGGCGCCGTTCGGCGGCTTCGGCGTGGACCCCCGGCCCGGGGTCGACTGCGTGGACGTCCGGCGGTCCTACGGTCGGCGGCGCCTGGGTGCGCTCCTCGACGCGCGGCGCAAGATCCGCGCGCTGGCGCCCGCGCACGACCTCGTGCTGCTCCACGACCCCGAGCTGCTGCTCGTCGCCGGCGCCGCGGGGGCGACGCCCGTGGTCTGGGACGTGCACGAGGACGTGCCGGCCACCGTGCAGATCCGCACGTGGATCCCGACGTGGCTGCGGGTCCCGCTCGCGGGGTTCCTGACCTGGCTGCTCGGTCGCGCCGAGAAGCGCCACCACCTGCTGCTGGCCGAGCACGGCTACCGCAGGCTGTTCCACGGCGCGCACCCCGTCGTCCCCAACTCGACGGCCGTGCCCGACGACGTGCCCGGTCCCGACCCCGACGGCCCCGCTCGCGTCGTCTACCTCGGCTCGCTCACCCGCGACCGCGGCGCCGGGGAGATCGTCGCCCTCGCCGAGGGCCTCCGGGCGCGCGGGCGTGACGACGTGCGCGTCGAGGTCGTCGGTACGGCGCACGGCGAGACCGGCGCCGCCCTCCAGGCCGCCCACGACGCGGGTGACCTGGTGTGGCACGGCTTCGTCCCCAACGACCGGGCGCTCCCGCTCATCCACGGCGCGGTGGCGGGCCTGGCCCTGCTGCACGACGAGCTCAACCACCGGGTGTCGCTGCCGACGAAGAACATGGAGTACCTCGCCCACGGCGTGCCCGTCGTCGCCACCCCGCTGCCCGAGGTGGAGTCGTTCGTGGCCGCGTCGGGCGGGGGCGTCGTCGTGCCGTTCGGCCACGCGCCGGTCGACGAGGTGCTCGCCCTGGCCGACGACCGCGACCGCGCGCGCTCGCTGGCCGAGCAGGGGCACGCGTACGTCGCGGCCCACCACAACTGGACCCGCGACCGCCGCACGTTCGTCGAGCACGTCGCGCGCTGGGCGCGCGAGGGGCGGGCGGCGCGGGGCTGAGCCTCTAGCCCGGGTCAGGCCCCTGCTGGCCCCCGGAAATGTGCGGCTGGTGCAGGTCCGAGGCGGTCCGGGCTGCCCCAGCGGCCCAGTTCGGGGGCGGGCGACCTCAGGCTCGAGGCGGCGGAGGTTCTGGTTCACCCTGTGCGCTGGATGTTCCGCGGGGCCTGGGTCGATGGACGACCGGGCCGGCCCCGGCGGGGGCCGAAAATGTGCGGTTGGGGCAGGTCGGGGGTGGTCCGGGCTGCCCCAGCGTCCCAGTTCGAAGCCCGGGCCGGGCCCTCCCCAGCGTTGGCCGGGCCTCAGGCCCGCGCGCCCTCGCGCCGCTGCTCGGCCTGCTCGGCCTGCTCCGCCCGCTCGAACGCGCGGAACCGGTCCCACCGGACGAGGAAGCGGTCGACGCGCCGCGACACGAAGCGCCACCAGGCCACGAGCGCGATGCCGAGGGTGATGGAGAGCTCCCAGCCGCCGAACATTCCTCCGAAGAGAGCGGCACAGACGGTCGCCAGCGCCATGACGGTGGCGAAGGAGAGCAGGACCGTCGCGACGACGGCAGCGAGGTGGGCGACGAGCTTGAGCACGCGACGATGCTCCCAGTTCCGACCGACGTGCGCGGCGGCTTGCGCCGATCTTGCGCGCCCGAAAACCCGTCGACCCTGCCCGACCCCCGCGCCTACCGTGCGGGACGTGCCCATCGACCTCCCCCGGATCCAGCTCCGCGGGTTCCGGCCCGACGACCTCCCCGCCCTCGACGTGCTGCTCCGGGAGGTCGAGACCGTCGACCAGACCGACGAGCACCTCGACCTGGCCGACCTCGAGGAGGAGGTCGCCGACCCGCTGCTCGACGCCTCCCGCGACTGGGTCGTGGCCGTCGACGGCGGCACCCTGGTGGGCTGCTTCCGGATCATCCCCCGGGACCCGGACGGGGCCGAGCTCACGGCGTACGGCTCCGGCTGCGTGCACCCCGACCGCCGCGGTGAGGGGATCGGCACCCGGCTGGCGGCCGCGATGCTCGAGCGCGCGCAGGAGCGGCACCGGGCGCTCGCGCCCGCGAAGCCCGCCCAGCTGAAGGTGAGCGGCCTGACCGACCAGGCCGACCAGGCGGACCTCCTGGCCGCGATCGGGTTGGTCCCCCACCGCTGGACGCTCACGCTCGGCGTGGGACCGATTCCCGAGCAGGACGTGGGGGACCTGCCCGCGGGCCTGCGGGTACGGCGCTACGACGCCGCCCGCGACGAGGAGGCCCTGCGGCTCGTCCACAACGAGGTCTTCCGCGACCACCCCGGCTCGTCCCCCTGGACGCCGGACGAGTGGCGGCAGTGGGTGACGAGCAGCCGGAGCTTCCGCGGCGACGTGAGCCTGCTGGCCGTCGACGCGGAGGGGGCGATCGCGGGCTACGTGCAGGTGGAGGAGTGGGACGCGGTCCGCCAGGTCACGGGCCTCCGGGAGGCCTGGATCGCCCGGGTGGGCACCACCCGGGAGCACCGGGGTCGCGGCCTCGCGTCGGTCCTGCTGCGCCACACCCTCGAGGTCTGCCGGCAGGACGGGTTCGACCGGGCGGCGCTCGACGTCGACTCCGCGAACCCGACGGGGGCCCTGGGGGTCTACGAGCGGGCCGGGATGACGCTCGAGAAGCACTGGACGACCTACCGGCGCCCCGATCCGCCCGCGACCGCGTGATCCGCGAGCGAATGTTTGCCCAGGCCAAGTGGTGTCTCGGATATCGAGCAGCCTGAAAGAAACCAAAGACAACTGAAAAACTCCTGTTTGTCCGAACCCGACCACACAGGAGTCGATGTCATGTCCGACGACACCCCCGAGAAGACCAACCCGCACGCACCCCACGGCCCGCCCCGCGCCGGTGCCACCCGCCGCCTGCTCGTGCTGGGGGGAGTGGTCGCGGCCGTCGTCGCGCTCGTCGTCGGCCTGCTCCAGCTCGGCGGCTCCGACGACGCCACGACCGCAGCTGACGCGGGGGGCTCTGGGGCCTCCGACGCCGGCGGCGGCAGCGGTGCCGTCGTGGAGGACAACGCGGCCGAGAAGCTGGTCGACGCCGACTGGTTGGAGGCGAACCTCGACGACCCGTCCGTCGTCCTCATCGAGGTCAGCACCGACGAGGGTCTCTACGAGCGAGGCCACATCCCCGGGGCCGTGAACTTCCCGTGGACCACCTCGTTCGTCGACACCGTGTCGCGTGACGTCGTCTCCCGCGAGACGTTCGGCGAGCTGACGGCGGCCGCGGGGGTGGACGAGGACAGCACTGTCGTGCTCTACGGCGACGACAACAACTGGTTCGCCGCCTGGGGCGCCTGGGTGTTCAACCTGTACGGCCACGACAACGTGAAGCTCCTCGACGGCGGCCGCACGAAGTGGGACGCCGACGGCAGGGCCTACGACGTCGCCGTGCCCGCGGCGGCCGCGGGCTCGTGGCAGCCGGCCGAGGCCGATGGCGAGCTCCGCGCGCTCTTCCCCGAGGTGCTCGAGGTCGCCCAGGCCTCCGCCGACGGTGACGACCCGGGCGCCGTGCTCGTCGACATCCGTGGCGCTGCCGAGTTCAACGGCGAGATCTTCGCCCCCGAGGGCTTCCAGGAGACCGCCATCCGCGCCGGTCACATCCCGGGCGCGGTCAACGTGGCGTGGCGCGAGACCGTCAACGAGGACGGCACGTTCAAGTCCGCTGACGAGCTCCGCGCGATCTACGCCGCGCACGGCATCGACGGCTCCGAGCCGGTCATCACGTACTGCCGCATCGGCGAGCGCGCCAGCCACAGCTGGTTCGTGCTCTCGGAGATCCTCGGCTACGACGTCAGCCTCTACGACGGCTCCTGGACCGAGTACGGCAACGCCGTCGGCGTCCCGGTCGTCAACAACGCCGGAACGGTCTGGGGCGTTGCCTGACCCCGTCGTGGTCCGCGGGGGCGTCGTCGACGCCCCCGCGGCACCGGTCGCCGCCCGGCACGAGCCGACCCGACCGACCCGGGCGGACCTTGTGCGGACCGGTGTCGCGCTCCTCCTCCTCGCGACGCTGCTGGGCGCGGCGTACGTCGTGCACGGGCTCGAGGTGGCGCCCGGCGGCAGCGTCGCCGCCGACGCGGCGGTCCTGCTGCTCGTGGGCGCTGCCCTGGGCATCGCGTTCGAGCGCGGCAGGTTCTGCTTCTTCTGCATCTCGCGCGACTTCGCCGAGCGCCGGGACGCCGACGGGCTGCGCTCGATCCTCACCGCGCTGGCGGTCGGCGCGATCGGGTACGCCGCCGTGCTGAGCCTCTTCGTCCCGGACCCCACCGCGGGGCGGCTGCCGCCCGAGGCGCACATCGGCCCCGTCACCCCGGTGCTGGCGCTCGGGGGCTTCGTCTTCGGCATCGGCATGGTGCTCTCGCACGGCTGCATCGCCGGCCACCTCTACCGCATCACGCAGGGCGCCGTGCGCTCCGGAGTGGCCCTCGTCGGCACCCTCGTCGGCTTCGGGCTCGGCTTCTGGACCTGGAACCGGCTCTACCTCGGCCTGATCGGCAACCGTGCGCCGGAGACGTGGTTGCCGACGTCCCTCGGGTACGGCGGAGCGCTGCTCGCCACCCTCGCCGTGCTCGCGCTGGTGGCAGCGCTGCTCGGACGGTGGCCCAGCCGGTCGACGACGCCACCGCGCGTGACCGGTGTCGTCGGCACCTGGAGGCGGCTCGTCGTGGACCGCTGGCCCCCGCTCCTCACGGGCGTCGTCGTCGGGCTCGTCGGCGTCGCGTCGTACCTGCTCGTCGGTCCGCTGGGTGTCGCCGCCCAGCTCGGGAGCGTGACGCGGTCCGTGCTGGATGCGGAAGGCGCGCTCCCGGAGACGCTGCACGGCCTCGACGCCTTCGCGGGGTGCGCGACCGTGGTCGCCGGGGCGGTCATCGACAACGGGTGGCTGGTGATCGGCCTGGTCGTCGGTGCCTTCGCCGCGGCGCTCGCCGGCGGCCGGGTGCGGCTCGAGCGGGTGGGCGCGACGGGCGCGGTCGCCGCCCTGGTCGGCGGTGTGCTCCTGGGCTGGGGCGCGATGACCGCGCTGGGCTGCACGGTCGGGGTGCTGCTCTCCGGCACGCAGGCGTTCGCGCTGTCGGGCTGGGTGTTCGCGGCGGCGTTCGTGCTGGGCGCGGCGCTGGCCTTCCGGTTTCGCCTGCAGGACCTCTGACCGTCCGAGCGCCCGAGCGCCCGGGCGCCTGTGGACACGCGGACGCAGCGGGATCCGGCGGAAAGTAGGCTCCCGCCCATGACCACCACCCCCGCCGCCCGCCCGAACGCCGAGGACGCCCTCGCTGCGCTCCAGGGGCACGAGGCGTGGGCGATCATCCGGCGCTCGACCCGCGCGGGCGATCGCGACACGGTGGGGCTCGTCGGCGGCACGCGGTCCGAGGTCGACTCGATCCTCGACATCCCGCTCGAGACCGGCGCGCCCGCGCCGGGCCGGCAGTGCGACCGGCTCGTCGCCGTCCCGTTCCGGCAGCTCGCGGAGCGCGGCTTCGCGGCCCACGACGACGGCACCCCGCTCGTGGTCGTCGACGTCGACACGGAGTGGGAGTTCAGCGTCGCGGAGATGCTCGAGGCGCTGCCCGACGGCGAGGTCGACTTCGTCGACCGGGGCGGGTTCGACGTCGAGGACGAGGACTACGCGAAGGTCGTCCGGCAGATCATCGACGAGGAGATCGGCCGCGGCGAGGGCGCGAACCTGGTGGTGGCGCGGCAGTACCGCGCGGTCGTCGCCGACTGGACCGCCGAGCGCGCGCTCCAGGTCTACCGGCGGCTGCTGGCCCGCGAGCGCGGCGCCTACTGGACCTTCCTCTTCTTCACCGGCGACCGCTACCTCGTCGGCGCGAGCCCGGAGCGGCACGTCAGCGTGCACGGCGGCCACGTGCGGATGAACCCCATCTCCGGCACGTTCCGGCTGCCCCGCGAGGCCGACGAGGCCTCGCTCAAGCGCGACCTCCTCTCCTTCCTCGCCGACGAGAAGGAGATCTACGAGCTCTTCATGGTCGTCGACGAGGAGCTCAAGATGATGTGCGACGTCTGCCACGAGGGCGGGCAGGTGCTCGGGCCGTTCCTCAAGCCGATGTCCCACCTCGTGCACACGGAGTACCTCCTCGCCGGCCGCACCGACCGCGACGTGCGGGAGGTGCTCCGGGACACCATGTACGCCGCGACCGTCACCGGCAGCCCCGTCGAGAACGCCGCCCGGTTGATCGCCGAGTACGAGCCCGGCGGGCGGGAGTACTACGCGGGCGCCCTCGCCATCTTCGGCCGCGACCCCGACGGCACCCCCGTGCTCGACAGCCCCATCGTCATCCGCACGGCCGACGTGAAGCCCGACGGGCGGCTCACGGTCACGGCCGGCGCGACGCTCGTGCGGGACTCGGACCCGGCGTACGAGGTCGCCGAGACCCACGCCAAGGCGGGCGGCATCCTCTCGGCCTTCGGGCTGGTGCCCGCGCGTCCCGCGAGCGAGGTCGACGTGGCGGAGCTGGTCAACGACGAGGACGTGCTGCTCGCGCTGGCGTCGCGGAACCGGCGGCTGTCCGGCTTCTGGCTGACCGACCAGGGCGACGAGGAGCCCGACCCGGACCTGGCCGGGAAGAGCGTCGTCATCCTCGACGGCGAGGACGACTTCGTGAACATGCTGCGCCACGTGCTCGGGGTGCTCGGCATGACGAGCACCGTCGTGCGGCACGAGGCCTACGCGCCCCGCGCGCTCGACGGCCACGACCTCGTGATCGTCGGCCCCGGGCCGGGCGACCCCCGGGACGACGCCGACCCGAAGATGGGCCAGCTCCGGGCGGCCGTCGCCGAGCTGATGGCGGCCGAGCGGCCGTTCCTCGCGGTCTGCCTCGGCCACCAGGCGCTCTGCCACCACCTGGGCGTGCCGCTGGCGTTCAAGGACATCGTCTTCCAGGGCACGCAGTCGCCGGTGCGGATCGACGGGCACGTCGAGCGGGTCGGCTTCTACAACACGTTCGTGGGTCGGGTCGACGGCGTCGACGCGCGCGGCCGGGCGACGCTCGGTGACGGCGTGCACGTCGAGGCGGACCCGGCGACGGGCGACGTGCACCTGGTGGCGGGCCCGCACTACCGCGGCATCCAGTTCCACGCCGAGTCGATCCTCACGCAGAACGGCTTCGCGCTGATCCACCGCCTGGTCCGGGACCTGCTCGTCGAGGCGTGATGGGCCGGACGGGCGGGCTGGTCGACGTCGTCGTCGTCGACCACCGCGACTCCTCGACCCACAACCTCGCCCACCTCGTCGCGTCGGTGACGGGCGTGCTGCCGACCGTGGTGCAGCACGACGCGACGACGGCCGACGAGGTGCTCGCCCACGACGTCGTGGTGCTCTCGCCCGGCCCCGGCCATCCCGAGCGGCCGACGGACTTCTCGGTCGGGCGGGAGGTGCTCCGGGCCGCCACCCGCCCCGTGCTCGGCGTCTGCCTCGGGCTGCAGGGGCTCGTGACGACGTACGGCGGCCGCGTCGACCGCCTCC
Source organism: Nocardioides zeae (assembly GCF_030818655.1). Classification (NCBI taxonomy): domain Bacteria; kingdom Bacillati; phylum Actinomycetota; class Actinomycetes; order Propionibacteriales; family Nocardioidaceae; genus Nocardioides; species Nocardioides zeae. Next base: position 3,380,404 of record NZ_JAUTAN010000001.1, on the reverse strand, counting down.
ACCCCGCCCACGGCGACGTCGCACGGGTGCGGCACGACGGGCGCGGCGTGTTCGCGGGCCTGCCGCAGGACTTCCGCGTGGTCCGCTACCACTCGCTGGGCGCCGTCGCCGTGCCCGACGTGCTCGAGGTGAGCGCGACCTGCACGGGCGCCGACGGGCAGGAGGTCGTGCTCGGCGTGCGGCACCGGACCCTCCCGCTCGAGGCCGTGCAGTTCCACCCCGAGTCGGTGCTGAGCGAGCACGGCGCCGACCTCGTGGCGCGCTTCCTGGAGCAGGCCCGGTGACGACCCCCGCGCCCGGCGTGACCGACGCCGACGTCGCGGCCCTCGCCGCGGCGTACCCCCGCTGCGTCCTCCTCGACGGCTCCGCCGGCCGCCCCTGGTCGGGTGACCGCAGCGTGGTGGCGGGCCTCGACGAGGACGACGTGTCGCTGACGTGGGACGCGACGGCCGGCGAGGTACGTCGCTGGACCGGCCGCCCCGGCGCCTGGCGCGGCGTCGTGGTCGGCGACGACGTGTTCACGGTGCTCGAGCGCGAGGTGGCCGCCGCTCCGGGGGCGCGGTGGTTCGGGTGGCTGGGCTACGGCGCGCGGAGCGACCTGCCCGCCCGGCGCGACGCCGCCGACGCGCCCGACGCCGTCTGGATGCGGCCCTCGCGCCTGCGGCACGTCGGTGGACTTGGTGGCACTTTCCCCGGTCGGCCGGGGAACGTGTCACATAGCGCATCAAATTTGATGGTCAAAGCGACACTTTCCCCGGTCGACCGGGGAAAGTTGCAGCCCCCCGCCTGGTACCGCACCGCGTTCACCCAGGTGCAGGAGGCGCTGCACGCGGGGGAGTCCTACGAGGTCAACCTCACCCACCGCGCCGAGGCCGCGACGACCGCCGCCCCCGCGGAGGTGTACGCCGCGCTCCGGGCCGCGACGCCCGCGCCGTACGCCGCCTTCCTGCAGCACGACGTCACCGGCACGTCCGACGCGGCGCGCGCCCGCGGCTGGCTGCTCGCGGCGTCCCCGGAGCGCTACGCCCGCATCGGCCCCACGGACGTCGGCCGCGCGCGGCGCATCGAGACCAAGCCCATGAAGGGCACGGCTCCGCGCGGCGCGACCCCGGCGGAGGACGCGGCGCTGCGCGACGCCCTCACCACCGACGAGAAGGTCCGCGCCGAGAACCTCATGATCGTCGACCTCCTCCGCAACGACGTCAGCAGCGTGAGCCGCCCCGGCACCGTGACGGTCCCGGAGCTGATGGTCACGGAGACGTACGCCGCGGTCCACCAGCTCGTCTCCACGATCGTCGGCGAGCTGCGCCCCGAGGTCACGACGGTCGAGGCCGTGCGGGCGCTGTTCCCCGCGGGGTCGATGACGGGGGCGCCGAAGCACCGCACCATGCAGGTCATCGAGGCCGTCGAGTCGAGCGCCCGGGGCGTGTACGCCGGCGCGTTCGGCTGGCTCGACGGCGACGGCGCCGACCTGGGCGTCGTGATCCGCAGCCTCGCGAGCCGCGACGGGCGGACCTGGCGCGCCGGCACGGGCGGCGGCATCACCGTCCGCTCGACCGTCGAGGACGAGTGGGCCGAGGCGGGCTGGAAGCTGGAGCGGGTGCTCGCCGCCGTGGCCGGCGCGGGACCGGCTACGACGCCGGCGCCGGCTGGGCCGCCAGCCGCTCCAGCAGGGTCGTGATGCCGGCGGTGGTCGCCGCCTCGTCGTAGGGCGCCACCACGTAGAAGTTCGCCAGGTCGACGAGGCCGTCGTGGGCGACCGCGGCGGTCATGGCGAGACTGCCCTCCTCGGCGGCCACGATGAGCCCCGCCGCGTCGGCGCCCGGGACCGTCACGTCCTGCACGGCGAGGTCACCGAGGTCGAGGGAGTCCCACACCTCGTCGAACGGCGCCTCGGAGGCGTAGCGCGTCGTGTTGATGACGACCACGTCGTCGGCGTCGGTGTAGCTGCACCCGCGGTAGTTGCCCGCGCCCGCGCTCGTGGCCGTCAGCGGTTCGCCGAGACCGAGCAGCTCGCCCATCTCCGGGCCTGGCACGGCCTCGCAGGGGTCGCCGACCTCGACCACGTCGTCGGTGGGGAAGCTGCTGGCCGACGAGGTGGGGACCGACGACGACCCGTCGTCCCCGTCGCCGCCGCACCCGGCGAGGGCGACGACGGCGACGAGCGCTCCGGCGATCCCGGCGGAGGCGCGCAGCCCGCGGCGGTCGGTGCGGCGGTCGGTGCGGTCAGTCATCCAGGTCGCTGCCCAGGGTCACGGTGGTGGTCTCCTCGTTGCCGTCGCCGTCGATGTAGGTCACCTCGACGTCCTCGCCCGGTTCGAACGTGAGCACGGACGTCACGAGCGCCCGCGCGCTGTTGACGTGCAGCTCGCCGATCTCGGTGATCATGTCACCCTCCTCGAGCCCCGCCTGCGCCGCGGCGCCGTCGGGAGCGAGGTCGGTGAGCACGGCGGCCCCGTCGACGATGTTCTCCACGACGGCGGTCTCCGCGACGGCGCCCAGGCTCGCGTGCTCGGGCTCCTCGCCCTCGCGCAGCTGGTCGACGACGTGGCGCACGTCGTCGATGGGGATGGCGTAGCTGATGCCGATGAAGCCCGCGTCGTACCCCTCCTCGCTCTGCGCCAGCTCGATCGCCCCGTTGATCCCGACGACCTCGCCGCGCAGGTTCACGAGCGGGCCGCCGGAGTTGCCGGAGTTGACCGCCGCGTCGGTCTGGATCGCCGGGTAGGCGACCAGGCCCTCCGGCAGCTCGAGCACGAAGGGCCGGTTGAGCGCGCTGACGATGCCGGCGGTGACGGTGGACTGGAGGCCGTACGGCGCGCCGATCGCCACCACCGCCTGCCCCACCTCGGTCTCGTCGGACGAGCCGAGGGAGGCGACCGTGAGGTCGTCGGGCGCGTCGGTGAGCTGGAGCAGCGCCACGTCGAGCAGCGGGTCGCTGCCCACGACCTCGGCCTCCGCGAGGGTGCCGTCGTCGAACGTGATGACGATGGCCTCGCCCGCCGAGCCGCCCTCGACCACGTGGTGGTTGGTGAGGATCTCGCCGTCGTCGGAGACCACGAAGCCGGAGCCCTGCGAGTAGCCGCCCGTCACCGGCACGTTGATCTGCACCACCGCGGGCAGCACGGCGTTGGAGATGTCGTTGACCGACACCAGGTCGAGCGGGTCGATGCTGCCGGTGTCGAGGTCGTCGGCCTGGATGCGGGTGTCGCCGTCCGAGCCGCCGTCCCCGCTGCTGGAGGAGAAGATCCCGTCGTCGTCGACGAGCGCCGAGTAGCCCGCCGCGCCGCCGATGCCGCCGACCACCCCGAGCACGAGCGCACCGACGACCACCCCGGCGCCGAGGGCACCGCCTCCGCGACGGGGCTGCGGGGGGTACGACGCGGGTGACGGCTGCTGCGGCGGGCGCGGACCCCCGCCGTACGGCGCCCCCGGGGGCGGCCCGCTCGGCCGGTGCGGGCCGGGCTGCTGGCCGGGCTGGTGGCCGGGCTGGTGGCTGGGTTGGCCGGGCAGGCCGGGGAGGGGCGGGCGCTGGTCGCTCATGGCGGGGTCCCTACCCCGTCGGAGCCGTCGTCGCACCTCGGGACTCGCGCGGGATCGGGCGGGTCGCGTCGGGGTGCAGCGGGCCGCCCGGCAGCGTCATCGTGAGGCGCGCTCCGCCGGAGGGCGACACGCCGGCGCGCACGGAGCCGGCGTGCCGCTCCGCGACCTGCCGCACGATCGCCAGGCCGAGGCCGGAGCCGGGCATGGCGCGGGACTCGGTGGAGCGGAAGAAGCGCTCGAAGACGTACTCGCGGTCGTCCTCCGGGATGCCCGGGCCCTGGTCGTCGACGGTGAGGATGCCGTTCGCCAGCGTCGCCACGACCCGACCGTCGGTGGGGCTCCACTTGGCGGCGTTGTCGAGGAGGTTGGTGATGGCGCGCTCGAGCGAGTGGGACTCGCCGACGAGCCACCACGGGGCCGCGCGCACCTCGAAGGTCACCGTCGGGGCGCGCAGCCGCACCCGCGCGACGGCCTTGTCGAGCACCTCGACGAGGGAGACGGGCTCGACGACGTGGCGCACCTGCTCGTCGCGGGCGAGCTCGACGAGGTCGCCGATGAGGGTGCTCAGCTCCACGATCTGCGCCCGCACGTCGTCGATGAGCTCGCGGCGGGTCTCCGGCGACAGCGCGGCACCGGTGTCCTCGGCCTGGGCGAGGAGGTCGAGGTTGGTGCGCAGCGACGTCAGCGGGGTCTTCAGCTCGTGACCGGCATCCGCCACCAGCTGCTTCTGCCGCTCCCGCGAGGCGCTCAGCGCGGTCAGCATCTGGTTGAACGCCGTCGCGAGGCGAGCGATCTCGTCGTCGCCCTCGACCCGCAGGGGGGTGAGCTCCTCCGTGCGCGCGATGGTCTCGACGGACTCGGTGAGGCGTCGTACGGGCCGCAGGCCGTTGCGGGCGACCACGGTGCCGGCGACGGCCGCGAGGATCACGCCGGTGCCGCCGAAGCCCAGCATGACCAGCCCGAGCTTGCCGAGGAACTTCTGCTGCGAGTCGGTGTTCTGCGTCATCACGAGCGCACCGATGCGGCCGTTCGACAGGTCCATGGGCACCGTCGCCATGCGCACGTGGTCACCGGCGACGGTCACCGACCGCAGCACGGCGTGGTCGGCGTCGCTGGTCGCGACGTCCCACTCCTCGTCACCGAGGGGGAGCGTCGTGGTGCCGTTGGTGAGGAGGATGCTGCCGTCCGCGAAGAGGATCTGCACCCGCGAGTCACGGGGCAGGAACCGCAGCTGGGTGAGGAGCTGGTCCCGGTCCTTGTCCGCGGCGGCCGACGTCAGGCCGGCGGCCATCGACGTGGCCCGGTCGAGCAGCTGCTCGTCCATCGTGTCCTCGAGCTGGATGCGCACGACGAAGTAGACGCTCAGCGACAGGAAGGCCACCGCCACGCCCACCGCGATCGTGGTGAGCAGGGTGACGCGGCTGGCCAGCGAGCGGCGGTAGTGCCAGCGCCGCTCCGGGAGCTCGTGGTCGAGGTCGAGGTCGTGCCGGTCGTCGTGCCGGGGGTCGTGCTGGTCCGCCGGGGAGGCGTCGGTGGGGTCCGTCTCGGCCGTGGGCTCCGCGTCGGTCGGGTGGTCGGTCGGCGCGGCGTCGGGTCGGGGCGGCAGGGGCCTCATGCTTCCTTCAGCACGTAGCCCACGCCCCGCACCGTGTGGATCAGCCGCGGCTCGCCCTCCGCCTCGGTCTTGCGGCGGAGGTAGCCCACGTAGACCTCCAGCGAGTTCGCGGTCGTGGGGAAGTCGTAGCCCCAGACCTCCTCGAGGATGAACGACCGCTCCAGCACGCGGCGCGGCCGGCGGAGGAACATCTCGAGCAGCGTGAACTCCGTGCGCGTGAGCTCGATGGCCCGCTCGCCGCGGAACACCTCGCGCGACGCGAGGTCCATCGCGAGGTCGGCGAAGAGGAGGCGCTCGTCGGCCTGCTCCGTGGGGACGGCGCGGCGCAGCAGCGCGCGGACCCGCGCCAGGAGCTCCTCGAGCGCGAAGGGCTTCGTGAGGTAGTCGTCCGCCCCCGCGTCCAGGCCCTCGACCCGCTCGCCGACGGCGTCGCGGGCGGTCAGCACGATCACGGGGACGTCGTTGCCCGCCGCCCGCAGCGCCCGTGTGGCCTCGAGGCCGTCCAGGCGCGGCATCATCACGTCCATCACGACGAGCTCCGGCGCCACCGACGCGATCTGCGCGAGCGCCTCGGCCCCGTCGGAGGCCGTCGCCACGACGTACCCGTTGAACTCCAGCGACCGCCGCAGCGAATCGCGCACCGCGCGGTCGTCGTCGACGACGAGCACGCGGGACCCCTTGCTCTCTGGCACCTGAGCAGTATGCCGATCGGGGCTGAGTCGCGCCTGAGAACGCCACGGTCACGACGCGATCGGAAGATCTGCGCCATCCGGTGGGTCGATCTTTCCGGGGTCGAGGTCGCAGCCCGTACCGCAGGGCATCGGGCGGCCCGTCCAGCCGGCGGCACGGAGGATCCGCGCGAGTCGTTCGGCGGTGACGCACGCGCGGTCGTGCGTCTGCGACCACCCGAGGCGGACCGTCCGGCGACCAGCGTCGGCGGCTGCGTCGAGGTCGCGGTCGAGGTCGCGCGCCCGGTCGGCGGATCCTGTGTGGTGCTGGGCGCCGTCCAGCTCGACCACGAGGCCGAGCTCGGGTAGGTCCACGTCGCGGTACGTCACTCGTCCCCCGCTCGCGACCGCGGCCTGGCGCACGCCCTCGGGCAGACCGTGCGGCCGCACGACCCGGGCCAGGTAGGCGTGCTCCAGCACCGAGGAGGTCCCGGCGCGGATGTCGTCGAGCGCCGCCAGCAGCCAGGCACGTCGACGGGTGCGCGGACGTCCCAGGAGTGCCGTGACCAGCCGGTCCGCTGTCGTGCGGCGCGCCCCGACCGCGTCCGTGACGTGACCCAGGGCGCGGGACTCCGTCGTCTCGGCCTCGGCGACGTCGAGCACCGCCTCCTCGTAGCGCACCCGGGGCGGCCCGAGGTTCCACTGGGCGTCCTGGTCGAGCCGAACCCGTCGCCTCACGGTGACGCCGCTCGGCGCGACCACGCGCCGCTCGGCCTCGATCGCCACGTGGACGACGTCGTGATCGTCTGCCCCTGCGCGCCGCACTCCCTCGAATGCGCGCAGTGCCGATGGACCACAGAGCGCGGCCGGATGCGCCCACAGCACCGCGGCCCACGCGCGCTGGGTCCACGTCGGCGCCCCCGTGTGGGTCAGGTAGACGCCGTCGTGGAGGCGGGCCCACTCCCGCCGTCGGAGCTGCCGCGCGATGTCGGAGGGACGCCACCCCGCATCGAGCACCTGGAATCGTGCGATCACACCGTCCTGCTGCACCAGGTGCTGCTCGACGGCCGCGGCTCCCGCCGCACGGCGCGCCCGGGCAGCAGACAGATCCCGCCGACCTCTGCTCGTGCTCACCCGCCCAGGCTCCACCCGCCTCGCCGGGACGGGGTGCCGCTCACCACCCGCTGTGGATGGATTGCCTCGAGTCGCCGCCTGGGGGCCGCGAACGGGCTCGCAGAGATCTGGTCCTGCCGGCCCCTGGAGGATCCGATGCACCAGAAGGATCCGATCTTCCGAAGGCCCGCGCCTTCCGATGTCGGGGCTCGGGCCTGGGGAAGATCCGACCCACCCGGTGCGTCGGATGCTCCGCCTCAGCCGTACGACGCGGCGAGCGCGCCGGCGCGTGCGCCGTACCCACCGCCGAACAGCGCTGCGTGCACGAGCAGCGGGAAGATCTGGTGCACCCCGAGCCGGTCGCGCCACTCGGCGTCGAGCGGGCGGCCGAGGGCCGCGCTGGCGTCCTCGTAGGCCTCGGTGAGCTCCCGCAGGTGGGGGAGGCCGAAGAGCGCGAGCATGGCGAGGTCGACCTCGCGGTGGCCGCCGTACGCCGCGGGGTCGAGCACGTGCACCGTGCCGCCGACGCCCCACAGGACGTTGCCGTTCCACAGGTCGCCGTGGAGCCGGGCGGGGGGCTCGTCGGGCACGAGCGCGGGCAGGCGGCGCAGCAGCGCCTCGACGCGGGCGGCGTCCTCGGGGAGCATCGCGCCGCGGTCGCGGGCCAGCTTCAGGTAGGGCAGCACGCGCCGCACGGCGTAGAACTCCGTCCACGACACGCCCTCGGGCGCGCGGCACGGCAGCGGGAGGCGGCCGATGAAGCCGTCCTCCTCCGCGCCGAGCACGGCGCCGGCGAGGTGGGTGCGCGCCAGCCGCGCACCCAGCTCGGCCGCGGCGTCGGCGGTGGGTCGGCCGGGATCGATCCAGCGCAGCAGCAGGCAGTCCTCCGCGGCGGCGAGGATCTCGGGCACGGGCACGCCGTCGCCGACCTCGGCGAGCCAGCGCAGGCCGCGGGCCTCTGCCTCGAAGAACCCGGGCGGCGCGCCGGGGTGCGTCTTCATGAGGGCGTTGCGGCCGTCGGCCAGGCGGAGGCGCGTCGACGTCGAGGTGTCGCCGCCGGCGACGGGGGAGGTGGCGGAGACAGCCGTGCCCAGCAGCGCCTCGGCCCGGCGCGCCAGGAGCGGCTGTCGGGTCATGCGGTCGGCTCCCGCAGGGGCAGCGTGTCGGCGAGCCGTCCGACGAGGGCGTCGGCGGTGCGCTCGACGACGGCCAGGGTGCTGGTGAAGCCCTCGGGCCCACCGGCGTAGGGGTCCGGCACGTCACCGGGTCCCTCGGGGTCGAGGTCGCGGAAGCGGTGGATCCGCTCCACGTCGTCCGGGAGCAGGGCGACGAGGTCGGCCACGTTGGCGCTGTCCATGCCCAGCACGAGGTCGAACCGGCCCGCGTGCGCGGCGGCGACCTGCTGCCCGCGGTGGCGGGTCGCGTCGTACCCCGCCTCCCGCAGCACCCGCGCCGACCGCTCGTCCATCGGCTCGCCCACGTGCCACGGGCCGGTGCCGAAGGACTCGACCGTGACGGCGCCGGACAGGCCCGCCGCGGTCAGCCGGTCCTCGATCACCACGTCGGCGATCGGCGAGCGGCAGATGTTGCCCAGGCAGACGACGGCGACGCGGTACGTCGCGGGGTCGCGCGGGGCGGGGAGCGGGACCGTCACCCGCGGACCTCGGTGTCGGTGACGGCCTCGACGAGCCAGGTGACGACGGTGATGACGATGGAGGCGCCGAGCGCGGTCCAGAAGCCCTCGACGTGGAACGGGATGTCGAACTGGTCGGCGAGCCAGCCGGTGAGCAGGAACATCGCGGCGTTGACGACGAAGAGGAAGAGGCCGAGCGTCAGGATCACGAGGGGCAGCGACAGCAGCTTGACGATCGGTGCGACCCACGCGGTGACGAGCGAGAAGATGAGCGCGACGCCCAGCAGGGGGAGGATCTTGTCCTCGATCTCCGCCTGGCCGCTCGTGGCGCCGTCGAACGAGATGCCCTCGAAGAGCCACGCGGCCACGGCGATGCCGAGCGCGTTGACGAGGACCCAGGCGACGAACTTCACGAGGTCGATCGTAGGCAGACCGGGCCAGTCCCTGCACCTCGCCTCAGGTGATCCTCAGGTGGCCCCGAGCGCGTGGAGGATGTCCCGCTCGGCGTCGCGGAGGTGCTCGTCGATGGCGACGAGGCCGTCGTCGACCCGCCCCGCCTCGAGGAGCGCGACGATGGCCTCGTGGCTGTCGGCCTGGTCGTGGGCGTTGCGCTCGGCGCGGTCGATCTGGGCGAGCACGACCTTCAGCTCGGCCACGAGGGCCCGGGCGGTGTGCACCAGCCGCGGCGACCCGGCGAGCCCGACGAGGGCGACGTGGAACTCGAGGTGGGTCTCGTTGAGCTCGGCGTAGCCGGCCCCGCGCGCCACCGCCCCCGTGTAGGCCGCGAGCCGGTCCCCGCACCTCCTGGCGCGCGGCCTCGGGGGCGTCGCACCAGCGGCGTACCCCCGCCGACTCCAGCACCGTGCGCGCCCGGCACACGTCGCGCACGGCGTCCGCGTCCGGTACGGCGACGCTCACCCCGCGGTTGGGCTCCCGCGTCGCGATCGACTCGGCCACGAGCACGGTGAGCGCCTCCCGGACGGTCGACCGGGCGACGCCCAGCGACGCGGCGAGGGCCACCTCGCGCAGCGGGGTGCCGGCCTCGAGCTCGCCGTCGAAGACGGCCCGGCGCAGCTCGTCGGCGACGCGCTGCGTGGTCGAGGTGACCTCGACATGGAGGCCGGCGTAGGGATCGGGCACCCGCGCATTCTCGCGGAACGCCTCCGGCCTGTGCCACACTCCCCCTCGTCGGATTGTCGGACAATCGAGGAGGTGGGGTCATGACCCTGGTGCAGGAGACGACGACGGGCCTGGCGGGCGGACTCGCGGACGAGCTCGTCGGCGAGCTGGCCTGGGGCCGCTCCTACGCGGTCGTGAGCCCCGACCACTTCCGCGTCGACTACGTCATCAACCCGTTCATGGACCCCGCGGACCAGCCCGAGCCGGAGCGCACCCGCGAGCAGTGGCACGCCATGCTCGCGGCGCTCCGCGACGCCGGCGCGCGCGTCGACGTGCTGCGGCAGCGGCCCGACAGCCCCGACATGGTGTACGCGATGAACCTCGGCATCGCCCTCACGCTGGCCGACGGCCGGGACGCGTTCCTCGCGTCCCACATGCGGTACGCCGAGCGTCGGGCCGAGACGACGAGCGCCGCCTCCTGGGCGGAGAGCCGCGGACGCGTCGTCCTGGGCGTCGGGCGCGACGGGGTCGGCCCCCACCTCGAGGCGGGCGACCTCTTCGCGTGGCGGGGCGACCTCGTGGCCGGCTTCGGGCCCCGCACCGAGGAGGCCGCGCTGGCGCCGGTGGCCGCGGCCCTCGACGTACGGGTGCGGGGGCTGCGGATCGTGCACCCCGCGATGTACCACCTCGACCTCGCCTTCTGCCCCCTCGACGACCGGCGGGCGATGGTGTGCCCGGCCGCGTTCGACGCCGCCTCCGCGGCGGCGCTGCTCGACCTCGTGCCGGAGCCGCTCGTGCTCACGGAGGAGGAGGCGCTCACCTTCTGCGCCAACGCCGTCGTCGTCGGGCGCACCGTGCTCATGCCCGCGTGCCCGCCGCGGGTGCGCGAGCGGCTCGAGGCGTGGGGCTTCCGCGTCGTGCTGCTCGACCTGTCCGAGCTGCACAAGGGCGGCGGCTCCGTGCGCTGCCTCACCAACCCGACCGACCTGGTCGTCGGTCGTGACCTCGACGTGGTGCCCGGCGGGGCGGTCGTCCTGCCCTGAGGCCCGCTACCGTCGTGCGCCATGGTGACGTTCGGCGGACCCGAGGTGATGGTGCTCGGCGCCCTCCTGTCCGGCCTCGTGCTGGCGGGGGTGGCGCTGCTCCTCGCGCCCCGCACCGGCCCGGTCTTCGCCGTGGCCGCCGCGGGGTTCGCGTGGTGGGTGGTCGTCATCGCGCTCGTGACCCTCGTGCCGGCCACCGGCGCGCCGGGCTGGGTGGCGGCGGAGACGCGCGCCGAGGTCTGCTCGATGGACTACGGCGGCCCGGCCCCGGACGGGTTCTGGATCTTCGACGGCGGCCAGCGGCTGCTCAACACGGCGCTGTTCGTGCCCGCGGGGCTGCTCGGCACGGTGGCGGCCTGCCGGTGGCGCGCCGGCTGGGTGCTCGTGCCGCTGCTGGTGCTGGGGCTCGCGGCGTACTCCGGCGCCATCGAGCTCGCCCAGCTCGAGCTGGCGCGGCTCGACCGCGCCTGCGACGTCACGGACGTCGTGGACAACGCGACCGGCGCGGTGGTGGGCGCCGGGCTGGGTCTCCTGGCGGCTCTCCTGCTCCGCCCCTGGCGGGCCGTCTCCCGCGAGCCCTAACGTGCGACCCATGTCCGACACCCCGGTTGACCTCCCCACCCCGCGGAGCAACGTGCTGGCGATCCCGGCCTACGTTCCCGGCAAGCCGCCCACCGCCCGTCCCGGCCTCACGTCCTACAAGCTGTCCAGCAACGAGAACCCGTTCCCGCCGCTGCCCGGCGTGCTCGAGGCGGCGACCGCGGCGGTGGCCCACCTCAACCGCTACCCCGACCTCGGCAGCGCGGCGCTGTACGACGCGCTCGCCGCCCACCTCGACGTGCCGAGCGACCACCTGGCGGTGGCGACGGGCTCGGTGGGCCTGCTCTACCAGCTCATCGGCGCCTACTGCGACCCCGGCGACGAGGTCGTGCACGCCTGGCGCTCCTTCGAGGCGTACCCGATCGCGCTCGCGACCGCGGGGGCCGTCGGCCGCGCCGTACCCCTGCTGGCCGATGGCCGCCACGACCTCGACGCCATGGCGGACGCGATCGACGAGCGCACGCGGGTCGCCGTCGTCTGCACGCCCAACAACCCCACCGGGCCGGCCGTGACGCAGGCGGAGCTCGACGCGTTCCTCGCCCGCGTGCCCTCGCGGGTGCTCGTGGTGGTCGACGAGGCGTACGTCGAGTTCGTCCGCTCCGACGACCCGGTCGACGGCGTCGCGACCCTGCGGGACCACGCCAACGTGGTGCTGACGCGCACGTTCTCGAAGGCGTACGGGCTCGCCGGGCTGCGCGTCGGCTACGCGGTGGCGCACCCCGAGGTGGCCGCCTCCCTGCGGGTGGTGTCGCTCCCGTTCGGGGTCTCCGCCATCGCCCAGGCCGCCGCGATCGCGTCCCTGGCCGAGCAGGAGGCGATGGTGGCCCGGGTCGACGAGCTCGTCGTGCGGCGCGACCGCCTCCTCGCCGGCCTCCGGGCCCAGGGCTGGCCCGTGCCCGACGCACAGGGCAACTTCGTGTGGCTGCCCTTCCCGGGCGAGCCCGCGGCCACCCTCGCGTTCGCCGCCGCGGCGGAGGAGGCCGGCGTCGTCGTGCGGCCCTTCCCGGGCGACGGCGTGCGCATCAGCGTCGGCGAGCCCGAGGCCTGCGAGCGCGTGCTCGCCGTGGCGGGGGCGTTCCGCGGTTGAGCCTCACCCCGGTGGGGGCGGAGCCCGCCCGGGGCGGAAGAAAACGCGGACGGGAGTCGGGTCGGGCGAGGAGAACGCGGACCCTCCGCGACCCTCGGTCCGCGTTTTCCTCGGGCGCCCCTTCGCGGCTCGCCGATCGCAAATCGCACGACGCCCTGCCGGTCCAGAGCGCCTATTGACCGCCGCATGGCGCCGCACTACGGTGACGCCCGTCACATGATTTGCGACACGGCAGTCGCTAACAAGGAGTGCGCATGCGAACAGGACCTGCCCCCACCGGACGCCCCGGTGTCGATCGCCTCGGCTTCTACGCGCTGGGCGGCCACGTCGAGTCGCCGCGCGACCTGCTCGCGGAGATCCGTCTCGCCGAGGAGCTCGGCCTGGGCAACGCGTTCCTCTCGGAGCGCCTCAACGTCAAGGAGGCGTGCAGCCTGTCGGGCGCCGCCGGCGCGGTGAGCGAGCGGATCGACATCACGACCGCCGCCACCAACATCAACACCCGGCACCCGGCGATCACGGCGGCCTTCGCCTCGACCATGCACCGCCTGACGGGCGGCCGCTTCGTCCTCGGGATCGGCCGCGGCCTGCGTCCGCAGATCGCCGCGATGGGGCTGAAGCAGACGACGACGGTCCAGATGGAGGAGTTCGCCCACCTCATGCGGCGCCTGTGGCGCGGCGAGACGGTGCGCGACTACGACGGTCCGCTCGGGACGTTCCCGGCGCTCAAGCTCGACCCGACGTTCGACGAGGACATCCGGCTCGGCACGACCGCCTTCGGCCCCGCGACGCTCGCCCTCGCCGGCCGTGCGTTCGACCTGGTCGTGCTCCACACCTTCTTCTCCGACGAGACGACGGCGCGGGTGGTGCAGGAGGTGCGGGACGCCGCGGAGCAGGCGGGGCGCGACCCGGCCGCCGTGAAGATCTGGTCCTGCTACGCGACGGTGACCGACGAGATCGACGAGCAGACCTTCGTGAAGAAGACGGTGGGCCGGCTGGCGACGTACCTGCAGGTCTACGGCGACCTCCTCGTGTCCACCAACCGGTGGGACCCGGCGCTGCTCGAGGAGTTCCGCCGCAGCGAGGTGGTCGGCGAGCTCGACGGCTGGGCCGATGCGGTCGCGACCCCGGAGCAGCTCGAGCGGCTGCGCGCCGTGCTGCCGGCGGAGTGGCTCGACTGTGCGGCGACGGGCAGCCCCGAGCGGTGTGCCGATCGGGTGGCCGCGCAGTTCGACCTCGGGGTCGACGGCGTCATCATGCACGGCGCGACGCCGAGCGAGCTGGTCTCCGTCGTGGAGGCCTACCGCGCCGCCGACCGGGTGCTCGCGTGAGCGTCGCGGTCCGCGCCGTCGAGCGCTACGTGCTGGAGATCTACAACGCCGGCCGGGTCGACCTCGTGCGCGAGATCTGCGCCGACCCGGTCGTCCGCCACGACCCGGGCGCTCCCGCGCGCCGTACCGCCATGAGCCATGACGAGCAGGTCGACCGCATCACGCGCGACCTGGCGACGCACGACCCGCAGTTCACGATCGTCCATCTCGTGGGGGACGACGAGATCGCCTCCCTCACCTGGGAGGCGACCCGACGCAGCACCGGTGACCGCCTCTGCGGCATCGAGATCTTCCGCGTCCGCGACGGTCGGGTCACCGACGTCTGGAACGCCCCCTACGCCGAAGGAGCATGGTCATGAGCACGCACCCCACCGAGGTCCCGCCGGTCCTCGACTCCGTCGCCGACCTCGACGCCGCCTGGGTCGAGACCGTCCTGCGCGCGGGCGGCCATCCCGGGGCGCAGGTCGCCGCGATCACCCACGAGCCCGTCGGTGCCGGCAACGTCAGCGACACGGTCCGGGTCGCGATCTCGTACGCCGCGGGCCACGCCGACGGCGGACCCGACGCGCTCGTCGTGAAGTTCCGCCCCAGCGCGCCCGGTGCGCACGCCCACGCACTGGGCAGCGGCGCGTACCACCGGGAGATCGGTGGCTACCGCGCCGTCGGCGCCAGTGGCGCCTGCCGGATCCCGCGGACCTACTTCGTGGGCGGCGACGAGACGACCATCAACCTCGTCATGGAGGACCTGACCACGGCGGCCGTGCCCGGCAACCAGGTGGCGGGCTGCTCCTCGGTCGAGGCGGAGGCCGTCGTCACCCAGTTCGCGCGGCTGCACTCGGCGTTCCCGCTCGACGACGCGACCGCCCCCGACTGGCTGATCCGGCTGCCCGCGGTCTGCGACTACTGGTCGGACGCCACCACGCGCGGCGCCGAGCTCTCCCTCGCGCGCTTCGCCGGCAGCCTCGGCGCCGAGGACCTCGCGATCGTGGCGGCGGCACCCGGCGTCGTACGCCCCTGGCACCTCAAGACCCAGTCGCGGTTGACCCTGACGCACGGCGACCCGCGGGTCGACAACGTGCTGTTCGAGACGCTGCCCGACGGCACGCCCGGCGCGGTGCTCATCGACTGGCAGGTCACGGGCCTGCGCAACCCCATGTACGACGTCGGCTACTTCCTCTCCGGCAGCGTCGACGTCGCGCAGCGACGGGCCGACGAGCACCGGCTCCTGCGCCACTACGTCGACGTGTTCGCCGAGCGGGGCGGGTCCTACGACCTGGAGGAGGCGACCGCGGACTACCAGCTGCAGCTGCTGAGCGGCCTCTTCATCACGCTCGCCGCGGTGGCGGTGCTCCCCGACAACGAGGTCGTCAACCGCCTCATCCTGGCGCTGCTGGAGCGCAACTGCGCCGCCGCCCGTGACTGGCACAGCATCGAGGCGATGCGCAACGTGTCCGGCGTGCTCGCCCCGGCCTGACGGCCCGAGCCGGCCCGAGCCGGCCCAGCCCCCCGATCCCCGGCTCCGGGACCGTCGCCGAACGGTCCCGGAGCCGGGTCTCACTCCAGCCTCACTCCAGCCTCACTCCAGCATCGCGCGGCGGAACGCGGCGAGCGTCTCCGCCGGCAGTCCGTGCTCGAGGAGCCACCGCTCGGCGCCCCCCGCCGCGGCGAGGTGGGCGAGGAGCTCACCGATGTTCTGCTCCGTCGGCGTCTGGTCCGCGAGCGTCGTGCGGGCCAGGATCCGCTGGTAGTAGTCGTGCTCCAGCAGCCGCGCCATGATCGTCGGCAGCACCTCGGCGGTCCGCACGTAGTCCGCCGTCACCTGCTCGTCGGGCACGTCGAGCGCCTTGAGCAGGAGGGCGGCGACGACGCCGGTGCGGTCCTTGCCCGCCGCGCAGTGGAAGAGTGCCGGCCCGGGCAGCTCCATGAGGAGACGCACCGCCTCGACGACCTGCCGGGGTCGGTGCACGAGGTAGCGCGCGTAGCCCGCGTGCCAGGAGTCCCCGCGGCCCGAGACCAGAGAGACCTGGCGGTGGTCGACGCCCAGCGCCGTCCAGGGCGGGCACTCCACCCCGATCTCCTCCTCGAGCCGG
Source organism: Nocardioides zeae (assembly GCF_030818655.1). NCBI lineage: Bacteria > Bacillati > Actinomycetota > Actinomycetes > Propionibacteriales > Nocardioidaceae > Nocardioides > Nocardioides zeae. Next base: position 3,364,565 of record NZ_JAUTAN010000001.1, on the reverse strand, counting down.
AGGTCGACGACCGTGCGCAGCCCGGAACGGGCCACGACGTCGGCGCCGGCCGCGCCCTCGGCGAACGCGGGGTAGTCGCACCGCAGCAGCCGCCCGGTGCGCACCCGGCGGCCGTCGCTGGTCCGCACCCCGCCGAGGTCGCGCAGGTTCACCGCCCCCGCGCCCCGGAGCGGTCCGAGGGGGCCGGTGGGGGCGCTCATCCCTCGTCGTGCGCGTCGCGCACCCGGCCGCCCGAGACGATGAGGTCCTCGTGCAGCTCCATCCAGATGTCGTGGTAGCTGTTGTTCATCGGCCGCGCGAAGGCGCCGGTCTCACCGTCGTCGATGCGCGCCAGGGCGCCGTCGAGGCGGTCGGCGTACCGGCGGATCCGCGGCGGTAGGTCCGCCTCCCGCAGCACGGGCACGAAGGCGTCGTGGAGGGTGTGCAGGTCGGCGAAGACCGCCTGGTCGTGGGCGGCGTCGGTGTGGTCGTTGGGCTGCCCGTCGCGCACCTGCCACCGCTCGCAGAGCCGCTTGAAGTCCCCGTTGACGGGCAGGAACGCGTCGTACAGGCGCGCCAGGGCGGGCGTCGCGTCGCGCGTCTCGGTGTCCGTGGTGAGCCGCTCGGCCGCGGCCTCCTTGCCGGCGGGCGTCAGGGTGTGGCCGGCGAACCGGCCCTCGCGCCGCAGGAGCAGCCCGGCGTCGACGAGCGGGCCGGTGTACGGCGCGAGCCCGTCCTCGGCGACACCGAGGAAGTCCGCGAGCACCGCGTCGGTGGTGAGGCCCTTGACGCGCACGGCGTGGAGCACCTCGAAGGATCGGTCGTGGGTGGCCTGGTCGGTCATCGGCTCTCTTCCGTCGGGATCGGGGTCGGGGTGGTGGCGCGGGACGCGTAGGTCGACCGGAGCGCGGTCTTGTCGAGCTTGCCGGTCGGGAGCCGGGGCAGCCGGGGCACGAACTCGAACACCCGCGGGGTCTTGAAGCGGGCGAGGTGGGCGCGGCAGTGCTCGGCGAGCCGGTCGGCGGTCGTGGCGTCGGCCGTGTGCCCGTCCTCGAGCTCGACGACGGCCACGACCTGCTCGCCGAGGTCGGGGTGGGGGAGACCGAAGACGGCCACGTCCGCCACCTCGGGGTCATCGAGCAGCGTCTCCTCGATCTCCTCGGGATGGATGTTCACGCCGCCCGAGATGATCATGAACGTGCTGCGCCCGGTGAGGTGCAGGAAGCCGTCGTCGTCGAGGCGCCCCAGGTCGCCCATGCCGCGCAGCTCCCCGGTGCCGGGCTGCGCGAAGGTGACCCGGCCGACCTCGCCCGGCGGGAGCGGGTCCCCGGCGTCGTCGACGACGACGACCCGGGCCTCGCCGAGGGGGCGGCCGACGGTGCCGGGCCGGGCGCGCGACTCGGCCGGCGACACGTAGGTGTGGCCGTAGCCCTCCGAGGCGCCGTAGTACTCGTGGAGGATGTCGCCCCACCAGTCGTTCACGGCGTCCTTGAGGCGCACGGGGCACGGGGCACCCGACGTCACGGCCACCCGGTGCGACGGCGCCCGCGGGATCTCGTCCCGCCCCGGTACGGCGAGGAGCCGCGACAGCATGGTCGGCACCCACTGCGAGTGGGTGACCTCGTGGTCGACCAGCGCGCGCAGCGCCCGCTCCGGGTCGAAGGACTCCATGCACACGACGGTGCCGCCGGCGGCGAGCGTCATCAGCTGGAAGGTGAACGGTGCGGCGTGGTAGCTCGGCGCGGGGGAGAGGAAGCGGATGCCGGCCCCGATGCCGAGCCGCTCGGCGAGCGCGGGGTGCCGGGCCGGGGCGTCGAGCGGGTGGACCCCGAGGAGCGGCTGCCGGAAGGCCTTGGGCCGGCCGGTGGTGCCGCCGCTGAAGAGCACGCGCGCGCCCAGCAGCTCGTCGTCGACGGGGTGGGCGGGCTGCTCCCGGAGCGCGGCCCAGAGGTCCAGGGAGCGCCCGTCGGGCGCCGTGCCGTCCACCGTGAGCACGACCGCGGGCGCCTCCGGCAGGTCGGCGAGAGCCGCACGGAGGGTGGCGCCCAGCGCGACGGTCGTGACGACGGCGCGGGGCGCGGCCTCGAGGAGGAGTGCGGACAGCTCGGGCGGGCCGAGGTGCCAGTTGACGGGCGTGACGCGCAGCCCGGTCCGCATCCCGGCCGCGACCGCGACCGGCCAGGCGAGCCCGTTGGGCAGGAGCACGACGAGGGTGTCGCCGGCGACCACCCCGTGGGCCCGCAGGAGGTGCGCGAGCCGGTTGGAGGCGGCGTCGAGCTCGGCGAAGGTCAGCTGGTCGCCCGTCGCGGCCATCACGTAGGCGGGCAGGTCCGGCGTGCGGGCTGCCACCGTGGGTGGGTACATCGACCTGTCCTCCTGAAATGCGACCGCTGTGTCGCTAACAGGGAGACGCTAGCGCGGGAAGCAGTCCGAGCGCCACTGTGGACCGGACTTCCCGCGCGGTGTGACGTGGGTTATGGTGCGACTCGAAAGTCACAAACGACGCGTACCGAGGAGCCCTCGCATGACCTCCGTCGACGACCTCGACCTCATGAGTCTCCACCCGTTCGAGCTCGGGCGCGACGAGGAGGTCTTCGCCCGGCTGCGCGACGAGCGTCCGGTGCACTGGAACGACGAGCCCGACGGCCGCGGCTTCTGGTCGGTGACGCGGTACGACGACGTCAAGCGCGTCGCCGCCGACCACGCGACCTTCACGGTCACCGAGGGCACCCAGATCGCCGACCGCCGCGCCGAGGGGTCGGGTGCCCGCAGCATCCACCACGTGGACCCGCCCGACCACGGGCCGCTCCGCAAGCTCGCGGCCTCCGAGGTGCGGGCGGCCAAGGTCAAGAAGCTCGAGCCCGACATCACCCAGGTGATCGACGACCTGCTCGACGAGCACGTCGGCACCGGTGAGTTCGACCTCGTCCAGAAGATCTCCGCCCAGCTGCCCCTCGTCATGATCGGGCGGCTCCTGGGCGCCCCGCTCGAGGACTGCCCCCACCTGCTGCGGTGGACCAACCAGATGGCGTCGGAGGACCCGGACTACTCGGAGGGCCCCGAGACCGCCGTGCGGGCGCGCGACGAGGTCTTCACCTACTTCCGGGCCCTCGAGGAGCAGCGGCGGGCCTGCCCCGCCGACGACCTCGTCAGCGCCCTCACCGCCGCGGAGCTCGACGGGGTGCCGCTCAGCCGCGGCTACCTCGACGCCTACTACCTGATCCTCATGGTGGCCGGCAACGAGACCACCCGGAACCTGTTGTCCGGTGGTGTCCTGGCCCTCCACGAGAACCCCGCCGCCTGGGACCACCTGCGTGCCCATCCCGCGGCCGTCCGGGTGGGCGTCGAGGAGATGGTGCGCTGGGTCAGCCCGGTGCTCTCCATGCGGCGCACGGCCACGCGTGACGTCGAGCTGCACGACCGCACCGTGCGCGCCGGCGAGAAGGTCGTCATGTGGTTCTGCTCGGCCAACCGCGACCCGCGCGCCTTCGAGCGCCCCGAGGAGTTCCGCATCGACCGGCACCCCAACGAGCACCTGGGCTTCGGGTGGGGCGAGCACGCCTGCCTCGGCGCCAACCTGGCCCGGCTCGAGGCGCGCCTCTTCTTCACCCGCCTCGTGGAGCGCGGCCTCCGCCTGGAGGTGACGGGCGACGCCCGGCGCCTGCGCAGCAACTTCTTCCGCGGCATCAAGACGCTGCCGGTCCGCCTGGAGCAGGCGTGAGCGCGTTGCCCGCGCTCGCGGGCCACGTGCTCGGAGGTGAGGAGCGCGCGGAGGGCGGTGACCGTCACGACGTCGTCTCCCCGTTCACCGAGGAGGTCGTGGGGGCGAGCCGCGAGGCCGGTGCCGCCCTGGTCGACGAGGCGGTGCGCCGAGCCCGCGCCGCCCACGAGCGGTGGACCCGGGTGGCCCCGGCCGCACGCGCCGAGCTGCTCGAGACGCTCGCCGACCTGCTGGAGCGCGACGGTGACGCCGTCGCGACCACGGTCAGCACCGAGATGGGCATGCCGCTCTGGCTGGCCGCGGCCACGCAGGTCGACCTGCCGACCCGCGTGCTGCGCTCGACGGCCGCGCTCACCCGCACGCTGGCGTGGGTGCAGCCCTCGGACGGGGCGGTGCTGCACCGCCGCGGCGCGGGTGTCGTCGGCGCGATCACGCCGTGGAACATGCCGGTGCACCAGATCGTCGCGAAGGTGGCCGCCGCGCTCGGCGCGGGCTGCGCCGTCGTCCTCAAGCCGTCGGAGCAGACGCCGTACGACGCCGTGCGGCTCGCCCTGCTGGTCGCCGAGGCGGCCGCGGTGCACGGTGCCCCGGCCGACCTCCTGCAGGTGGTGCAGGGCACCGGCCCCGTCACGGGCGCCGCGCTCACGCAGCACCCCGGTCTCGACCGGCTCACCTTCACGGGCAGCGTCGCCGCGGGTCGTCAGGTGGCCGCCGCCGGGGCCGCCACCCTGACGCCCGCCACGCTCGAGCTGGGCGGCAAGTCCCCGGCCCTCGTGCTGCCGGACGCCGACCTCGAGCGGGTGGTCCCCGCCGTGCTCGCCAGCGGCCTCGTCAACTCGGGCCAGGCGTGCAACGCGACCACGCGGCTGCTCTTCCCGGCCGGCGTGCTCGGTGAGGTCGAGGAGCTCGTGCGCGCCGAGGTCGACCGGTTCGTGCTCGGTGACCCGGCCGACCCCGCCACGCGACAGGGCCCGCTCGTCACCCGCGCCCACCGCGACCGCGTGCTCGGCCATGTCGCCGGTGCGCTGGCCGACGGGGGCCGCCTCGTCACCGGCACCGGTCGGCCGAGCGAGGTCGTCGGGCACGGCTGGTTCGTCGACCCGGTCGTCCTCGCCGACCTCCCGGCGGACGCCGCGGCCGTGCAGCAGGAGATCTTCGGGCCGGTCCTCGTGCTCCAGGGCTACGACGACCTCGACCACGCGATCAGCCTGGCCAACGACACCCGGTACGGCCTCTCGGCCGAGGTGTGGTCGGCCGGCACCGACGACGCGCGGGCCACGGCCCTGGCCGTGGCGGCGGAGATCCGCGCGGGCCAGGTGAAGGTCGACGGCGTGCGCACCCGCGAGCGGCCCGCCGTGCCCTTCGGCGGCTCCGGCGACTCGGGCTGGGGTCGGGAGCTCGGCACCCACGGCCTGCTCGAGATGACCGAGCTGACGGCGGTGATGGCATGAGCGCCGCACCGTACGTCGTCACGGGCGCCGCCTCCGGCATCGGCCGCGAGGTGGCGGCCGGGCTGCTGGCCGCAGGCCACGGCGTCGTCGCGCTCGACCGGGGTCCGGTGTCGCTCGACGGCGTCACCCCGGTGGCCGTCGACCTCGCCGACCCCGTCTCGGTGGACGCCGCGCTGGCGGCGCTCCCCGACGAGGTGGCGGGTCTCGCCAACGTGGCGGGTGTCCCCGGCACGTGCCCGCCGGCGACGGTGCTGGCCGTCAACCTGCTCGGGCCGCGCCGGCTGGCCGCCGGCCTGGTCGACCGGATCGAGCCCGGCGGGGCGGTCGTCAACGTGTCGTCGGTGGCGGCGCACCGCAGCGCCGTGCCGCCCGACGCGCTCCGCGACCTGCTCGCCGTCACCGACGCCGACGGCGTCGCGGCGTGGCTGGCGGTGCACGGGCTGGGTGGTCCGGCCGCCTACGACACGTCGAAGGCCGCGCTCAACCTCGCGACCCAGCTGCTGGCGGCCGACCTGCTACCGGCCGGCCGCCGCGCCCTGACCGTCAGTCCGGGACCCATCGAGACGCCCATCCTCGAGGACTTCCGCGCCTCCATGGGGGTCGACGCGATCGCCCGGGCGGCGGGTGTCGTCGGCCGCCACGGGCGGCCCGAGGAGATCGCCGCCGTCGTGGTCTTCGCCCTCGGGCGCTCGGCCACCTGGCTCAACGGCGTCGACGTCCCCGTCGAGGGAGGCCTGCTCGCGGCGCGGGTCGCCGCCGCCCACCGGGCCGGCCCCGCCGGGGCCGCCGCCCCCGCCGCCCCCACCACGTCCGACCGGAAGGACCCGTCATGACCGACCTGATGACCGCGGCCGACATCGTCACCCTCGACGGCGCGGAGCCCGGCGACCGTGAGCTGCTCGGCGGCAAGGCCTGCAGCGTCAACGCGATGCGGGCCCTCGGCCTGCGGGTCCCCCCCGCCTTCGCGGTGACGACGCGGGTCTGCCAGGAGTACCACGCCGCCGGCGGCCGGCTCCCCGACCGCGTCTGGCCCCAGGTCGTCGCCGGCGTCCGGGCGCTGGAGGAGGCGACGGGCCGCACGTTCGGCGCCGGACCGGAGCCGCTGCTCGTGTCGGTGCGCTCGGGCGCGGCGCAGAGCATGCCGGGCATGATGGACACCGTGCTCAACCTCGGCCTCACCCGCGACCTGGCCGACGCGCTCGCCGCGAGCACCGGCGATGCGGAGTGGGCCGACGACACGTGGCGCCGGTTCCGCGCCTCCTTCGGCGAGATCGTGCTCGACGACGCCGAGGCACTGCCGCCGGACGACCCCTGGGAGCAGCTCCGCGCCGCGATCGGGGCCGTCTTCGACTCCTGGGCCAACGACCGGGTGCGCGCCTACCGGCAGCGCCACGGCCTCGGCGCGGGCGGCGGCACGGCCGTGACCGTGCAGGCCATGGTGTTCGGCAACCGCGACGACGACTCCGCCACGGGCGTGCTCTTCAGCCGTGACCCGGGCACCGGCGCCCCCACCCTGTACGGCGAGTGGCTGCCGCGCGCCCAGGGTGAGGACGTGGTCTCGGGCGCGGCCACGCCCCAGCCCCTGGCGACCCTCGGCACCCGGTCGCCGGAGCTCCACGCCGAGCTGGCCGAGGTGGCCACGCTCCTCGAGCGCGAGCACCGCGACCTGGTCGACGTCGAGTTCACGATCGAGAGCGGCCGGCTCTACGTGCTGCAGAGCCGGGCCGGCAAGCGGTCCGCCGTCGCCGCGGCCCGCATTGCCGTCGACCTGGCCGAGGAGGGCCTCATCACGAGGGCCGAGGCCGTGGCCCGGGTCGGTGCCGACCAGCGGGCCGCCGCCGCGGCGCAGGGCTCCGTGGGCGCGGGCACCGAGGTGCTCGCCACCGGCCTGTCCGCCGGTCCCGGGGTCGCCGTGGGCGTCGCGGTGAGCGACGAGACCCAGGCCCTCGAGCTGTCGGCCGCCGGCACGCCCTTCGTGCTCGTGCGTCCGGCCACCGTGCCGGAGGACGTGCCCCTCATGTTCGAGGCCGTGGCCGTCGTCACCGAGCTGGGCGGCAGCACCTCCCACGCGGCGCTGGTCTGCCGCGAGATCGGCCTGCCGTGCGTCGTCGGTGCGGGCGAGGGCGTCGTCGACGCCCTGACCGCGACGCCCGGCACGCTCGTGACGGTCGACGGTGCCGCCGGCACCGTGCACCGCGGCGACGTGACGGGCGCGGACGCGACCGGGAGCGACGGACCGACGACGGCGGGGAACCTGCACGTCGCCACCCTCGAGCGTTGGGCGGAGGAGCTGTGAGCGACCCCGAGGTGATTGACGTCAGCGACATGATCGGCGGGCTCTACGACGACGTCGGCCTGCGCGACGGTGAGCCGTCGGCCAAGCGGCCCAACAAGCGGGGGGAGCAGACCCGTGAGCGCATCGTGACCGCGGCCATCGAGTGCTTCACGGAGTACGGCTACACCCGCACCCGCGTCTCCGACATCGTCCACCGGGCCGGCACGGCGCAGGGCAACTTCTACCGTCACTTCACGTCGCTGGACGACGTCTTCCTGGCCGCGCTCCGGCCGGGGCTGGAGGCCCTCGCGGTGGTGCCCACCCGCCGTACGGGGCACAGCTTCGAGCTCGAGAGCCTCGTCGAGAGCAACACCAGCTACCTGCACAGCTACGCCCGCTACCGGCACACCCTGCGCCTCCTGCGCGAGGCCGCGGCGGCCAGCGCCAACGACGGGTTCCTCCAGCTGTGGCTGCGGCTGCGGGGCGACTTCGTGGCGCGCACCCGGCGGTGGCTGCAGCGCCTCACCGACAACGGCCACCTCCGGGCCGGCGAGGACCTCGACCTGCTGGCCGAGGCGCTCGGCTGCCTCACGGAGCAGCTCGCCTACGTGCACGTCGGCCTGCCCGCCTCGACGCCGCGGCGCGAGCGCATCGACGAGCTGGGGCGCAGCCTCGGCGAGTCCTGGTACCGGCTGCTGCCGCGGGCGGAGGAGGACCGGTGACCGCGACGTCCCTCGACCCGGTGCTGCTGGGCCACGAGCTCGCCGTGCGCGAGGTCGTGCGGGAGACCGCGGACGCGGTGTCCCTCACCTTCGACGTGCCGGCCGACCTGGCCGAGCGGTTCGTGCACCGTCCGGGCCAGTTCCTCACCCTCGCCGTGCCGAGCGAGCGCACGGGCCGCGTCGCGCGCTGCTACTCGCTGAGCAGCGCGCCCGGCGACGCACCGACCGTCACCGTGAAGCGGACGCCCGACGGCTACGCCAGCGGGTGGCTCTGCGAGCAGGTGCGCCCCGGCGCCACGCTGCGGGTGCTGCCGCCCGCCGGCACGTTCGTCCCCCACGACCTCGCGGCGCCGATGGTGCTCGCCGCGGCCGGCAGCGGGATCACGCCGATGCTCTCCATCGTCCGGGCGGCGCTCGCGGCACCCGGCGGGCGGCTGACGCTGCTCTACGCCAACCGGGACCCGGAGTCGGTGATCTTCGCCGACGTGCTCGACGCCCTCGTGGCCGCGCACCCGGAGCGGCTCGAGGTGCGGCACTGGCTCGAGAGCGAGCGGGGCCTGCCGACCGTGGACGGCCTGTCCGCGTTGGCCGGCCCGACCGGCGAGCAGCCGTGGTACCTCTGCGGTCCGGCGCCCTTCATGGCCGTGGCGCAGCAGGCGGCGGTTGCCTGCGGGGCCGCGCCGCGGGCCGTCCACCAGGAGGACTTCCACTCGCTCGTGGGCGACCCGTTCGTGCTGGCCGTGGCGGAGTCCGCGAGCGACGACGACGCCGCCGAGCTCGAGGTCACGCTGGACGGCCGCACCCACCTGCTGCGGTGGGGCCGCTCCGAGACGCTCGTCGACGTCATGCTGGCGAACGGCGTCGAGGCGCCGTACTCCTGCCGCGAGGGCACCTGCGGCTCCTGCATGTGCACCGTCGTCGACGGCGAGGTCGTGCAGGACTCGACGGAGGCGCTGGCCGAGGAGGACATCGAGGACGGCTACGTGCTCGGCTGCCAGTCCCGGCCCGTCGGTGCGCGGGTGGTCGTCGAGTTCGACTGATCCCCGACCCTCCCGCCGCCCCCTTCCCGGGACCTCCCGGGAGGGGGGCGGACGTGCTAGACCGGGCTCGTGCCGGCGTGGGCGCGGAGCTGCGCGCGGGCGGCGTCGACGACGGCGATGACCGACGTGTCGCCCGCCGGCCCGTGGTCGGCCTGCGTGACGCCGGTGAGGGCCGTGACCGCGACGTACCCCGCCCCGACGAGAGCTGCGTCGGTGCCTCCGTCGATCCCCCGGTCGTTCGTGTAGCGACGCAGCGTGATGACGTCGTCGCCCCGCTCGAGGCCCAGGCCCATGAGGCCGCGGCGCGCCAGGCCGCCGACCTCGACGCCGGCGAGGTCGGCGACGTCGAGGGCGGGCACGTTCACGTTGAGGCAGGTGCCGCGCCGGCCCTGCTGCACGACCTGGCGCACGACGGCGACGAGCACGGCGGCGGCGGTGTCGTAGCGGTGGTGGGGCGCCTCGGCGGTGCTGACGGCGATGCTCCCGACCCCGACGGTCGCGGCGGTGAGGGCGGCGCCGACGGTGCTCGAGGCGAGCACGAGGCGCCCGGTGTTGTAGCCGTCGTTGATGCCGGCGACCACGAGGTCCGGCGGCGGCCCGAAGAGCCGGGAGCAGAAAGCGAGCACGGCGAAGGACGGTGGCGCGTCGATGGCGTACGCCGCGCAGTCGATGCCCGGCAGGCGGTGCCCGCGCCACCCGACGACGGAGCCGTCGTCGATCGGACCGAGCCCGGACCCGGAGCCGGAGAAGTCACGGGTCGGGGCGCCGACGACGACGTCGTGACCGGCGTCGACCAGGGCGCGGGCGGCGGCGGTGAGGCCGGGTGCCTCGATGCCGTCGTCGTTGGTGACCAGGATGCGCACGCGTGACCGCCTCTCGCAGTGGAACTGCGATTGTGACGGATCCGTCGCACATTCGTCCAGTTGTTCGCGGCGTGATCCCCGAAGGGGGCCTTGCGGCCGCGATTTCCGAGTCGATGTCGGCCTATTGACAGGTGACCGGCCTCACAACATGATGTGAATGCAGCGTCGCAAACGACGCCACGGACCTTCCTGACCGAGGAGATCTCGCATGACTGACTGGCCGATCGACGACGCCACGTCGAAGCTGTTCCCGCTCTACTCGCGCGCCAACGTCGGCGAGATCTTCCCCGACCCGATCAGCCCCCTGAACGCCTCCGCGGGCTTCCAGCACAACCTGGAGCCGGGGTGGCGCGACGCCTTCGTCGCGTGCGGCGTCTGGGACCACGACCTCTACGACGCGTCGGTCGAGAAGGCGATCCTCCCGGCGTTCGGCAGCTACCTCTACATCAACATGTCGCTCATGCGCCTCTTCGGCGTGCGCGTACCGGGCATGTCCGCGGAGGCCGTCGACCTGCAGTACTTCGGCGACATGCCGGGTATCCCGTCCTACGAGAGCGAGCGCCGCGACTTCGACGAGGACGCCGCCTTCGAGGCCAAGGCGGGAGCCTGGCTGATGGGCGAGGTGCTGGGGGCGACCGACCTCGCGGCGTACGACGCGGACCGGGCCGAGGTCGACGCCATCCGCGCGCAGCGGCCCGACCTCTCCGCGGCGACCGACGAGGAGCTGCGCCGTCGGCTGACGTCCTTCGACGCGCTCGCCCGCCGGCTCTTCCAGCACCACATCGAGGCCAGCCTCAAGTCGGGCGTCGGCCTGGGAGCCATGGCACAGGTGGCCGCCGCGGTCGGCCGTCCCGAGCTGGCCCTCACCCTCGTGAGCGGCATCGGCGACGTCGACTCGACCGGTCCGTCGAAGGGCATCTGGCGCCTGGGCCGGGCGGCCTCGACCGGTCCCGTCGCCGCGCTGTTCGACGCCGGCACCGAGGGTCTCCACGACCGCCTCGTCGCGAGCGGGGACGCCGAGGTGCAGGCGTTCGTCGCCGACCTCCGGCAGTTCCTCGCCGACTGGGACTTCCGCGGACCTGCCGAGTGGGAGATCCGCGCGCTGACGTGGGGCGTCAAGCCCGACATGGTGCTGTCGACGATCGACCGCATGCGCCGCGTCGACGAGGGCGAGGACCCGGCCGTCAAGGCCGAGGCCCGTGCCGCCGAGCGCGAGGCCGCGGCCACCGAGCTGCGCGCCGCCCTCGCGGGATCGGAGGAGGGCCTCGCCCAGTTCGAGGCGGCGTACGGCGCCGCCGCCCTGTGGCTGCGGGGTCGCGAGCGTGGCCGCACCACCGCCGCGATGCTCATGCACGAGCAGCGCCTCGCCGCGCTCGAGCTCGGCCGTCGCGGCGTGGCCGCGGGCGCTCTCGACAACGCGCAGCAGGTCTTCATGCTGTTCGAGCAGGAGCTCGACGCCTACCTGGCCGACCCGTCGTCTCTCACGGGGACGGTGCGCGAGCGCGAGGCGTCCTACCTGGCGCTCTTCGACCTCGTGCCGCCCTTCGTGGTGGCCGGCGACCCGCCGCCCGTCGAGACGTGGGAGCGGCGGGACGCGGCCGCGGGCGACGTGCTCGTCGCGGGCGGCTCCATCACCGGCGTCTCGGGCTGCACCGGCGTCGCCCGGGGCCGCGCCCGCGTGCTCCTGACGCCCGACGACCCGTCGGCCCTCGAGCCCGGCGAGATCCTCGTCGCTCCCATCACGGACCCGTCCTGGACGCCGCTGTTCATGGCGGCCGGCGCCGTCGTCGTCGACGTCGGGGCGCCGTTCAGCCACGCGGCGATCGTGTCCCGGGAGCTGGGCATCCCCTGCGTCGTGTCCGCCACGAGCGCCACGAGCCGCATCCCCGACGGCGCCGAGATCGAGGTCGACGGCGCGACGGGGACGGTCACCGTCCTCGGCTGACCCGCGGTACCCCCCCGATCCCACCAGCCCGGCCCGCGCGGCCGCTCCCCCTCGCCCCCGTCACGGGGGAGGGCGGACCACGCGGACCGGGCTGGCGGTCGTGGCGGCGGGCCCTCGCGGAGAAGAAAACGCGGACGGGCTCCCGAGCCGGAAAAAGAAAACGCGGACCGGCCCGGAGGGGCTCTCGAGCCGCCGAAGGAAAACGCGGACGGGACCGCGGTCCTCGCGGCGTGTCGCGCGGTCGTGTCCCGCACTCTTCTCGCCCCTCCGACGGGACCCGCGCACTTTCCTCGTCCCCTCCCCCCGCAGCCGGGCGTTTTCCTTCCCCCGACCCGACCCGACCCGACCCGCCCCGCCGCCCCGGCTCGCGTCCCGCAGGGGCCGCCCCCTCCCAGCAACCCCTCAGCATCGGCTGCGACGATCGCGGGCATGCGCCGTACGCCGCGTCCGACCGCCCGCGTGACCGCCGCCCTCGTCGGGGCGGTGCTCGGCGCCGGCCTGTTGGTGGGCTGCAGCGGCGACGAGGCCGACCCGGCGGCCGAGGCCAGCCAGGACGTGGCGGCCGAGCCCACGGTCGAGCCGACCCTCCCGGCGCCCGGGGCCACCTCGGGCGAGCGGATCCAGGCCGTCGTCGACGCGCTGCCCGAGCTCGACGAGACCGCGCTGGACCGCGTGGGGCAGCTCCCCGAGCTGCCCGACGGCGTGCTCGCGGACGACGTGGCGCTGCCCGACGTCGCGTCGTTCGGCAGCGACGAGTTCGGGTGGTACGTGTTGCAGCGCCTGCCCGGGTCCGCCGACGACAACGCCACGGTGATCGAGGACCGGCTCGTCGGCGCCGGCTTCACCGAGGCCGCGCCCGTCGACCCCGAGGGCATGACGGAGATGCGGGTCTTCACCCGCGCGGCGGACGACGCCGTCGTGGGCGTGTCGGTGGCGGACGTGACGGGGCACTCGGCGGACGACACCGAGTACCCGACCCGCGCCGCGTTCGTCGTCGCGCCGGCGCTGACCTGAGGGAGCGCCCGCGGACGACCCCGTGGTGGACTGGGCCCCCGTCGTTCGCGACCCGTTCACCGCTGCCCGATAGGAACCCGGCCATGAAGAGCCTCCACGTGCGTCGTCTCGCCCTGCTCCCCGTCACCGCCGTGCTCGGCGCCGCGCTGCTCGCCGGGTGCAGCGACGACGACGGCGGATCGGACGACGCCGGGTCCAGCGACTCCAGCGACTCCAGCGACTCCGGCGAGCCCGGCACCGGGACCGACGCCGACACCGACCCGTCCGACGTGCCGACCGGCGACCTCGACGACCTCGAGGAGCTGGGCTTCGACGACGAGCTCCCCGACGGCTTCCCCGACGACGTCCCGCTCGTCGAGGGCGAGGTGCAGGTCGGCGCCGAGCAGACGGGCGTCTACACCGCGGCGCTCCAGAGCGACGGCGCGCCGCAGGAGGCGTACGACGAGGCCGCGGGCCTGCTCGAGGCCGACGGCTACGAGGAGACGACGTCGCAGGACCTCGGCGAGGTGCTGATCGGCAGCTTCACGGGCGACGACTGGGAGGTCGCCGTCTCCGTCATCGAGGACCCCGTCGGTGGCGGCTCGGTGGTCTCCTACTCCGTGACCGAGGCCTCCTGACCCACCGGCGAGGCGCCCGCCGTGTCAGGGTGTCCCGGTGACCGTCCTCGACGACTACACCGCGGCGCTGGCCCAGCCGCGGCTGGGGGAGGCCCCCGACCGGTACGACGAGCTCGTCGCCCCCGACGGCACCCTCCGTCCCGCGTGGCGTCCGCTGGCGGAGGCCGCGTTCCGGCTCACCGCGGGTGACCTCGCCCGCGTCGACGAGGAGATCCAGCGGACGCTCGCCGACGACGGGGTCACCTACGCCCTGCCGGGTGAGCGTCCGGAGCCGTGGCGGCTCGACCCGGTGCCCCTCGTCATCGAGCCCGACGAGTGGTCCACCCTCGAGGTGGGGCTGACCCAGCGCGCCGAGCTGCTCAACGCGGTCCTGGCCGACCTCTACGGTCCCCGCACGCTGCTGCGCTCCGGCGTGCTCCCCGCCCCCCTCGTGCTGGGGCACCCGGGCTACGCGCGCGTCGTCGCCCGCGCCTCGAACGCGGACCCGCGGCCCCTCCTGCTCTCGGCGACGGACCTGGGGCGCACGGCCGCCGGTGAGTGGCGCGTGCTCGCCGACCGGGCGCAGGCCCCGTCGGGCATGGGCTACGCCATGGAGAACCGCCGGGTCGTCTCCCGCGTGCTGCCCGAGCTCTACCGCCAGGCCACGCTGCACCGGATGGCGCCGTTCTTCCACGCGCTGCGCACGTCGCTGCTCCAGGCGGCGCCCGGCGACCCCGCCGACCCGCGCGTCGTCGTGCTCTCGCCGGGCCCCCACTCGGAGACGGCCTACGACCAGGCCTTCCTGGCGAGCACCCTCGGCTTTCCGCTGGTGCAGGGCAGCGACCTGACGGTCCGCGACGGTGCCGTCTGGATGCGGGTCTTCGAGCACCTCGAGCCGGTGCACGTCATCCTGCGGCGCGTCGACGCCGCGTTCAGCGACCCGCTGGAGCTGCGCGGCGACTCGCGCCTGGGGGTGGCCGGCCTCTCCGAGGCGGTACGCCGCGGCACGGTCCGCGTCGTCAACGGCCTCGGGTCCGGCGTGCTCGAGAACCCGGGCCTGCTGCCCTACCTCCCGGCGGTCGCCCAGCACCTCCTGGGCGAGGACCTGCGCCTCGACGCGGTGCCCACCTGGTGGTGCGGGGAGGCGGAGCAGCGCCGTACGGTCCTCGACCGGCTCGACGAGCTCGAGGTGCGGCGCATCGACGGCAGCCGTGTCGAGGGCGACCGCGACACCCTGCGCGCCCGGATCCTCGCCGAGCCCCACGCCCACGTGGGCCAGCAGCCCATCGCGCTCTCGCAGGCGCCGACCTTCGGGCGCGAGCGGGCGTCGTACGGGCCGCCGACCGGCCGGATCGCCCCCGGTCCGATGTCGCTGCGGACGTTCTCGCTCTGGTACGGCTCGTCCTACCGCCCGCTCGTCGGCGGGCTCGCCACGGTGCGCGAGCGTCACGACGGCGGGCGGACGTCGCCGTGGGTGTCGAAGGACGTGTGGGTCCTCAAGAAGGACGCGGCCGAGCCCGACCAGCACCTGGCCCACCAGCTGCAGCTGTCCTACGCGGTGCCGGGCGCGGCCAGCGGACCGCGCGTGCTCGACGACCTCTTCTGGTTCGGTCGCTACCGCGAGCGGGCCGAGGACCTCCTGCGCCTCGTGCTCACCGCGCACGCGCTGGCCGAGGACTACCGCTCCCGGCCGTGGTCGTCCGGCGGCGCGAGCCTCGCCGTCGCCTGGTCGGCGATCCACCGGCTGTGCCCGCTGCCGGCCACCGCGCCGTACGCCGCGTCCTTCGTCGGCCTCGCCGGCCCTGAGGCCGCGCGGGCGGAGGCGTTCGGGGCGCCCCTCGACGCCGAGTTCCACGCCGTGCTGCTCGACCCGACCCGGGAGGGCAGCGTCGCGCAGTCGCTCGCGGCGCTGCGGGCCTGCGCCGGGGGCGTGCGGGACCAGCTCTCGGCGGACACCTGGCGGGCGTTCGCGGCGCTGGACCGCGCCGCCGCGGCGCTGACGGCCTCGCCCCACAGCCACCGCGTGGAGGAGGCGAGCGGCCGGATGCTCGACGGCATGCTCGCCCTCACCGGCGTCACGGCCAACATGGTGCGCGACCCGGGCTGGCACATGGCCGGCGCCGGCCGCACCCTCGAGCGCGCCCAGCAGGTCGCGCTGCTGCTCGCCGCCGCGACGGTCGAGCGGCGCGGGCTCGACACCGACCGGCGGGTGCTCAACGTCGTGCTCGGCGCGACGGAGTCGGTGGTGACCCACCGCCGGCGGCACCGCGGCTACGTCAAGGTCGACAGCGTCCTCGAGCTGCTGCTGCTCGACCCCCACAACCCGCGCTCGGTGGCCTTCTGCCTCGACGAGCTGCGCGGCCACCTCGCGGCGATGCCCGGGTCGACGGGCTCGACCCGCCCGGAGCGCCTGCTCGAGGAGCTCGTCGAGCGGGTCACCACGGTCGACGTCCGGGCGCTCGTCGCGATCGGGGGTGCGCACCGGCCCTACCTGCGGGGGTTCCTCGCGCAGCTCGTCGCCGACGTCGCCCAGCTCTCCGACGCCGTCGCGGGCCTGCACCTCGCCGCCGGCCCGGGCCCCCGCTCGTTCGGCCAGCTGGTGTCCCGGCTGTCGCGCCACCAGGGCTCGCTGGGGGAGGACGCCCCGTGAGGTACCGGGTCTGGCACCGCACCACCTACACCTACGACGACGACGTCACGAACAGCCTCGGCATCGCCTACCTGACGCCGCGCGAGCTGCCGTTCCAGCAGGTGCGCGAGCGCTCGCTGCAGGTGACGCCCGCGACGGAGGTGCGCGACGACGTCGACGTGCACGGCAACACGGCGTCGTACTTCCAGGTCGTCACGCGCCACCGCGAGCTCGACGTGTACGCCGAGAGCGTCGTCGACGTCGTCACCCCGACGTACGACGCGGCGGTGCTCGCGCAGCCCTGGGAGGACGCCCGGCCGGGGAGCCGCCCCGAGAGCCCCGACGCGTGGGAGGCGTGGGAGTACGCCCTGCCCTCGTCCCTCGCCGACCAGGGACCGGAGGTGCACGCGTACGTCGCGGCCTCGCTCACCCCCGGCCGCCCCGTCGGCGAGGCGGTCACCGACCTCGTGCGACGCATCCACGCGGACTTCGCCTACGACCCGGCGGCGACGACGGTGAGCAGCACGGTCGCGGACCTGATGGCGGAGCGCGCCGGCGTCTGCCAGGACTTCGCCCACCTGACGCTCGCGGGGCTGCGGTCCCACGGGCTGGCGGTGCGCTACGTGTCGGGCTACCTGGCGACCACGCCGCCGCCGGGCCGGGAGCGGCTCGTGGGGGCCGACGCCAGCCACGCGTGGAGCGCCGTCTGGGTGCCGGGCCTGCCGGACGCCGAGGGCGGACGCGGCCCTGGCACGTGGCTCGCGGTGGACCCGACCAACGACACCTGGGCGGACGACCGCTACGTGACCGTGGCCTGGGGACGGGACTACGCGGACGTCACGCCGCTCAAGGGCGTCATCTACACCGAGGCGTCCTCGTCGCGGCTGGAGGTCGCGGTCGACGTGGCGCCGCTCCCCTGAGTCGTGGCCCCTCCGGGGCGTTTTCCGGGGCGCTGGGGCCACGACCGTTTCGGACGTCGCGCAGCGTGGAAGACCTGCTCGGCGTCGCGGGGGGTTCCGTGACCGGGAGGGGACGTGATGAGCGGGCAGGCGGGACCGGGGTGGTACCCCGACGGTGCGGGCGGCGAGCGCTGGTGGGACGGCCAGCAGTGGACGGACCAGTCGCGTCCGGCGCAGGCACCGCCCGGTCAGTTCGGTCAGCCGGGGCAGCCCGGTCAATGGGGCCAGCCGGGTCAGCCCGGTCAGTGGGGCCAGCCGGGTCAGCCCCCGAAGAAGAAGCGCGGCGGGTTGATCGCCCTGGTGGCGGCCCTGGTGGCGCTCGTGCTCATCGGGGGCGGCGTCGCGTCGTACTTCGTCTGGTTCCGCGACAGTGACGACGACCCGCGGCGTGACGACGAGACGTCGGCCGAGGGCCCCGAGGACGTCGCCGTGGACTACACCGCGGCGTACGCGACCCTCGACTTCCGCACCATGTGCGAGCTGACGTCCACCGACGGGCGCGACGACCTCTACGGTGACTTCGACGCCAGCGACGCGACCGACTGCGACGACTTCGACGACGCGGCGTCCGCCGCCTACGACGAGCTGCTCGGCGACGGAGGGAGCGACGTGTTCGGCGACTACGCCGACATCGACGAGCTGCGCGACGACCTGAGCGACAACGGCCGGTTCGTCCCGGGCGACGTCGAGGTGGTCGAGGGCGACCCCGAGGTCGACGACGAGGTCAAGGTGCGGGTGCCGGGCACCTACGAGTACGACGGCGACAACCCCGAGATCGACGCCGAGAACGACGACGAGATCGTGCTCGACCTGGTCCGCGAGGGCGACGAGTGGCGGGTCGAGGGCGTCGACGCGACGTACGACGCCGACGGCGGCTCGAGCGACGACTCCGGGTCGAGCGACGACGGCAGCTCCGACGAGGGCGCGGAGGAGCCGGCCGAGCCGTCCGAGGAGCCGACGGCCGCCGCGAGCCCTGACGCCGCGGGCGCTCCCGAGGCCACCGAGGAGGCGGCCTCGGCGCTGCTCGCGGAGATCGCGGCCGCGGCCCAGGGCAACGACTGGGAGACCATCTGCGACAACAGCTCGCAGGGCATGCAGCTCTACAACTTCTCGTTCTTCGACGTCGAGGACTGCGCCGGTGTCGCCGACGCGGCGGGCGACCGCAACTGGGCCGAGGTGGCGGTGCGCTCGCTCGAGGTCCCGGAGGCGGCCGGCGAGGGCGACACCGCGACCGCCACGCTGGCCCACACCTCGAGCGCGGGCGCGCCGGGGCAGCAGGAGGTCACGCTCGTCGTCGAGTCCGGCGAGTGGCGGCTCGACACCGACCTGATCCCCAGCTGATCGCGACAGAACGCCCCGCAGGAGAGAGGATGTGCGCATGACCGACGACGGTGTGACGGAGCCCGGCTGGTACGACGACGGTTCGGGCACCATGCGGTGGTGGGACGGCCAGCGGTGGACGGAGCAGACGCTCCCGGACGACGGCGCCACCGCCGTCGGCACGCCCTACGGCCAGGGTGCCCCCGGGTCCGACCCGCAGCAGGGCTACGGCCAGGGCTACGGCCAGGGCTACGGCCAGCAGGGCGGGTACGGCGCGCAGCCCGGTGGCTTCGGCCAGCAGCCCGGCTACGGCGGCACCGCGCCCTACCAGCAGGGCTTCGGCCAGCAGGGCGGCTGGGACCCCGGCACCCCCGGCAGCGGTAGCGGCGGCGGCAAGGGCAAGCTGTTCGCGATCATCGGCGGTGTCCTCGCCGTGGTGCTGATCGCGGCGCTCGTCGTGGGCTTCCTGGTCTGGGGCGGCGACGACGACGACAACGACAACGACACCGCGGACGGCAGCTCGCAGTCCGACGACCCCACGGCCGACGGCGGCTCGGACAGCTCGGACAGCTCGGACAGCTCGGACGACCCGAGCGACGACGAGTCGCAGGGGTCCGACGGTCCGACCGACGACGAGTCGCAGGGCTCCGACGACGGCGGCGACGCCGACTCCTCGGACGCCGAGTCGGTCGCGGAGTCCTTCGCCACGGCGGTCGACGACGACGACTGGGAGACCGTCTGCGAGCTCAACTCCGCGGAGGTGCAGGACCTCAACTTCACCTACTACGACGTCACCGACTGCGCGGAGCTGGGCACCGCGGCGACGGCCTCGAAGCAGTGGGACGGCGTGACCGTCACCAGCGTCGACGTGTCCGGCGACTCGGGCACGGCGGAGGTCGACTACACGGGCGAGTTCGGCGACTCCTCGACCACGTGGGACCTCGTGGACGAGGACGGCGAGTGGCGCGTCGACAGCGACGTGATCCCGCTGCGGGAGTCCTGAGCGGGACGGGTTGGTCCTCCGTGTGAGGATTCCGGGTCGTGAGGTCCTTCCGTTGTCGTGTGTGTGAGAACGAGCTCTTCTTCGGCAACTCCCGGTGCGTCGCGTGCGACACCCGGCTGGGGTTCTCGCGGGCGGAGCGGGCCATCGTGCCCGTCGACGACGAGGGGCGCTACGTCGACCACCACGGTGGCGAGTGGTGGGTCTGCGCGAACCTCCGCCTCTCGGGGTGCACCTGGGTGACCTCCACCCGGGGCGGCTCCTGCGAGGCGTGCGCGCTGACCCGCACCCGGCCGGCGGACGGCGACGCGGTCGGCCTGGCCCAGCTCCCGGCGGCCGAGTCGGCCAAGCGCCACCTCGTGGTGGAGCTCGACTCGCTCGGCCTGCCGGTGGTCGGTCGTGACGAGGACCCGGTCGGCGGCCTCTGCTTCGACATGCTGAGCAGCGTCGAGGAGAACGTCGTCATCGGCCACGCCGACGGGGTCATCACCATCGACCTCGCCGAGAGCGACGACGCCCGCCGCGAGCGGG
This sequence comes from Nocardioides zeae, assembly GCF_030818655.1. Taxonomy (NCBI): domain Bacteria; kingdom Bacillati; phylum Actinomycetota; class Actinomycetes; order Propionibacteriales; family Nocardioidaceae; genus Nocardioides; species Nocardioides zeae. Next base: position 3,344,520 of record NZ_JAUTAN010000001.1, on the reverse strand, counting down.
TGCGCGTCGAGCTGGGCGAGCCCTACCGCACGATGCTCGGACACCTGCGGCACGAGGTGGGCCATTACCTGCAGTACACGCTGGTCACGGAGGGCGAGCGCCTCGAGCGGTGCCGGGAGCTCTTCGGCGACGAGACCGCCGACTACCAGGCGGAGATCGACCGGCACTACAGCGAGGGGCCTCCGGAGGGCTGGGAGGAGCGCTACATCACGACGTACGCCACCATGCACCCCTTCGAGGACTTCGCGGAGACGTTCGCGCACTACCTGCACATCTCCGACACGGTGGACACGGCGGCGACCCAGGGCCTGATCACGATCGACCCGTCCGCGTTCTCCTCCTTCCGCGACCTCGTGCTGGGGGTGTGGGTGCCGCTGAGCGTGGCGCTCAACCAGATCAACCGGTCGATGGGCAAGGGCGACCTCTACCCGTTCGTCATCCCGGAGCCGGTGCTCGACAAGCTGGAGTTCGTGGCCTCCCTGGCGCTGCAGGGCGCGGGAAGCGGGGTGTGACGGTGCGAGGCTTCCGGACCGCGGTCGGGGTGCTGCTCGCGCTCGCCTTCGCCGTGACCGCGCCCCTGGCGGTCGCCGCCTCCTGGGCGAAGACCCAGGTGGACGACACGGACGCGTACGTCGCGAACGTGGGCGGGCTGTCCGACGACCCCGTCGTGCGGCGCGAGGTCGGCGAGCAGCTGACCCGCGTGCTCACGGCCCAGCTGCAGGTCGGCGAGGTCCCCGGTGCCTCCGACGTGATCGGCGCGGTCGTCGACCAGGTGCTCGACAGCGACGACTTCCCCACGGTGTGGGAGGAGGCGAACCGCACGGCGCACGAGCAGATCGTCACGATCCTGCGGGGTGACGCCGCGGCGGCCGACGGCGACGTCGAGATCTCGCTGGCCGACCTCTACAACCTGGCCGCCGAGCGGATGCGCGCGGAGGGCCTGCCCGTCGCCGACCGTCCCGAGGGCTCGCTCACGTTCCGCACCGCCCCGCCGCAGCGGCTCGAGGACGCGCAGGGCGCCTACCAGGGCCTCGTCGCCGCCGGCACCTGGCTACCGGTCCTCGCGCTCGTGCTGCTCGTCGGTGCGATCGCCGTCCCGGCCGGGCGCTCGCGCCTCACGGCACTCCTCGTCGGGGCCCTCGGCACGGTCATCACCACCGGCCTGCTGCTCGTCGCCGTCGCCGCGGGCTCGGAGATCGCGGGTCTCCAGGTGCGCGGCGAGGACCGGGCGCTGGCCACCGCCGTCATCGACGCGCTGCTCGACAGCCTGCGCGACCGGGCCTGGATCGTCATCGTCGTCGCCCTGCTGGCGTTCGTGGGATCCATCGTGGCCCTCGTCGTGACGGGTCGGGCCGCCCGTCGGCGGCCTCGGACGCTGCCGCCGCCCGTCTAGCCGGCCGGCTGGGCCCGCTCTCTAGGCTGGGCGCATGAGCGCCGAGACCGACGAGAAGCCCGGCTACGTGGCCAAGGGCAAGGGCTTCGACCGGGACATGAACTACATCCCGGACCGCATCACCGCCGTCGACCCCGCCACGGGCGAGCCGCGACGACCGGAGCACGGCCCGACCGACGTGCCGCTGTGGCCGGCCGAGCCGGGGCGCTACCGCCTCGTCGCGGCGAAGGCCTGCCCGTGGGCGACCCGCGCCATCATCGTGCGGCAGCTGCTCGGCCTCGAGGACGCCATCTCGCTCGGCACGCCCGGGCCCACCCACGACCCGCGCTCGTGGACCTTCGACCTCGACGAGGGCGGCCGCGACCCGGTGCTGGGCATCGAGCGTCTGCAGGAGGCGTACTTCGCGCGCATCCCCGACTACCCGCGCGGCATCACGGTGCCGGCGATGGTCGAGGTGGAGACGGGGAAGGTCGTCACCAACGACTTCCCGTGGATCACCCACGACTTCTTCTCCGAGTGGCGTGACCACCACCGCGAGGACGCCCCCGACCTGTGGCCCGACGACCTGCGCGCCGAGATGGACGAGGTCAACAAGCGGGTCTTCACCGAGGTCAACAACGGCGTCTACCGCTGCGGCTTCGCGGGATCGCAGGAGACGTACGACGCGGCGTACGACCGCCTCTGGACGGCGCTGGACTGGCTGGAGGAGCGGCTCACCGACCGCCGGTTCCTCATGGGTGACCGTCTGACGGAGGCCGACGTGCGGCTCTTCACGACGCTGGCGCGCTTCGACCCCGTCTACCACGGCCACTTCAAGTGCAACCGCCAGAAGCTGAGCGAGATGCCGGCGCTGTGGGCCTACGCCCGCGACCTCTTCGCGATGCCGGGCTTCGGCGAGAACACGGACTTCGAGCAGATCAAGCAGCACTACTACGTGGTGCACAGCGACATCAACCCCACGCAGGTCGTGCCGAAGGGACCCGACCTCGGGAACTGGTTCGAGCCGCACGGCCGCGAGGCGCTGGGCCCCACCCCGGCCTTCGCGCGCTGACCCGCGCCGTACGGGGCGAATGAGAACCAGCCGCAAGATACCCCCGGGGGGTACGGTCGCGACCTGACACGGACGACGAGATCAGGAGCAGCGATGGGACACGGGCACGGTCACGGGGGACACGGAGCAGGCCGGGCAGCGGACCGGCGGCGGCTGAAGATCGTCCTGGCCGTCACCGGCTCGATCCTCGTGCTCCAGGCGGTCGGCGGCGTCGTCACGGGCTCGCTCGCGCTGCTCGCGGACTCCGCCCACATGGCGATGGACGCCGGCGGCGTGCTGCTGGCGCTGGGCGCGTCGTACGTCGCGGCGCGGCCGGCGGGGGAGCGCACGACGTTCGGGTACCACCGCGCCGAGGTGCTCGCCGCGCTGGCGAACGCCGTGGTGCTGCTCGCCGTGGGCGCGGTGCTCCTGGTCGCCGGCGCCTCCCGCCTCGCGGACCCCGGGGAGGTGGACGCCGGGCCGATGGTGCTGTTCGCGCTCACCGGCCTCGTCGCCAACGGGGTCTCGATGGCCGTGCTGAGCCGCTCCGACACCGGCTCGCTCAACCTGCGCGGCGCGCTCATGGAGGTGATGGCCGACCTCCTCGGGTCGGTGTTCGCGATCGTCGCCGGCCTCGTCATCCTGCTGACCGGCTTTCAGCGGGCCGACCCGATCGCCTCGCTGCTCATCGCGGTGATGATCCTGCCGCGGGCGTTCACGCTCGCGCGCGACGCGCTCCGGGTGCTGTTCGAGGTCGCGCCCGACGGCCTGGACCTCGCCGAGGTGACCGCGCACCTCCGCCGGATGGACGGCGTGGTGGACGTCCACGACCTCCACGCGTGGACCATCACCTCGGGGCTGCCGTCGATGTCCGCGCACGTCACGGTGACGGAGGAGGCACTGGCGGCCCACGGTGTCGGCGGCATGCTGGACCGGGTCAGCAGCTGCGTGGCGGAGCACTTCGAGGTGCGCCACGCGACCTTCCAGATCGAGCCCGAGTCGCACCGCGCGCACGAGGACCTCGGCGAGGCGCACTAGCACGGTTGGGTGGACTGGACCACCGCGCTAGGTTGAACAGATGGGTCTCATCATCTTCCTCGTCATCGGCCTCATCGCCGGGTTCATCGCACGCGCTGTCGTCCCCGGCGACGACAGCATGGGGATCATCGGAACGCTGGTCCTGGGGCTCATCGGTTCCTTCGTCGGAGGCACGCTCGCGTCGCTCATCGGCGACGGCCCGATGACGTTCAGCGCCTCCGGCCTGATCGGCTCCATCATCGGCGCGATCATCGCGCTCGTCATCTTCAACCTGGTCACCGGCCGGAAGCGCGTCGCCTGACCCCGCTCGCCTCTCCTCTTCCCCCCACACCGACCCTGACAGCCCCGCTGTCAGGGTCGGTGCCACTATGGGGCGCATGACCTGGTTCTCCTCGCCCGACGACGTGACGGGCCGGCTCGCCGGCGCGGGCTACCTGGCGGACGTCGCCACGGCCACGACCGCCTTCCTGGCCGGGCGGCTCGAGAAGCCGCTGCTCATCGAGGGCCCGGCGGGCGTCGGCAAGACCGAGCTGGCGAAGGCGGTGGCGCGGTCCACGGGCGCCGAGCTCGTGCGCCTGCAGTGCTACGAGGGCCTCGACGAGGCGCGGGCGCTCTACGAGTGGAACTACTCCAAGCAGCTGCTCCGCATCCAGGCCGCCCGCGGCGAGAACGGCCCCACGCAGGGCTGGGACGCCACGCACGACGACATCTTCACCGAGGAGTTCCTGCTGACGCGGCCGCTGCTCACGGCGATCCGCCGCGAGCAGCCGACGGTGCTGCTCATCGACGAGGTCGACAAGACCGACGTCGAGGTGGAGGGCCTGCTGCTCGAGGTGCTCAGCGACTTCCAGGTGACGATCCCGGAGCTGGGCACGGTGGCGGCGACCCGCCGGCCGTTCGTGGTGCTCACCTCCAACGCGGCCCGGGAGCTGTCGGAGGCGCTCAAGCGCCGCTGTCTCTACCTCCACCTCGACTACCCCGACGCGGAGCGCGAGCGCGAGATCGTCACCGCGCAGGTGCCCGAGCTCGACGACGCGGTGGCGCGCCGGCTCGTGGAGACCGTGGTGCGGCTGCGCGAGCTCGAGCTGAAGAAGGCGCCCTCGATCGCGGAGTCCATCGACTGGGCCCGCACGCTCGTGGCGCTCGAGGTGCGCGAGCTCGACCAGGCGGCCATCACGGCCACGCTCGGCGCGGTGCTCAAGCACGCGACCGACCAGGACCGGGCGGTGCGCGAGCTCAAGCTGAGGGGCTGAGCGCGGTGGCCGACGGCGTCGCCCCCACCAGCGGTCTCGTCGACCGCCACATCGCCTTCGTCGAGGCGCTGCGCGGCGCGGGGCTGCCCGTGTCGCTGTCGGAGGGCCTCGACGCGGTCGAGGCGTGGCGGGCGCTCGACTGGGCGGACCGCGCGGCCATCCGGGCCGGGTACGCCGCGACCCTCGTCAAGCGCCCCGCCCAGCGCCCGACGTTCGACGCGCTCTTCGACCTCTACTTCCCCCACCTCGTCGGGGAGGGCCTCCCGACCCTCGACCCTGACACCGAGGACCCGGCCGCCGGGCGGGCGACGAACCCCGCCCGCGACAACGCCGAGGCGATCGCGGCGTTCCGCGACCGGTTGGCCGCCGGCCTCGAGGCGGAGCTGCGGACCGACGGCGGGGGGACGCCCGCCAGTGAGGCGGACCCCGCCGACGGCGCCCCGTCCGCCGCCTTGGAGCGCCTCGCGGCCGAGGCCGTCGGCCGGTTCGGCGCGATGCCCGGCCGGCAACCGGGCCAGACGGCGTACTCCGCCTACCAGACCCTCCGCCGCCTCGCCCCCGGCGAGCTGGCCGACCGGCTGGCGGCGGGTCTCCTCGGCGACGCTGACTCCGCGGCCATGGACCCCGCGGCGCGGCTCGTCGCCGAGCGACGCGCGGCCCGGGGCATCGGCCGGTTCACGCGGCTGGTGGAGGACGACGCCCGCCGTCGGATCGCGGAGCGCAAGTCGCCCGCGTACGTCGCGGAGGTCGCCGTGCGGCCCAGCATCGACCGGGTCGCGTTCACGGCGGCCCGGCGCGACGACCTCGAGGAGATGCGTCGCCAGATCGGCCCGCTCGCCCGGCGGCTGGCGACCCGGCTCGCCAAGCAGCGCAGCGCCCAGGGTCGTGGCCCCCTCGACTTCCGTCGCACGGTCCGGACGTCGATGTCGACGGGCGGCGTCCCGATCACCACGCGGCACCGGCCGAAGCGACCCCACCGCACCGACCTGGTCGTGCTGTGCGACGTCAGCGGCTCGGTGGCGCACTTCGCCCAGTTCACGCTCCTGCTGACCTACGCCCTGCGGGAGCACTTCGGCCGCATGCGCGCCTTCACCTTCGTCGACCGCACGACCGAGGTGACGAGCGTCCTGCGGCCGGGGCGCGACCCCGTCGAGGTCATGGAGGAGCTCGCGGCCAGCATCCAGCACGCGGCGCTCGTGGGGCGCACCAGCTACGGCTCCGCGCTGCGCACCTTCCGGCAGGAGTACGGCGACGCGCTCGGCCCCGCGTCGTCCCTGCTGGTGCTGGGCGACGCCCGCAGCAACTACTCCGACCTCGCCCTCGACGACCTCCGCGCGATGACGCACGGGATCCGCGCCGCCTGGTGGCTCAACCCCGAGCACCCGCGCAACTGGGACACGGGTGACTCGGCGGCCTCCCGCTACGGCGCGGTCGTGCCGATGGTCGAGTGCCGCAACCTGGCCCAGCTCGAGGAGTTCGTGCAGAAGGTGCTCTGAGCGCCTCGCGCCTCCCCGCACTGACGGTCGTGGTGCCAGGCCACCGGTTTCCGTCGGCCTGGCACCACGACCCCCGAGAGGGGTGGGGCGGTCAGCCCGCGAGGTAGCCCAGCTCCGTGAGGCGGTCGATCTCCGCCCGCAGCGCCGGGTGGCTCGAGGCGTCGGCGGCGCGTCCGCCCGCGACGTACAGGTCCTGCCCGTCCGCCCGGCGCGCGTCGTCGCCGTCGAAGACGACGGTCACCCGGTTGCCGACGCCCTGGTTGATGAGCGAGCCGAGGAGGGCGACCGGGTCGCCCCGGTCCTCCAGCGAGAGGACGCGGATCGGCTCCGGGACCCGGGTGACCTGCGAGGAGGGCGCGCCGGCCGTGACGACCTGCTCGATCGTGAACTTGTCGGAGGACGCCTCGGCGGCGACCTCCGCGGCCGCGAGACCACCCTGGGCGGAGCCGACGAGCATGACCCGTGCGCCCGTCGTGTCACCGACGGCCTGCTCGACGGCGGCGACGACCTCCGCGCCGTACGCCCCGTGGTCCCCGCCGACGAGCCGCAGGCGCGCCGGGGTGTGCGCCTCGGGGCCCGGCAGGTAGGCGATGTAGCGGTCGGAGCCGACCCGCTGCACCTGCACGCGACGGGTGGTGGCCGCCAGCGCGCTCATGAGCTCCTCGATCGACCGGGGAGCGCGGAGGTCGTCGACGGTCGCCGCGCTCGCGTCCGCGGCCGTGTCCTCCGGGTCCTCGTCGACGAGTCCGACCGCGATGTCGCGGAAGGCCGCGCCGGCGTCCGACGTGAAGGAGGTGGCCCCGACCGACTCCAGCCCGGCCCGCCCGGCGGCCGCGCCGCGCTCGCCGGCCAGGTAGCTCGCCGTGAGCAGCGAGCGCAGCTGGAGGCTCTCGACGAGCCCCCCGCCACCGCTGGTCACGTGGTCGAGCAGGTCGGGGTTCTGCTCGGCGAGCTCGCCGAGGTACGCCGCCAGCCCGTCCCGCTCCAGGGCGTCGGTCTCGATCAGCCCGGCCGACACGATCGCCCCGCCCAGCGCGACCTCGGGCGCCAGGTAGCCGATCGCCCGCCCGGCGACGGAGCCGAGCGTGCGGTAGGCGACGTCCTGCAGCTCGTCGATCCAGCGGTAGGTGAGCACCGTGGCGCGCACGGCGAGCGCGTCCGCGTCGAGCTCCAGCGAGCGGTTGAGCAGCCCGTGCTTGCCGAGCGTGGCGGACCGGATCTCCGCCTCGGCGTCCTCCCAGGTGCGGGGCGAGAGCGGGGCGGAGGCCGTGACGTCGTCGTCGGCGAGGATCGCCTCGCCGAGGCGGGCCCGCGCCCGGAGGTCGTCCCCCGTGGCGTCGAAGAGGTCGGCGAGGGCGAGCATCTGCTCGTAGGTGTCCTGCTGTGCCGCCGACCGGGCCGTCGCGCTGGTCCCGCCGTCGGTCGGGTCGTTCGTCACCTGGTCCTCCTGCTCCACCTGGTCCACCTGCTCCACCGGTCCCTCCGCGTCGTCCGGTCGTGCGGGATCGGCTGGTCGCGTCGTCATCCCGCCACCTCCGCGAGGACCGGGGCGAGCGCCGTCGGGAAGTCGCCGGGCTCCACCCGGTGCACCTCGACGCGGTGCTGGTCCCCGTCGCGGTGGGGGCGCAGGCCGTGCCAGCCGTCGGCGAGCAGCACCCACGAGACGATGCCCACCGTGGTGCTCCCCGCCCCGACGTCCGCCACCATGGCGCGGACGCGACCCTGGGTCTCGTCGTGGAGGGCGCGCACGACGGTGAGGACCTCGCCGTCGGGCAGCACGCGGCCGCTCGCGTCCCGCACCTCTCCGGAGTGCTGGGCCACGAGCGCCGGGAGCACGTCGGCGCGGTTGCTGCGGAGCGCCTCGCCCACGGCGTCCACCAGCTCGTAGGGCAGGTCGACGGACTCCGGCACCGACGACGGCGCCAGCGGCACGTCCTCGGGCACGGCCGCGACCCGTCGCAGCTCGTCCGACCAGGTCTCGCTGTCGAACCACGCGAGCTCGAACACGAGCCCGTCGGCGGTGGCGAGGGTGGCGACGGCGCCGTCGGCCTGGCGGTGCCAGGCCTTGGCGCGGGCCCCGCCCGCGACGACCACGTCGATGTCGACCCCGATCCGGGGCGTGGCCAGCAGGCCGATGGCGCCGACGATCCCGGCGTCGACGCCGGCGTCGGTCAGCAGGCCGCGGCGGGTCAGCGACACGGACGGGTCGCCCAGCGAGGCGACCGCCTCCGCGTAGGCCGTCGCGTCGTCGTCCGCCGGTCGCACGCCGAGGCGGTCGGCGAGGGCGTCGGGGGCAGCACCGTCGGCCGGAGCAGCGTCCACGAAGGGAAGGGGAGCGCCACCGGCGCGCTGGGCGCAGAACCGGAGCTCGGGGAGCGTGAGCGCGACCCGTCGGGGGAGCCGGTCGAAGAGGTGGGTGGGGGTGGGAGTCGGAACGCCGAGATCGATCGTCGTCATGGGTGCTTTCCTCACAGTCCCGGAAGGGAGACGGAGAGCCAGTCCTTGTGGCCTGGCGGCGGGGGGTCGAAGTCGACCAGCTGCTGGTCGGCCGGGGTCAGCGTGCGCTGCACCCCCGCTGCGTCGTCGAAGGTCGCGAGCTCGGCCTGCCGGTTGCGGGCGTCGGCGACCAACGAGTGCGCCCGGCGCTCGATGCCCGAGATCGCGTCCTTCACGTCGCCCACCGCGCCGGCGTGCTTCGCCAGTGCCTGTCCGGCGTTCTCGTGCTGGCCCGCGACGTCCCGCAGCTGGGCGGCGCGGTCCCGCATGCGCAGGCGGAGGTCGTCCGCCGCGCGACCGCTCCACCCGACCGAGTCCGCCCCGGCGACCAGCCGGTCCGCCAGCGCGCGGATGTCGACCGCCTGCTCGTCCAGCTCCGAGGCGCGTCTGCGGATCACTGCCGCGTCGCCATACATGTCCGTCGCCTTTCGTCGTGTGTCGCACTCTTCTGCGTCCATCCCCCGACGTCGGTGGTCCTGCCTTCCCCCTCGTCGTACCGCGAAACATCACACCCCCCGCGAGAGCGATCACCCCACCCGGCCGGACGAGCCTCCCTACGATGACCGGGTGCGCATCCTGGTCGCCGGCGGAGCCGGTTACATCGGCTCCCACACGGTGCTGTCCCTGCTCGAGGCGGGCCACGACGTGGTGGTGGCCGACGACTTCTCGAACGCCCGGCCGGCGGTGCTCGACCGGATGCGGGAGCTGGCCGGTGCCGAGGTGCCGTTCGTCGAGGTCGACCTCACCGACGCCGCGCGCACCGAGGCCCTCGTGGCCGACCGGCGGCCCGACGCCGTCATCCACTTCGCCGGCCTCAAGGCGGTCGGCGAGAGCGCGGTGCAGCCGCTCCGCTACTACCGGACCAACCTCGACGCGACCTTCTCGCTCCTCGAGGCGATGGGGCGCCACGGCGTCGAGCGGTTCGTGTTCTCCTCCTCCGCGACCGTCTACGGCGACCACGCCCCCGTGCCGTACGTCGAGACCTACGCCCCGCTCGCCGCCGCCAGCCCCTACGGGCGCACCAAGGTGATGACCGAGCAGGTGCTGAACGACCACGCCGCCGCGACACCGGGGCTGCGGGTGGCGCTGCTGCGCTACTTCAACCCCGTCGGCGCCCACCCGTCGGGCCGGATGGGCGAGGACCCGCAGGGGGTGCCGAACAACCTGATGCCCTACGTCGCGCAGGTGGCCGTCGGTCGCCAGCAGCGGCTCGCGATCTTCGGCGACGACTACGACACCCCCGACGGCACCTGCCTGCGCGACTACATCCACGTGGTCGACCTCGCCGAGGGCCACGTCGCCGCGCTCGAGCACCTCGACGAGCAGGCGACGCCGGTGCGCGCCTTCAACCTCGGCGGGGGCCGCGGCACGAGCGTGCGCGAGCTGTTCGACGCCTTCTGCGCGGTCGTCGGTCGGGAGCTGCCGCACGAGGTGGTCGGGCGCCGGCCCGGTGACCTGCCCGCCTACTGGGCCGACACGACCCGTGCGGCCGACGAGCTGGGCTGGACGGCCCGCCGCTCGCTCGACGACATGGTCGCCGACGTCTGGCGCTGGCAGTCGCAGAACCCGACCGGCTACCCCGCCTGATCATCCGACCCCCTCCCGGGTGATCCGGTAGGTCCACGAGACCGCCGGCTCCCCGTCCCCGAGGGCACCGGAGGCCCGCAGCTCCTCGACCCGGTGGCGCACCACGGGGTCGGTCGCCGCGTCCACGGCGGCGGCACCCCGGGCGTACTCCGCCAGGGAGTGCGCCTCCCCGGGCGTCGTGCCCCCGCCGGCGAAGCGCACCGTCAGGTGCTCGACCCGGTCGGGGTTGGGCGTGCCGTCGAGGAGCACGAGGACGTCGCGCTCGTTCTCCAGCGACGTGACGCGCACCCCGTCCGGGGCCGGTGGCATCGCGCCGATCGGTGAGCCGAGCGTGATGACGTCCTCCACGGCGAAGCGGCCCCCGCTCGCGACCTGGACGGCTGCCATGCCGCCCTGGGAGTGCCCCCAGATCGTCACCGGGTCGTCGGGGCCGATGCCCGCCTCGGTCATCGCCGCCTCGACGCCGCGCTGGTAGGCCGTCGACTGTCCCGCCATCGCCCGCAGGTTGGTGCCGAGGTCGCGGACGTCGTCGTCCTGCTCCCCGGGGAGGGTCCCGGGGTCGTCCGTCCCCGGCAGGAGCACGACCCACCGGGCCTGCTCCCCGGAGCCGACGCGCTGGATCTCGATGGTGCCGTTGCCCTCGGGTCGCTCGGCCGTCGACAGCGCGTTGACCCGGTCGAGGGCCGCGACCCCGGCGGCGAGGTCGCCCGGGCCGCGGCTCGTGGTGGCGGCGACGCGTTCGACGCGGGCGCGACCGTCGACGTACCAGAGCCCCAGGACGCCGGCCGCGACCCCGACGCTCGGCAGGTACCACCGACCCCCGAACGGCGTCGGCACCAGGTCGCCCGAGTCCCACAGGCCCTCCAGGAGGCCGGGGGCCCGGGCGACCAGGGCCTCGGCGGCCTCCGGGTTCGCCATCGCCCACGCCTCGAGGACCGCTGCGTCCTCGCCACCGGGGCCGTCCCCGGGGCCGGAGAGGCGCGCAGCGAGACCGTGCAGGTCGGCGGCGGGGGCGTCCGGACGCAGGCCGTCGGCGTCCACGCCGACGGCCCGGCCGAGCGTGCCCAGCGACCAGCCGGCCTGGTAGGACGCCAGGTAGCGCAGGTCGTGGTGGAGGTCGGCCACGAGCGCGTCGGCCTCCTCCAGCAGGGTCGCCGCGGCGCGGACCGCCGCCGCCTGCGCCCACCAGCCCGCAGCCCCGGCGGGGAGGCCGGTCGGGCCCAGGTTGAGGCCCGCGACGTGGGCCTCGGCGACGGCGAACGTCGCCGGCGACCAGGGCGCGCTGCCGACCAGGGCCGGGTCGACGAGCGTCGCCGCCGCGCCGCCGCCGAGGGCGACGAGCCGGCCGGCGGCCGCGTCGTACTCCGCCGCGAGGCCCCGCACGGCCTCCAGCTGGGCATCGAACCCGCCCGCGCCGCCCGTCGTGGAGAGGGACGGCGTCCCGTCGACGCTCACCGCAGGCCCGGGACGTCGAGGTCGAGCCAGGCGGGATCGCCCGGCGCGGGCACGCGGATGCGCGAGAGCCGCTCGCGGAGCTCGGCGGCCGCGTCGTCGCCGCCGAGGCCGACGAGCTCCCCGAGCCCGCCCACGGCGTCACCCGCGGTGTCGCCCAACGCACCGGCGGCGTCGAGCACGTCGCCGGCCACGTCGACCAGCGTGGCGCCCACCGAGGCGGCGAGCTCGAGGAACCGCTGCCGCAGCCCCGCGATGAGCTCGAGCGTCGCCTCCACCTGCGCCGCGTGCTGGGTCAGCGCCGCCCCGGTGTCGGTGTGCCCGTCGGCCGTGGCGTGCATCCGATCGGCCGCCGCCTGGGCCGCCGCCCGCATCGCTTCGGCCGCCGCACCCTGCCAGGGGGCGCCCGCCGCTCGCGCGACGAGGGCGGCCGCCTCGTCACGGAGGTCGGCCGCGCGGTCGTGGTAGGTCGTGGCCAGCGCTCGGAGCGCGGCCGTGTCCGGCAGCAGCACGGTGGTCTCCCTTCCCCGGTGGGATCGCGGTGCGCGACCTCCACCCGAAGCGAACCGCAGGTCGGACGCGCGTGGGTGAGCCCCCGACGTACCTGGGGAACACGGGTCGTCCCCGGCGGGTTGGGGACGGACGACGGGTTCGGCCCTCTCGCGCTCCCCAGGCGCGGCAGCGGCGGACGTCACCGGCGCAGCGCGTCGTTCGTCCCGCGCGCACCGTCGGCGCTCCGTAGAATCAGCCCGACCCGACCCCCGAGGTGAGCCCGTGACGTTCGACGCGCACGACCTCGACGTGTTCCTCCTCGTCGGATCGGCCGTCACGCTCCTCGCCATCCTCGCGGTGCGGGTCTCGTCGCGGGCGGGCCTGCCCAGCCTCATCCTCTACCTGCTGATGGGCGTCGCCCTCGGCTCGTCGGGGCTCGGCATCGAGTTCTCCGACGCGGCGCTCGCCCACGCCATCGGCTTCGGCGCGCTCGTCGTCATCCTCGCGGAGGGCGGTCTCACGACCGACTGGCGCGAGATCCGGCCCAGCATGCCGCTCGGCCTCGCCCTGGCCACGATCGGGATGGCCGTCTCGGTGACCGTCGTCGCCCTCGGCGTGCACTACCTGCTCGGGCTGCCGTGGCAGATCGCCGTGCTCCTCGGGGCCGCCACGTCGGCCACCGACGCCGCCGCCGTCTTCTCCGTGCTGCGCATCGTGCCGCTGCCCCGCCGCATCACCGGCGTGCTCGAGGCCGAGTCGGGCCTCAACGACGCCCCGACCGTGGTGCTGGTCGTGCTGGTGAGTGCCGGCGGTGCGCTCGAGCACGGGGTGCTCGCGATGGGGCTCGAGATCGTCTACGAGCTCGTCGTGGGCCTCGCCATCGGCCTCGCCGTGGGATGGGCCGGCGCGTGGACGATGCGGCGGGCCGCGCTCCCGTCCTCGGGCCTCTACCCGCTGGCGGTCGTCTGCCTCACCGTCCTCGCCTACGGCCTCGGGGCGCTCGCGCACGCCTCCGGCTTCGCCGCGGTGTACGTCGCGGCCCTCGTGCTCGGCAACGCCGACCTGCCCCACCGGGCGGCGACCCGGTCGTTCGTCGAGGGGGTCGCCTGGCTGGCGCAGATCGGCCTCTTCATCATGCTGGGCCTCCTGCTCACGCCCGAGCGGCTCACGTGGCACACGATCGGGATCGCCCTCGTGGCCGGTTTCATCCTCACCGCCGTGGCGCGTCCGCTCTCGGTGGCGGTGAGCTCGCTGGTGCAGCGTGCCCCCTGGCGCGACCAGGCGTTCCTGTCCTGGGCGGGCCTGCGCGGCGCCGTACCCATCGTCTTCGCCACCATCCCCCTCGCCGCCGGGGTGCCCGGTGCGACCCAGCTGTTCGACATCGTGTTCGTGCTGGTGGTGGCCTACACGCTGCTCACCGGTCCGACGCTGCCCTGGGTGGCCCGCCGGCTCGGCCTGGTCGACGGCCAGGAGCTGCGGGACCTCGAGGTCGAGGCGGCGCCGCTCGAGCGGGTCGCGGCCGACCTGCTCCAGGTGCGCATCGCGGAGGAGTCCCACCTCCACGGCGTCGAGGTGGGCGAGCTGCGGCTGCCTGTGGGCGCGTCGATCTCGCTGGTCGTGCGGGGCGAGGCCGTGCTGGTGCCCGAGCCGACGACCGCCCTGCGGCGCGGCGACGACCTCATCATCGTCACGCCGCGGGGGCTCCGGGAGAGCACCGAGGAGCGGCTGCGGCTGGTGTCGCGCCACGGCCGCCTGGCGCGCTGGGGGCGTCGGTCCTGACCACCCCGCCGGACGTCATGCGAGGCGCGGGCCCGGGGCGCCGCAGCGCATGACGTCCCGGGTACGGCGCGGCGCGGGCGTGGTCCCGGGCGGGGCCGGGGACGGAACTGTGCGGTCGGGACGGTGTCGACCGGGGTGGCGCCGTACCAACGTCCCAGTTCGGCCCGCCCGGCCCGCCCATACCGAACATCCCAAACCATCCTCCGGGACGTCATGCGAACCGCCGCCCCGGGGCGCCGCACCGCATGACGTCCTGGGTACGGCGCTGGATCAGGGCAGCGGCACGTCGTTGGGTCCGCAGATGGACTCGGCGACCGGCACGGTGCGCGAGCCCTCCTCGCCCTTGAGGTCGTCCCAGCCGGGTCCGACGTAGAGCGTCACGGCGTCCACGTCCTCGTCGAGCGTGACGACGACGGGGTCGCCGAGGTTGGCCCGCAGGATGCCGACGGCGGTCGACTCGATGTTGTTGGCGCGGATCTCCACGCGGGCGACCTCGGTGCCCTCCGGGGCGTTGCCGGTGTTGCCGGCGGAGAAGCCACGGCTGGTGAGCGCGGTCATCGTCTGCTGCGCCAGGCCGGAGCGGCCGCTCGCGTTGTAGACGTTGACGACGACGTCGGCGGCGGTCAGCGTGGCGCCCGCCTCGTAGTCGCGGGGCGTGCACACGCCGCTGCTGGCGCTGCCCAGCTCGGGAGCCGGCACGGGGGCGGTCAGGCGGGTCCAGCCCCAGACGATCGCGCCGAGGAGGAGGACCACGAGCACGGTCATCGTGATCGCGGTGCGGACCCGGGTGTCGATGGCGTCGCTCACGAGTCGATCACCACGACCCGGGCGTGGAGCACGTTGCGCTGCTGCAGGGCGGCACGGAGCGCGCGGTGCAGGCCGTCCTCGAGGAACAGCTCGCCGTGCCACACCACGACGTGGGCGAACAGGTCGCCGAAGAACGTCGAGTCCTCGTCCAGCAGCGCCGCCAGCTGGAGGGTGTCCTTCGTCGTCACCAGCTGGTCGAGCCGCACCTGCCGAGGCGGCACCGCCGCCCAGCCCTTGGCGTCCAGGCCGTGGGCCGGGTAGGGGCGCCCGCTGCCCACCCGCTTGAAGATCACCCGGCGATCATACGGACGACGGTGCGCCGACGGGCGCGCACGTGCTCCCGTCGGCGCGGCCCCGCCGCAGGTCAGAGGTCCGTCGGCGGCGACCAGGACAGCTGCACGACCTCCGTGCCGCGGTCGCGCGTCACCAGCCGGCCGCGCCCGGGCGGGGCCTTCTGCGGGCGCACGTTGCCGATGAGCGCGCCCTCGTCCGGCGACCCGGAGAGCACGATGCCCGGCATGGCCAGGTCGCGCAGGGACTGGATGACGGGCTCGTAGAGCGCGCGGGACGCACCGCCCGACCGCCGGGCCAGCACGACGTGCAGGCCGACGTCGCGCGCCTGGGCCAGCAGCGGCTGCAGCGGCTGGACGGGCGAGTTCTGGCCGGTCGAGACGAGGTCGTAGTCGTCGATCACCACGAACACCTCCGAGCCCTGCCACCACGAGCGGTTGCGCAGCTGGTCGGGCGTGACATCGGGACCGGGGATCCGGTTCTCGAGGTACTTCGCCAGGTCCCGCAGCAGCGGCGTGGCCTGGGCGGCGCTCGTCAGGTAGTTCAGCTGGTACTCGTCCGGCACCTCGCCCAGCAGCGAGCGGCGGTAGTCGACAACCACGACCTGGGCTTGCTTCGGTGTGCGGGTGCGCATGACCTCCCGCACGTAGGAGCGCAGCAGCGCGCTCTTGCCGGAGCGGCCGTCGCCGAAGACGAGCAGGTGGGGCTCGGCGTCGACGTCGAGACCGACGGGGGCGAGCTCCTTCTCATTGACGCCGAGGAGGATCCGCCCGCTGTCGGCCAGGGTGCGGCCGCCCTCGAGCGGCGTCTCGGCGGCCTGGGCGAGCACGCGGTCGGACTCGATCTGCTCGGGCAGGAGCCGCAGCTTCGGGCCGGTCGGTCCGGTCCACGCCGCGGTGACGCGGCCGACGAGGTCGTCGACGCCGTCGCCGATGGTCGCCGGGTCGGGCGTGGTGTCGACGCGGGGGAGGGCGCCGAGGAAGTGCAGCTTGCCGGGCACGAGGCCGCGGCCGGGACGACCGGTCGGCACGAGCGCCGCGATCTTGCGGTCGATCTCGGAGTCGATGGGGTCACCGAGCCGCAGCTCGAGCCGCGTGCCGAAGACGTCGCGCATCGCGGCGCGGAAGTCGGGCCAGCGCGAGGCGCCCACGACGATGTGGAGACCGAAGGTCAGGCCACGGCCCGCGAGCTGCTGCAGGGACATCTCGATGTCGTCGAAGTCGGAGCGGAGCGTGCTCCACCCATCGACGACGAGGAACACGTCGCCGTACCCGTCGTCGGCGCGCCCCTGCCGCCGCCGCGTCCGGTAGGTCTCGATGGAGTCGATGCCCTGGTTGCGGAAGTAGGCCTCGCGGCGGTCCACGATGCCTTGGACCTCGGCGACGATGCGCCGTACGACGTCGGGCTCGGCCCGCGTGCCCACGCCCGCGACGTGCGGGAGCCGGGCCAGGGGCGCGAAGGTGCCGCCGCCGAAGTCGAGCACGAAGAACTGGGACTCGAGCGGCGTGGTCGTGAGGGCCGTGCTGGTGACGATCGTGCGCAGCAGCGTGCTCTTGCCGCTGCGGGGACCGCCGACCACGGCGACGTGGCCACCGGCGCCGGCCATGTCGATCGTGAGGGTGTCGCGGCGCTGCTCGCGGGGGCGGTCGACCGTGCCGAGGGGCACGACGAGGCCGCCCATGCTGCGCCAGTGCGGGGACACGAGGCCCGCGTCGGGCGTCGTCGTCAGGTCCGGCATCAGCTGGTCGAGGGTGTCGGGCACGTCGAGCGGCGGGAGCCACACCGAGTGGGCCGAGGGCCCCTTGCCGTGCATGCGGTCGACGGCGATGTCCAGGAGTGAGGGCTGCTCGCCCTGCGCGGCCGGCCGCACCTCCTGCACGGGCGCCACCTCGTCCTCGATCGGCTCGAGGGTCTGCACCTCGGAGATCGTGAAGGGGAGGATGCCGCGCACGTTCCCGCCCTCGTCGCGCCGCACCGTGGCGCGCGAGCTCGCCGGCGGCGGGCCCGAGACGTACGCCGCCTTGAAGCGCAGCAGCGTCGACTGGTCGGGCTTGAGGTAGCCGAGGCCCGGCACGGCGGGCAGCTCGTAGGCGTCCGGCACGCCGAGCACGGCACGGGACTCGCCGGCCGAGAACGTGCGGAGGCCGACCCGGTAGGACAGGTGGGACTCGAGGCCGCGCAGGCGGCCCTCCTCCAGGCGCTGCGAGGCGAGCAGCAGGTGGAGGCCGAGCGACCGGCCGAGGCGGCCGATGGCGACGAAGAGGTCGATGAACTCCGGCTTGGCCGTGAGCATCTCCGAGAACTCGTCGACGACGATGAAGAGGGACGGCAGGGGCGCGAGGTCCTCGCCGCCGGCGCGCGCCCGCTCGTAGTCGCGGATCGAGGCGTAGTTGCCCGCCTCGCGCAGCAGCTCCTGGCGGCGCACCATCTCGCCCGACAGGGCGTCCTGCATGCGGTCGACGAGGGTGAGCTCCTGGCTGAGGTTGGTGATGACCGCGGACACGTGCGGCATCTCCGACATGCCGGCGAACGTGGCGCCGCCCTTGAAGTCGACGAGCACCATGTTGAGCTGCTCGGAGGAGTGCGTCATCGCGAGGCCGAGCACGAGCGTGCGGAGGAACTCCGACTTGCCGGAGCCGGTCGCGCCGATCACGAGGCCGTGGGGGCCCATGCCCTGCTGGGCGGACTCCTTGATGTCGAGGTGCACCAGCCCGCCGTCGCCGGAGCCGATGGGCACGCGCAGCCGGTCGCGGGCCGGGCGGGGACGCCAGGCGCCCGCCGGGTCGTAGCCGTGCACGTCGCCGAGCCCGAGCATGTCCATGAAGTCGGTGGGGCCGGACATCTCCGCGGGGTTGGTGCTCTCCCCCGGTGTCGCCGCTGGAGACGGTGTGGAGCGGGGTCAGCCGCCGGGCGAGGGCCTCGGCGCTGGCGATGGAGCACTGGTCGCCGGTGCCGTGGACGACCTCGGTGCGCACCCGGATCGCGTCGATGCGCGGGCGTCCGTCGGACTCCTCGCCGACGACCTCGAGGCGCAGGCGGGTCGGGTCCTCGAGCTCCTCCCACCGCGCCGGGAGGTCGATCACCGTGACGCCGTGGAGGCCGTCCGGCGGGATGACGTGGTTGCCGGGCGGCAGGATGCCGCCGTCGACGACGAGCACGACGTGCGGGGTGGCCGCGCGCTCGTCCGCACCGAAGCGGGGCCGCTCGGCGAGGTCGGGCGGCAGCAGCGCGCCGAGGTCGTCGATGGACGTGCTCACCATCCGCATGGGGCCGACGGCGTCGGACTGCTGCGCGCTCTGCGCGTGGGGGAGCCACTTGAGCCAGTCCCAGTGCTCCAGGTTGGCCTCGGAGCTCAGCACCGCGACGACGACCTGCTCGGGGCCGTGGAAGGCGACCGCGCTCGTGATCATGGCCCGCGCGAGGGAGCGTGCCTGCTCCTCCGGGCCGCAGACCTCGACGCGGTCGAAGGCGCGCAGGTCGACCGAGGCCGGCAGTCCCGGCTGCACGCGGTGCACCACGAGCAGCCGGTGCAGGGCCGACGCGGCGGCGGGGTCGACCTGGTCGATGGGCGCGCTCTCCGGCGGCACCAGCTCGACGGACAGCGGCTGCGGGCAGACCCCCCAGCGCACCTGGAGGAAGTGGGCGTCGCCGGACGCGCGCTCCCACAACCGGGTGCGGTCCTCGGCCACGGCGGGCAGGGCGTCGGGGGAGGGGTGGTGCCAGGTGAGCGCCTCGCGCTGCCGGTCGGCCGAGTCGCGGGCCGCCTGGCGGATGCCGGCCAGGTAGCGCAGGTACTCCGTGCGCGACCCCGTCACCTGCTGGTTCCGCTGCTTGCGCTGGCGGTCGATCTGCACCGCCACGAAGCCGAGCGTCGCGAAGAGGAACATGCCCGCCGCGAGCATCGAGCGGCCGCCGGTCGTGCCGCCCTGGCCGGAGAGCGACGCGATGACGACGATCGAGCCGATGCTGCCCAGCATCGGGATGGCGTTCATGAGCACGCCGCTGGCACCCTCGTGCTCCTGGATCTGGGGCGGCGGCTGCAGCACGATCTGCCCGGTCGGCACCTCGGGTGCGTCGATGCGGTGGCTGCTGCGCAGCGTGGTGCTCACACGGCTCCCCTCGTCGGCCCGGTCGGGCCCCTCACGGTACGCGCCAGGGCAGGCCGCACCGGCGCCTTCGTGCCCCGTCGGACCCCCTGGCGAAACCCCCGCCGCGCACCTTGTGGAGACGGGGGTGGAAACCCGTCCCGATCAGGACGGGTAGTTCGGCCGCGGGCGGGGAACTAGCCTCCCTCGTGCGCCACCGGCGCGCCCTGACGAGAGAGGGGTCGGATGACCGAGACCGTGGCCGGTGGGGCTGCCGGCAGCACGACGGGCACGCTCGCGCTCTCGGTGCACGGCCGCTCCGGCGTGCTGGACCTCCTCGTCCCCGAGGGCGCGTCCGCGGTGGACGTGCTCCGGGAGTACGCCAAGCAGACCGGCGAGCGCACGCCCGCCCGTCTCTGTGACCACCGCGGCGCCGAGCTCCCGGCCAGGGCCACCCTGGCCGACGCCGGCGTCCGGTCGGGCAGCGTCGTCGTGGCGACGTACGGCCCACCCCCCGCCGTACCCGACCGCGGGCGCGGCGACCGTCACCGGTCGGACGCCGCGGACGGGCCGGGCCCGGTCGCCCGCTGCCTCGTGGCGCTGGCCGCGGCTGCGGCGCTGCTCGCGGGCCTCGGGGTGCTGGCCGGCGGCGACGAGGACGACCGGCGGCTGCTGGTCGGGCTCCTGCTCGCCGGGGCGGTCGTGGGGGTCCTCCCGCTCGGGCGCCTCGTCGAGCTGCGGGTGCTGGCGGCCCCGGTCTTCGGGGGTACGGCGGCACTCGTCGCGGTCTGGGACCCCGCGTCCGCGCGGCTCCCCATGGTCGTCGGCATCGCGGCGCTCGGGGCGGCGGTCACGGCAGCGGTGGCGCGCGCGTCGACGGGCGTGTCCGACGAGCAGCTGCGCGTCTGGATGTGGGCCGGCGGCGCGGTGTTCGTCGTGGCCGGTCTCGCCGCCGTGCTCGGTCTCCACGAGCGGGTCGTGTGGGCGACGCTCCTCCTGCTCTGCCTCGTGGCGGGCCGCTTCGTGCCCGGCGTGGCCGTCGACGTGCCCGACCAGACGCTGGTGGACCTCGAGCGCCTGGCGGTCTCGGCCTGGTCGGCGCGCGACCGCACGACGAGCCGGCGCACCCGCACGATCATCCGGCGCACCGCCGTCGAGGACGTCGTCGAGCGCGGCGCGCGGCTCGTCGGGTCCGCGGCGATGGCCGTGCTCGCCGTGTCGCTGGTGGCGGCCCCGCTCGTGCTGCAGACGACCCGGCTGCCGCTCGACGAGGTGGGCGCGCCCCTGCTGGTCACGCTGGTGGGCTGCACCCAGCTGCTCGTCGCGCGCAGCTACCGGCACCCCGCCGCACGGGTGGCCCTGCGGCTCGCCGGGCTGTGGTGCCTGGGGTGCGTGCTGGTGGCCGTCGTCGCCGAGCAGTCGTGGTCGGGCCGCCTCGGCCTGGCCGCCGTCGTGGTGGGCGTGGCCGTGGTCGCGGCGGCCGTGGCGCTGGGCCGCGGATGGCGCTCCGTGTGGTGGGGACGCCGCGCCGAGATCGCCGAGGCGCTCACCGTCGCGCTCGCCGTGCCGGCCTTCGTCGTGACCGTCGGAGTTTTCCGCAGAATCTGGGAAATCGTCGGCTGAGGTGTTTACCGGTTCGGGCCCCGGGTACCACACGCCACCGTCCGGGTGGGCAGCGACCTCGCCCGGCGAGTCCGAACCACACGGTCAGCTCCTCGCGCGTCTCGGAACCGCTCGGGGGAGAAGGAGATGAGCATGTCGAACGTTCAGATCGGAGAGGGCAGTCTCTCCAGCGCGGCCCAGCTGGTCAGCGAGGCGAAGATCGACCTCGACCGCAAGAGCCAGACGCTCTCCAGCAAGATCCAGGGCATCGGTGCGCAGTGGGGCGGCCAGGGTGCCGCGGCCTTCCACCAGCTGCACAACGCCTGGCAGGAGAAGCAACAGACGATCACCAACGCCCTCAACAACTTCGAGGCCTCCCTGCGCGACACCGAGACCGACGCGGTCTCGACGGACACGACGCAGGCCGACACCTTCCAGTCGCAGTTCAACCGCCTCGGCTGAGCCGGGCTCGAGGAGCAGGAGAGAAACATGAGCGGAATCCGCGTCAACCACGGCAGCCTCGAGGCCGCCTCGCAGGACCTCGTCAGCACCGCCCGTGACATCGAGGCCCGCCTCGACCAGCTCGAGAGCGAGCTGTCGCCGCTGCGCAGCGAGTGGGAGGGCCAGGCACAGCAGGCCTACCTCACCGCCAAGGCGCAGTGGGACACCGCGATCGCCGAGATGATCGCGCTGCTGGAGAGCACCGGCAACGCGGTCCAGTCCTCGAACCAGGAGTACCGCGCGGCCGACCTCCGCGGCGCGGAGCGGTTCCCGGTCTGAGTCGTCGACGAGCCGCCCCGACCACTGATGGTCGGGGCGGCTCGTGTGTCCGGGTGCGGCCGTCCGGCCGCACCTCCCCCAGCGGGCCGCCCTCCGGGCGCGTGACCCGCCGAGCCCGAGGAGGAGCCCCACGATGAGCCAGGCACAGGTCGGTACGTCGGGTCTGGTGCGCGTGACCGTGGCGTCCGGGCGGCGGCGGGTCGACCTCGTCCTGCCGTCGGCCGTCCCGGTCGCCGAGCTGGTGCCCGAGCTGGCCCGGAGCGTGGGTCTCCTCGACGCCGCCACGGTGCACGGCGGCTACCGCGTGGTGACCCACGACGGCCGCACGCTGGCGCACGACGCGGGCCTCATGATCCAGGGCGTCGAGGACGGTGGTCTCCTCACCGTCAGCGCGGGCGTCGACGACGACCCGCCGCGGGTGTACGACGACGTCGTCGAGGCGATGACGGACGTGGTCGAGCGCGAGCTGAAGCCGTGGGAGCCGGCGGCGGGTCGCCGCACCGCCCTCGGGGCCGCGGCCCTGCTGCTCGGGGTCGGCGCCTGGTCGCTGCTCATCCAGAGCGACGCGCTGCTGGCCGGTGTCGGCGCCGCCGTCATCGCCCTGGTGCTGGGTGCCGGAGCCGTGGTCCTCTCCCGCGTGCAGCACGAGCGGCAGGCGGCGGTCGTCGTCGGGCTCCTCGGCGCGGCGTACGGCGGGGTGGCGGGCTACCTGGCCGCCGTGGAGTGGGACGTGCCGGTGCTCACCGCGGTCGGTCTCGGCGTCCTGGCCGTGGCCCTCGTCGTGGTGGTGGGCCTCGAGGACGGACGCCCGCTCCTCGCGGCACCCGTGCTGCTCGGCGGTCTGATGGCGGTCGGGGGGTGGCTGTTCGGGGTCACCACCTGGGACCCGAGCGCCGTCCTCACCGTCGTGCTCGTCTTCGTCGTGGTGGCGGGCAGCGTCTTCCCGTGGCTCGCGCTCAGCGCGACGTCGACGCGGGTCGACCAGCTGGCCACGGTCGACGACATCGAGAACGACCCCGACGACATCGACCCCGAGCGGGTGCTGGCCGACGCCCGCACGGCCCACGAGATCCTCGTGGGCATCACCTCCGCGGTCGGCCTGCTGGTCGTGCTCGTCGCGCCGCTGGCGGTGGGCCTGGGCCTCGCGGGCACCGTGCTCGCCGCCCTGTGCTGCGTGGTCGTGATGATGCGGACGCGCCAGTACCGCACCGGGCTCGAGGTGCTCGTCGGGCTCGGCACCGGCATCCTCGGCCTGCTCGTCACGGCCGTCAGCGTCCTGGTGGTCCACCCCGACTGGCGGCCCACCGCCGCCGTCGCGCTGGCCGTCGCGGGCGGCCTCGTGCTGCTGACGACGCTGGTGCCGGGCGGCACCTCGGTGCGCCGTGCCCGTCTGGGCGACATCGCCGAGACCGTCGCGCTCGTGGCCCTCTTCCCGCTGCTCGCCGTCGCGGTGGGCGTCCCCGACCTGATCGCGCGCTGACGTGGCCACCAAGCGCGACCTCGTCGAGGCCTACTCCTTCAGCCGCCGGCGGCTCGTGACCGCCTTCGTCTCCGGCGCCCCCGGCGGGCGCGAGGTCGAGCCGAGCCGGCCCGGCCGCGCCATCGTCGGCGGCATCGCGATCACCGTGCTCGTGCTCGCCGCCGCCGCCGTGCTCGGCTTCGTCAAGCCGCGGCCCAACGCCGGCTGGGCGGACAGCGAGGGCGTCGTGCTCGCCGAGGACTCGGTGCAGCTCTACCTCGTGCAGGTCGGCGAGAACGGCGAGGACACCGTGCTCGTGCCGATCGTCAACGCCACCTCCGCGCGCCTCATCCTCGGTTCCGACCTCAACCCGACGACGGTGCCGGAGGCGGAGATCAACAAGTACGAGCAGGCCGACGCCATCGGCATCCCCGAGGCCCCCGTGGCGATGCCGGGCGGCGACGCGCTGGTCCGCACCGGGTGGACCGGGTGCACGACGAACGGCGGCGGGTTCCAGGTCGCGGTGACCTCCGACGCGTCCGTCGAGGTGGACGCGCAGGCCGCCATGGTCGTGAGCAGCGGGGGCACCTACTTCCTGCTCGCCCCCGGCCAGCCGGACGCCGCGGGCACGCCGCGCACCTTCCGCATGGAGATCCCGTCGGCCGAGGCCGCTGCCGAGCTGCTCGAGGTGCTCGAGGGCCCGGTGCCCGAGGACGTCGTCGAGGTGCCGCGCGACTGGGTCGACCTCTTCCCGGCGGCACCCCCGCTGGGGCTCGACGCCTTCGACTTCGAGGGGCAGCTCGACCAGCCCGGGCAGGGGATCGAGGGACTCACCCTCTCCAACGGCAACCCGGCGCTCACGGGCATGCTCGTGCTCGACCGCAACGGCGACGAGGTCGTGCTGACGGCGGACGGCTACCGCGAGATGTCGGACTTCGGAGCCGCGGTCTACCGCACCCTGCCCAACATCGGTGAGCCGTCGCAGGTCACGGGTGACATCGGCACCCGGTACGCCGACCCCGCCCCCAACGACGTCTGGCCTGTCGACCGCCCCGAGCTCCGGCAGGACGCGACGGCCCAGCAGCCCTGCGTCGTGCTCAGCACCCACGAGGACGTGCCGCCGACGGTCACGCTCGCGTTCCGGCCCTCCGCACCCGCGGCCGCCGAGGGCGTCGGCGCCGACGAGGTGCGGACCTTCGTCGAGCGCGGCAGCGGCGCCGTCGTGCGGGTCGGCGGCTTCACCGACACCCGCGCCGGCGACGCGTTCCTCGTCGACTCCCAGGGCGTGCGCTACGCGCTGCCCGGCGACGCCCTCACCCAGCTGGGCTACGGGATCGACGACGCCCCCGTCGTGCCGACCGCGTGGATCGAGCACTTCGGCTGCGGGGTCACGCTGACGCGGGAGGAGGCGCTCCGGCCTATCGGCTCGAGCGCTCAGGCGGACCGCACGTGCACGCCGGTCGCTCCCGGCGAGGAGGCACCGGCCGAGGAGGGCGCCGAGGCCGAGGCGGGAGCGGGCGGGTGATCCGCCGGGCGGTGGGGCGCGTCGTACCGGCGCTGGGGCTGACCGCCGCGGCGACGTGCGTGACGCTCCTGCCCGGAGTCACCGCGCCGGCGGCGGCCGTCGAGTGCCCGGCCGGTCCGTCGCAGAACGGGGAGCCGCTCGGCAGCGACGGGACCTCGCCGCTGGCCACCGACCTCGACTACGCGTCGCTGCACCGCATCGCGCGCGGCGAGGACGTCGGGGTCGCGGTCATCGACACGGGGGTGGCCGCCAGCGACGCGCTCCCGGTGGAGGAATCGGTCGAGCTCCGGGGCACCACGGCGACGACGGAGTCCTACCACGGCACGAAGGTGGCGGGGATCATCGCCGGGCGTGGCGGCGGCCCGGGGGTGGGGGTCGCCCCGGCGGCGACGATCTACGCGGTGCAGGTCGCCGACGTCAACACCGACGAGGGCGGCCAGGACGGGCTCGTCGAGCCCACGGTCGCCGGCCTGGCCGCGGGGCTGCAGTGGGTCGTCGCCAACCACGCGCCCCGGAACATCAAGGTCGTCAACGTGTCCATGACCGTCGATGCCTCCCAGTCGCCGGAGGTCGCCGCGCTCGTCGAGCAGCTGGACGCCCTCGACGTGCTGGTCGTGGCCGCCAACCTCAACGTCGAGGGCGGCGACCCGCCGAGCCTCGGCAACCGTCCGGAGGAGGACCCGTCGGACGCGGTGGCCTACCCCGCGGCGTACCCCTCCGCGCTCAGCGTCGCCGCCATGCCGGAGCTCGGCGCCCCGGCGTCGTCGTGGACGCGGCCCTCCTACGCGACGGACGTGGTCGCCCCGAGCGGCGGTGCGCTCACGCTGCTCCCCGAGGGGGCGTGCGAGGTGCCGGCGTCGTCGTCGTACGCCGCGGCGGTCGTGAGCGGTCTCGCCGCGGTCATGTTCAGCTCGGGCAACGAGTGGACGGCGCCGCAGGTGCGCGCGCGGATCATCGCGACGGCGGGCGGGGTGACGGACGCGCCGAACGCGTACGGCGGGGCGGGGGTCGTGCAGCCCGTCGAGGCGCTGACCCGGGTGCTCGAGGTGGCCCCCGACGGCACCGTCACGACGAGCACCACGTTGCCGGGCGAGACGGTCGAGGCCCGCGCGCCGCGTGCGCCGGAGGACCACCTCGGGGTGTCGCGCTCGGAGTTCCTGTGGTGGGGCCTGCTCGCCGGCGCCGCCCTCGCCCTCGCGCTCGTCGTGCGGCCCGCGACGAGCCGGTGGCGGCGGCGCTGAGGGCGCCTGTGGATCGGCTGGTCGACAAACCTCGCCGATAGCGTCGATGATGACGGCGGCCACCCCTCGGGGTGGGCACAGCATCGACGACTCGGGGGAGCGGCGTGGTCCACGACGGCACGACGATGCGGCTCGCGGTGCGCGGCCTCGTCCAGGAGTACGGCGCGGTGCGCGCCCTCGACGGCGTCTCCTTCGCGCTCGACGAGGGCGTCACGGCCCTCATCGGCGCGAACGGGGCCGGCAAGTCGACCCTGCTGACAGCGGTGGCGGGCGGTCGCCGACCCACTGCGGGCACCGTGGAGGTGGCGGGGCACGACGTCTACGGCCGTCGGACGCGTCGCCCCGCGCAGCGGCGGGTGGCCCTCGTGCCGCAGCTGCCCCGCTTCCCGTCGAACCTGACGGCGCACGAGGTGGTGGCCTACCTGGCGTGGATGCGGGGACTCCCCAGCGGGAGGGCGGCACGGGCTGCCGACGAGGCCCTGGAACGGGTCGGGCTGGAGGCGCGCCGGTCGAGCAAGCTCGGCTCACTGTCCGGCGGCATGCTGCGGCGGGTGGCGCTCGCTCAAGCGCTCGCGGGTGAGGCCGACGTGCTGCTGCTGGACGAGCCCAGCACGGGTCTCGACCCGCACCAGCGGCGCGGCATGGTCGAGCTGCTCCAGACCCTGCCCGGCACGGTGCTCATCAGCAGCCACGTCATGGAGGACGTGGCTGACCTGGCCGAACGGATCATCGCGCTGCACGAGGGGCTCGTGCGGTTCGACGGCACGCCGGCGGGCCTCGTCGAGCGCGCGCCCGCGGGCACGGCGGAGCACCGTCGGCTCGAGGCCGGTTTCCTGACGGTCTGCCTCGAGGGCCGTGCGGCGTGACCCGCGCGATCCTCCTGTGGGGCCGTCGCTCCACGGTGGCGCTGGCCTGGCCGGGCCTGGTGCTGCTCGTCGTCCTTGCGACGTGGTCGCGCGACGGATGGCAGACCGAGTGGGACTGGGCCGTCAGCTGGGGGGCGAGCGGGACGATCCTCCTGGGCCCTGTGATCGCCGGACTCGTCGCGCACGACCGTGCGTGGCGGCACGCGCCGACGCTGCTGCTGATGGAGCAGACGTCGCCTCGCGGCCGGCTGGCGGCTCTCGCCCTCCCGGCTGCGGCCGCGGTGCTCGGTGCCCTGGCCTGGTCGGCCGGCATGGTCCCGGTCGGGGTCCGCCTGGTGCGTCACGGCGCGGTCGCCGCTCGCGCGGACGTCATCGTGCCGGTCGCGGTGTCGGTGACCGCCGTCGTCGTGGCGGCCGCGTTCGTCGGGTTCGCGATCGGCTCGCTGCAGAGGAACAGGGCGGCCGGCCCGATCGCTGCGCTCACCGTCTACGCGGTGTTCGCGTTGTCGCCGCGGGTGGAGCTGATGGGGCTCTTCCAGGCTGGCGGCAGCCTGAGCACCCTGGTGGGCGTCGCGATCTCGCCGGCCTGGACGCTCGGGCACGTGGCGGCCCACCTGGGGCTGGCCGTGGGCGGGGCGCTGCTCGGCGTCGCGGTCGCCGGTGGCCCGTCCACCCTGCGCCGCGGGACGGTTGCGTTGGCCGTCGTCCCCGTCATCGCCGGTCTGGTCCTCTTCCACCAGCTCAAGCAGGACGGCAGTCGCGTGCTCGTCGAGGAGGCGATGTCGTGCACCGGTGAGCGGCCCCAGGTCTGCGCACCCGCGCGGGCGCCGGACCTGGTCGACGCAGCCGCTGTCTCGCTGACGGACGCCTACGCCCAGCTCGCGGACTCGGGGCTCCCGCTCCAGGGCCGGTACGTGTACGACCGCGGCCTGCGTGACAACCGCATTCCCGACGACGCCGGTGCCCTGAGCGCGGACCCGGGGCAGGTCACAGGGGGCCGGCTGTCTCGCGCGGACGTGCTCGAGACCCTGGTGGCGCCTCGGCGGTGTCTCGCCTACGCGGCGGTCGAACCGCCCGAGGACCTGCTCGCGGCGCAAGCCGTCGTCGCAGACTGGGTCGGTGCCCGCCTCGACGGCCAGGTCGAGGGGCCGGCTCCCGACGAGGTGGCCGCGGCGTACGCCCTGCTCAGCGACTGCGAACCCGATCGCGGTCCTGTGCTCGTGGTGGGGTGAGGGAGGTGGTCACCGTGCTCCTCCGGGTGGGCCGTTGGCACATCGCCCTCCCGGTCGCGGTCGCGCTCCTCGTCCTCGCCACCTGGCAGGACGGGTCGGTCATCGACGTGCCCCTGGTGGACTGGCCGGTCGCCGTCCCGCTGGTCCTCGCCCTCGCGGGGGCCGGCGCGGGCCTGTTGCCGCTCTACTCAGCCGTCGGTGGCCTGGAGGCCACTCTCGTGCGGACCACCAGCTGGCGCGCGGTGCAGCTCGCCGGCTCGCTCGGGGCTGTCGCCATCGCGGCGTGGCCCGCGGCGTTCGGGGTCCCCGACACGACGCGACTGGTGTGCCTCTTGCTGGTGACCGGGTACGTCGCGGTGGTCGCGATCGGCGACGCCGCGTGGGTCGTGCCGGTCGCCATCGGAGGTCTGGCGGTCGTGGCCGACGGCGCGATCGACCGCCCCTTCAGCACGGCGCTCGCCCAGGTCCCCGCCGTGGTCTGGGCCGCACTGGTGCTCGGCGCGGCCGTGCTCTACGTCGTGCGCGGTCCACGCGAGGCCAGGAGGTCGTAGGGAGCCGTAGCCGCGCTCCCGGCCGTCACGCCCGGTCGCGGTACGCCGCCACGACGTCGGCCTCGCGCCGCAGGCGTGCAGCGTCCGCATCGCGTCCGTGGCGCTCCACCTCGTCAGCGGCCGCGCGCCGCTCCGCGACCTGCGTCGCGAGCAGCACGGCGAGGTCGCTGGGGGACAGCTCGCGCCGTACCGCCTCCGTCGCCCCCAGGCCCGAGACCGCTCCGGCGACGGGACCGGAGGTCGGTGGGGTCACGTCGACGGTGGGCAGCGCCTCCGCGTTGTCGATGGCGGCGATGGTGGTGCGCAGGGCGGTGGCGACGGTGCGGTCGCGGGCACGCAGCGCCACCACGAGGTCGGCGCGGAGCGCGTCGCGCAGGGTGGTCGTCGTCCAGGTCACCGCTCCAGGCTGACCGACGACGGGGCGCACGCGCCACCGACTTCCGTGCGGGGGCGTCGGTCCGGTTAGCCTCGACCGGGCCGGACATCGGTCTGGGGGAGTAGAGGGAACGTGCGGCAGCTGAACATCCCGATGGTCACCGACGCCGATGCGTGGCACGACCGCTCGGTGCGGGTGGGGCGTCAGGAGTTCCGCTCCCCGGGCCCGTCCGGGTGGCTCGCGGGCCGTCCCGCGGCGACGGCGACGCACCACGAAGAGCCGCTCCACCTCGTGCGCACCAACCACGGGCTCTCCCGCTGCGGCGACCTCGTGGACTTCGCCGACGAGGCGCTGCTGGCGAACGTGCCGATGGGCTACACCAGCCTCGACCTCCTCGAGAAGCGCGCCGTCGTCGCCTCCGGACAGGTGGCGCGGCTGTGGCCCGGGCGCACGGCGGCGACGTACGGCGTGACGACCGTCGATGACGACGGCAAGCCCCTCTCGGCGGGGACGAGCGCGCTGCTCTGGCACGCGCTCGCCCTCGCGGTGCGGTGGTCCGGGCTGCTCGGCGACCGTCCGCTCCTGGTGACCTCGACCCGCAGCTCGCAGAACTGGCACTGAGGTCCGGCGACCACCGCCTCCACCGCCCTCCTCGCCGCGCCGGCCCATGCCGGGGGCTCAGCGGTGATGATCGAGGCCGACGACGACGCGACCCTCACCAGCCACCCGTCGGCGACCGCACGGCCGTGAACTTCCGCGACGCCGAGACGGGCTGCCCGGGCGACTACGGCGTCGCCGCTGGGACGCCGGGACGCCGGTGCGCCCGCGCCTGAGCGGCCCCGGCGGCCTCGCCCTCACCGTCGCCGAGGTCGCCCCCCGCCTGCTCGAACGGCGGGGAGGGGAGAAACGCGAGAACCCCCGCCCGGTGACACCCGGCGGGGGTTCTCTGATCCATCTACGGCGGAGGTAGGGGGATTCGAACCCCCGAGGGCGTTAACCCAACACGGATTCCAGCCGTGCGCCATAGGCCACTAGGCGATACCTCCGCCGAGGAGCGTACTGGGTGCCGCGGGGCCGGTGAAATCCGGTGCACGCGCACGCACCCGCCGTACGGCGCGGTCCGCCGCAGTCCGACCTCCGGAGTGGTCGCGTTGTCGCTCGCTCCAGGGGTCGCCTACACTCGCTGCCAACCCCCCGTGTGGCGGCACCTCGCCCAATTCCCCCAGGGCCGGAAGGCAGCAAGGGTAAGTGAGCTCTGCCGGGTGCACGGGGGGCCTTTTCGTCCCCCGACCGCTGCGGTCGAGGTTGTCAGCGCCTCTCGTTAGGGTGCCTCTCGTGGACTCCCCCCTCGCTCTTTACCGGCGCTACCGCCCGGAGACGTTCGCCGAGGTCATCGGCCAGGACCACGTCACCGAGCCGCTGCGCGCCGCCCTGGCGAGCAACCGGGTCAACCACGCCTACCTGTTCTCCGGCCCCCGCGGCTGCGGCAAGACGACGAGCGCACGCATCTTGGCGCGGGCGCTGAACTGCGAGCAGGCGCCGATCGCCGACCCGTGCGGCGAGTGCCGCTCGTGCCGCGACCTGGCGCGCGGCGGCCCGGGCTCCATCGACGTCATCGAGATCGACGCCGCGTCCCACGGTGGTGTGGACGACGCCCGCGACCTGCGGGAGAAGGCGTTCTTCGCGCCCGTCCACAGCCGCTACAAGGTCTACGTCATCGACGAGGCCCACATGGTGACGACGCAGGGCTTCAACGCGCTCCTCAAGCTGGTGGAGGAGCCGCCGCCCCACCTGCGGTTCATCTTCGCGACCACGGAGCCCGACAAGGTCATCCCGACGATCCGGTCGCGCACCCACCACTACCCGTTCCGGCTGATCCCGCCGAAGCTGCTGTCGGGCTACCTGCAGGAGCTCTGCGACCGCGAGGGCGTGCCGATCGAGCCCGCCGCGGTGCCGCTCGTGGTGCGGGCCGGGGCCGGCTCGGCCCGCGACACCCTCTCGGTGCTCGACCAGCTCATCGGCGGCTCGGGCCCCGATGGCGTGACGCACGCGCTGGCGACGGGCCTGCTGGGCTACACCCCCGACACGCTGCTCGACGAGGTCATCGACGCGTTCGCCGCCGGTGACGGCGCGGGTGTGTTCGGCGTCGTCGACAAGGTCATCGAGGTGGGTCAGGACCCCCGGCGCTTCACGGAGGACCTGCTCCGCCGTCTGCGCGACCTCGTCATCATCGCCGCGGTCCCCGACGCCCCGGCGACCGGCCTGCTCGAGGTCGCGGAGGACCAGGGCGAGCGCCTCAGTGCCCAGGCGGCCCGGTTCGGAGCGACGGAGCTCAGCCGCGCCGCCGACCTCGTCGCCGCCGGGCTCACCGAGATGCGTGGCGCGACGGCGCCGCGGCTGCTCCTCGAGCTCATCTGCGCCCGCGTGCTGCTGCCGGCCGCCGACTCCACCAGTGACGGGGTCATGGCACGCCTCGACCGCATCGAACGGCGGATGGCGATGCCCGGTGGCGCTGCGATCGCGGCCGAGGCCGACGGTGCGCCCGCTCCGGCGCCGCGCACCGTGCGCCCGCGGCTCGCGGACGCGCTGCCCGCTGCGTCCACAGCGGCCCCGGCTGCACCCGCCACCGCGCCGCCGGCCGAGCGCCCTGTCGAGCGCCGCGACCCGCGTCCCGTCGCCGACCAGCCGCCCGCGGTGCCTCCGCGTCCTGCCGCGCCCCCGTCGCCGGTCGGTGACCGACCCGGGGACCGCCCCGGCGAGCACGACGGCGGCCAGGCCCTCCAGCCGACTCCCCGCCCGACGCAGCCGGGCCCGGCGCACGCCGAGCCGGCCCCGCCCGCGGGGGCCCCGGCGGACCGCCCGGGCGAGCGTCCCGGCGAGCAGGCGTACGCCGACGCCCCGACCACCGACGACGGCTGGCCCACCGCGGTTGTGCCCGGCGCCCAGGCGGCCGCACCGCCGCTGGTGAGCCCCGAGCCCGAGCCGGCAGCAGCCCCGACCCCGTCAGCCCCGGCCCCGTCAGCCCCGGCCCCGTCAGCCCCGGCCCCGTCAGCCCCGGCCCCGTCCGGCGCGGGCTCGTCGTCGGGCGGCATGACGCTCGCCGACGTACGGCGGCTGTGGCCCGAGGTCGTCGAGGCCACGAAGTCGATGCGGCGGGTCACCTGGATCCACCTCTCGAAGAACGCGCAGGTGGTGGCGTTCTCCGACGGCGTGCTGACCCTCGGTTTCGCCAACGCCGGCGCCCGGTCCTCCTTCGAGTCGGGCGGCAGCATCGAGGTCGTGCAGGAGGCGACGGTCCGCACCTTCGGGTTCGACTGGCGCATCGAGGCGATCGTCGACCCGGGTGCCGCCGGTGGCTCGGGAGGCACCGGCGGCGGCCCCACCCCGCCCCGCCCGCCGCAGCCGCCGGCCGCTGAGCCCGAGCGTCCGAGCGCACCGGCTCCGCGACCCGAGTCCGTGACGCCAGCCGACGGGTCCCGGCAGCACGAGGAGGCCGAGCGGCCGCCGCAGGCCCGGGAGGCCGGAGCGGCTCCGCAGGCGGAGCGTCCCCAGCGCCAGGAACCGGCCGCCCGTCCGGCGGACGCCGCGCGCCAGGCGCACGCGGCGGCCGGCCAGCGCAGCGCGGCGCAGGACGGGCCCCCGCCCGACGAGCCGCCCGCCTGGCTCGACGACCCCGACGACGCGGCGTCGCCCGACGACCCGGTCGACGACGCCCCCGACCTCGCCGGCACCGCGCTGCTCGAGCGGGAGCTCGGTGCGGTCGTCATCAACCAGATCCGCCACGACTGAGCCGCACACCACCCCGGCAGACTGGGGCCCGCAGCCCCGACCGACCCGACCCACCCGACCTTCCGAGGAGCACCCGATGAGCCAGAACCCGTTCGACCCGGCCGGCGGCCTCCCCGGGGGAGGCGGCTTCGACATGGGCGCCCTCCTCCAGCAGGCCCAGCAGATGCAGGAGCAGCTCGTGGCCGCGCAGGCCGAGCTCGAGGAGGCGGAGGTCGACGGCGCGGCCGGCGGCGTCACCGTGCGCGTGTCCGGCTCGGGCGAGCTCAAGGGCGTCGTCATCCCGCCGAGCGCGGTCGACGCGGCCGACCCCGACGCGCTCTCCGACCTGGGTGACCTGATCGTGGCGGCGTACCGCGACGCGCGCACGCAGGCCGACCGCCTGGCCGCGGAGAAGCTCGGTCCGCTCGCGGGTGGCCTCGGCGGCTTCGGTGGTCCCGAGGGCGGCCCCCAGGGCGGTGCGCCGGGCCTGCCCGGCGGCATCGGCTTCTGAGCGGCGGTCCCGCTCGGTGTACGAAGGCGTCGTCCAGGACCTCATCGACGAGCTCGGTCGGTTGCCCGGCGTGGGTCCGAAGAGCGCGCAGCGGATCGCCTTCCACCTGCTCCAGGCCGACCCGACGGACGTCCGGCGGCTCGCCGACGCCCTCGTCGAGGTCACGGTGAAGGTGAAGTTCTGCCGCATCTGCTTCAACGTCTCCTCCGAGGAGGAGTGCCGCATCTGTCGCGACCCGCGACGTGACGTCTCGGTGATCTGCATCGTCGAGGAGTACAAGGACGTCGTCGCGATCGAGCGCACCCGGGAGTTCAAGGGGCGCTACCACGTGCTCGGCGGCGCCATCAGCCCGATCGACGGCATCGGCCCGGAGCAGCTCCACATCCGTGAGCTCATGGTGCGGCTGGCGGACGGGGCGGTCACCGAGGTCATCCTCGCGACCGACCCGAACCTCGAGGGCGAGGCGACGGCGACCTACCTCACCCGCATGCTCAAGCCCCTGGGGTTGCGCGTGACCCGACTTGCGAGTGGACTGCCGGTGGGTGGTGACCTGGAGTACGCCGACGAGGTCACCCTCGGCCGCGCTTTCGTCGGGAGGAGATCGGCAGATGACTGACAGCTTCAAGGACGAGGGCGTCGTCTTCGACCTGACCGGGTTGGACCCGGAGGACGAGGCCGCCCTGCGGGGGTTGGCCGAGGTAGCGCCCACCGAGACCCGCGAGGCGCCGGACGAGTTCGCCCAGCAGGTCGCCGACCAGGTCGAGAGCTTCCTCGTGGCGCTGCAGGCCATCGCCCGCGAGGCCGACGGCAGCCGGTCGATCTCGCTGCTGCTGCTCGAGGTCTCGCAGGTCCTCCTCGCCGGGGCGCGTCTCGGCGTGCAGCAGGACTTCGACCCGGTCGAGGAGTTCGAGCCCGACGCAGGCCCCGATCCCGACCTCGACGAGATGCGCCTGCGGCTGGCCGACCTGCTCGACGGCGTGGACCAGTTCACCGAGGTCTTCGACCCCTACGGCCCCGAGGCCGGGGGAGCGCCCGAGCTCGTCGAGTCGACGCTGTCCGACGACCTCACGTCGGTCGCCTCGGCCCTCGCGCACGGCCTGCGCCACTTCAAGGCCGGCCGCGTCGCCGAGGCGCTCTGGTGGTGGCAGTTCTCGTACGTCGCGAGCTGGGGCAGCGAGGCATCGGGCGCCCTGCGGGCCCTGCAGTCGATCGTCGCCCACGCCCGCCTCGACGCCAGCTTCGTCGGCGAGGTCGAGCGGATCGCCGCCGCCGACGAGATGCTCGACGCCGGTCGCTGAGCGCCCGTTCCCGCGACGGCGCCGGCAGTGGTCCCGGCCGTGGGACGTGGTCGGGGGCACCCCACCCGCGCCGGTAGGATCAGCGCCGGTCAAGTGCGGTCCGTCGCGAGGCGACGGGCCGCGTCGTACTGGGTGAAGAGGGACTGACGTGAGCATTGTCGTGCAGAAGTACGGCGGCTCGTCCGTGGCCGACGCGGCCGGGATCAAGCGGGTCGCGCAGCGCATCGTGGCGACCCGCAAGAAGGGCCACGACGTGGTCGTGGTCGTCTCCGCGATGGGTGACACGACCGACGAGCTCCGCGACCTCGCGCAGCAGGTCACGCCGATCCCGCCGCCGCGCGAGCTCGACATGCTCCTCACCGCCGGTGAGCGCATCTCGATGGCGCTCGTCGCGATGGCGATCAACCAGCTGGGCTACCAGGCGCGGTCGTTCACCGGCTCGCAGGCCGGCGTCATCACCGACTCGGCGCACGGCCGCGCCAAGATCATCGACATCACGCCGGGCCGCATCGAGCAGGCCATCGCGGCCGGCGACATCGCGATCGTGGCGGGCTTCCAGGGCGTCAGCCAGGACACGAAGGACGTCACCACCCTCGGGCGCGGCGCCTCCGACACGACGGCGGTCGCGCTCGCGGCGGCGCTGGGCGCCGAGGTCTGCGAGATCTACTCCGACGTCGACGGCGTCTTCACGGCCGACCCGCGCATCGTCCCCAAGGCTCGCAAGCTCGACCGCGTCTCCACGGAGGAGATGCTCGAGATGGCCGCGAACGGCGCGAAGATCCTCCACCTGCGGTGCGTCGAGTACGGCCGCCGCCACAACATGCCCATCCACGTGCGCTCGACCTTCTCCCAGAAGGAAGGCACCTGGATCGTCCCCGAGCAGCAGGGAGCAGCCATGGAAGACGCGATCATCTCGGGCGTCGCCCACGACAAGAGCCAGGCCAAGATCACCGTCGTCGGCGTGCCCGACAAGGTGGGCGAGGCGGCGCGGATCTTCGAGACGCTCGCGACGACGGCCGTGAACCTCGACATGGTGGTGCAGAACGTCTCCGCCGCCGCGACGGGCCGCACGGACATCTCCTTCACGCTGCCCCGCGAGGACGGCCAGACCGCCGTCACGGCGCTCGCCGCGCTGCAGGAGCAGGTCGGCTTCGACAAGCTGCTCTACGACGACCAGATCGGCAAGGTCTCGCTGATCGGGGCCGGCATGAAGTCCCACCCGGGCATCACCGCAAAGTTCTTCGCCTCGCTGGCCGCGGCGGGCGTCAACATCGAGATGATCTCCACCTCGGAGATCCGCATCTCGGTCATCATCGACGAGACCCAGATCGACGACGCGGTACGCGCGGCACACACCGCGTTCGACCTGGACGACTCCGACGGCGAGGCCGTCGTCTACGCAGGGACGGGACGCTGACATGGGCGTGAACATCGGCGTCGTGGGCGCCACCGGGCAGGTCGGCGTCGCGATGCGGCAGATCCTCCTCGAGCGCGGCTTCGAGGCCGACGAGGTGCGGTTCTTCGCCTCGGCGCGCTCGGCGGGCACCGTGCTGCCGTTCGGCGACCGCGAGATCACCGTCGAGGACGCCTCCACGGCCGACCCGAGCGGTCTCGACATCGCCCTGTTCTCCGCGGGTGCGACGACGTCGCGCGCGCAGGCGCAGCGCTTCGTGGACGCCGGCGTCATCGTCGTCGACAACTCGAGCGCCTTCCGCAAGGACCCGGCGATCCCGCTGGTCGTCTCCGAGGTCAACCCGGAGGCCGCCGCGTCCGTGATCGCGGCCGGGCGCGGCATCATCGCGAACCCCAACTGCACCACGATGGCGGCCATGCCGGTGCTCAAGCCGCTGCACGACGAGGCCGGCCTGGTGCGGCTGGTCGCGTCGACGTACCAGGCGGTCTCGGGCTCCGGCGTCGCCGGCGTCGAGGAGCTGGCCACGGGCATCGAGGCGGCGGGCGACAAGGCGCGCGAGCTGGCCTACGACGGCGAGGCCGTCGCGTTCGGCGAGCCGGGGGTCTACAAGAAGACGATCGCCTACAACGTGCTGCCGTTCGCCGGGAACCTGGTCGACGACGGCCTCGAGGAGACCGACGAGGAGCAGAAGCTGCGCAACGAGTCGCGCAAGATCCTCGGCATCCCCGAGCTGCGCGTCTCCGGCATCTGCGTGCGCGTCCCGGTCTTCACGGGCCACTCGCTGGCGATCAACGCCGAGTTCGCCCGGCCGCTGTCGCCGGCGCGTGCCAAGGAGCTCCTCGCGGACGCGCCCGGCGTGCAGCTGGTCGACATCCCGACGCCGCTCGACGCGGCCGGCAAGGACCCGTCGCTCGTCGGCCGGATCCGTGTTGACGAGGGCGTCGACGGCGGACGTGGCCTCGCCCTGTTCGTCAGCAACGACAACCTCCGCAAGGGTGCCGCGCTCAACACGGTGCAGATCGCGGAGCTCGTCGTCGCCTCGCGCTGACCTGCTGCCACCCCGCACCACCCACCCGGGTCGTGGTGCCTCGCCTGCGGTTTCCGCGGGCCTGGCACCACGACCCGGGTGCGTCGGGGGGTACGGCGCGCGTGGCAGGCTGGGCTCCATGAGCCACGTCGACCTGATGGCGGGTCCGCCGCCGACCCGTCTGCCCGAGGACCCCGCCGCCGCCGAGCTGGAGGGCTCCGCCCCGGCGGACGTCGTCCGTCGCCACCCCGAGTCGCCTGTCGCCTGGGCCACGCTCGCCGAGCAGGCGAAGGCCGAGGGGGCGGACGCCGTGACGGTCTACGCCTACGCGCGCGTCGGCTACCACCGCAGCCTCGACCAGCTGCGTCGCAACGGCTGGAAGGGCCACGGCCCCGTGCCGTGGGACCACGAGCCCAACCGCGGCTTCCTCCGCGCGCTCGCCCTGCTCGCGCTCACGGCGCGGGAGATCGGCGAGACGGCGGAGTGGGAGCGCTGCTCGGAGTTCCTGCGCGACTCGAGCCCCGCGGCGTACGACGCCCTGCTCGGCGCCGTCTGACGCCTGCCTCGAGGGGGTAGTCCCTGACGTTCCGCACCGTGTCGGGCCGCAGGTCCGGCGTGTCGCGTGCAAAACGTCAGGGACTACCCGCCGAGAGGGGACCGGCTCAGGCCGCCTGGATGAGTGCCCGGACGGTGTCCGGGCCCAGCGCGAGCACGAGCGTGGGCAGTCGCGGACCGCGCTCGGCGGCGACGAGCAGCCGGTAGAGCAGGGTGAAGAACGCCTTCTGGTCGGCCTTGACCTCGTCGGTCGGCTGGTCCTCGAGCGCGAGCCCGCGGGCGAGCTTCGGGACGCCGTAGACGACCGTCGTGACGCGGTCGAGGTCCGGCGTGCCGTCGGTCCACGCGCTCGGCAGCTGCTCGAGGAACAGGTGCAGCCACGTGCGCTCCAGCTCCCCCAGGGAGGCGAGCAGCTCACGGTCGGGGGTGGTGCGCACCGTGGTGCGGTCCTCCTCCGGCACGAACTCGTGCGTCCAGGTGATGGCCCGGCCGAGGCGCGGCTCGAGGTCGGCCACGGAGTCGTGCGCGTGCCCGAGGTCGCCGACGAGCCGGCTGATCTGGTCGGCGCTGCCGGCGGTCACGTCGGCGATCGAGGAGAGCGTGCGGAACGGCACGACGACG
The DNA here is from genome assembly GCF_030818655.1 of Nocardioides zeae. Classification (NCBI taxonomy): domain Bacteria; kingdom Bacillati; phylum Actinomycetota; class Actinomycetes; order Propionibacteriales; family Nocardioidaceae; genus Nocardioides; species Nocardioides zeae. The sequence continues at coordinate 3,306,495 of NZ_JAUTAN010000001.1, read as the reverse complement.
GGAGGCGTCGGCAGGGTCCCGGCGCTCGACGTCGTCGACGCGCGCTCGAAGGCGAGCACCTGCGCGTCGCGCTTCGCCGGGTTCGCCGCCTTCTTGCCGAGGGCGTCCCACTCGTCGTACAGGCGCACCACCTCGGGACCGAGGTCCACCGTGAAGGCCTGCTTGGGCTGCCGCCGCGCGTAGAGCCAGCGCAGCACCGGCGCCTCCAGCACGCGGAGGGCGTCGGCCGCGGTGGGCACGCCGCCCTTCGAGGACGACATCTTCGCCATGCCGGCGACGCCCACGAACGAGTAGCCCACGAACGAGGGCGCCCGGCCGCCGTAGAGCTTCACGATCTCCTTGCCGACGGTGTACGACGACCCGGGCGAGGCGTGGTCGACACCGCCGGGCTCGAAGTTCACGCCCTCGACCGACCACCGCATGGGCCAGTCGACCTTCCAGACGAGCTTGCCCTCGGGCTGCGTCCGCACGGTGGTGACGTGGGAGTCGCCGCAGGCGTCGCAGGTGTAGGCCAGGTCGGTGGTCTCCTCGTCGTACGACGTCAGCGTCACCGTGTCCCGGCCGCAGGTGCGGCAGAACGGCTTGTAGGGGAACCGGGCGAGGTCGCCGGTCTGGGTCGGTTCGTCGTCCTCGGCCACCGAGTCCTCGAGCGCCGCGGCCTCCTCGGCGGAGGCGTCCTCGGGCACGGCCTGCTTCGTGCGGTGGCGCGCGAGCACCGACTCGATGACGTCGCGGCGCTCGATCGCGTGGAGCACCTGCTCGGTGTAGGCCCCGGCGCGATAGCGGTCGGTCTGGTCGACCTCCTCCATCGTGCAGCCCATCTCGGCGAGCGCGGCCCGCAGCGGCGCCTTGAAGTGCTCGGCCCACGAGGTGTGGCACTCCCACGGGTCGGGGACGGCGGAGAGCGGCTTGCCGATGTGGGTGGTCCACGACGGGTCGACGCCCTCGGGGATCTTGCGGAGCCGGTCGAAGTCGTCCCACGACTGGAGGTGGCGCGCCGGTACGCCGCGGCGCTTCAGCTCCTCGGCCACGAAGTGCGTCGTGAGGAACTCGCGCAGGTTGCCGAGGTGGATCGGGCCCGAGGGGCTGATGCCCGAGGCGCAGGTGACGACCGTGCCGGCGGCCCGGAGCTGCTCGGCCACCGCGGGGTCGCGCGGGTCGCCGCCCGCGTGCCGGATGGCGTCGTCCGCCGCCCGGGTCACCCAGTCGGTGGGCTCGGGGGCGGGGGAGTCGCTGCTGCGTCGTGCCATGCCTGGGTGCTCGCCTGCTTCGCTCTGGTGCGTGGGAAAGGGCCGCGTGGCAGGTTACCGGGCGCCGCGGGGGCCGAGAAATGTGCGAGGGCGCCGTATCCCCTCGGCACGGCGCCCTCTGCTGACGCTCGCGGATCCGTCCCCCGACGGGCCGACTGGTCGCGTCCCCCGCGGAGCGACCGAGCGTCGGACCCATCGTTCCACTGACCCGATCCGGACAGGTGGCTCCGATGCGCCAGTGACAGGAAGTTGCCAATGTTTGGCTAGGGTGGAGACATGGTCACGCGACGGGCGGTGCAGGCGGCGCTGTCGGAGTTCGGGCTGACCCTGGAGACCGAGGACCTCTACTGGCGGGTGCACGGGCGCCACGGCCAGGATCTCGCCCACGCGGCAGCGGCGCTCGACTTCGACGGGGTCGAGGAGCTGCAGCGGGCGCTCGGGCCCCTCCTCGCCATGGGCGCCGTCGCGGTCGACGCGGCCGGGCGGCTCCAGGTGCCCCCCATGGCGCACGTGCTCAGCCACCTTCTCGACGACGAGGTGCAGCGCATGGAGGCCGCCGTGCGCCGGGTCCGGGAGCTGGCGATCACGGTGCCCCAGGTGATGCCGCGCATCCCCGTCGGTCCCGACGCGACCGAGCCGCTGGCCGGACACCGGATCCCCGAGGGCGAGGCCGCCGCGACGATGGCCCGCTGGATCGAGGAGAGCACCGGCGACATCCTGTCCCTGCGGCCCGACCAGTGGCGCCAGCCGACCCACCCGGCGCTCCAGCGGGCTCTCACCGAGGCGCTCCGCTCGGGGCGCAGCGCGCGGGCGCTCTACCCGGTGCGTGCGCTGGAGCAGGCCCCCGAGGCGCTCGCCGAGCGGGCGCGCATGGGGGAGGAGATCCGCGTGCTCGCCCACGTGCCGACGCGCCTGTTCGTCATCCCGCTGACGCACGCCCTGGTCCCCGACATGCCCGGCTACGAGACGGCCGGCGTGCTCGCGGTCCACGAGCGGGCGCTGGTGCTGCTGCTGGCGCAGTACGTCGAGCTGCTCTGGGACCGTGCCGTGCCCGTGCCGGAGCTCGACCTCCGGGGAGCCCGCGAGCGCAGCCGGCGGCTGCTGCTCTCCGAGCTGGCCGCCGGCGCCGCCGACGAGCAGATCGCCCGCACGCTGGGCGTCAGCCTCCGCACGGTGCGCCGCCGCGTCGCCGACCTCATGATCGACCTCGGGGCCGACTCGCGGTTCCAGGCGGGCGTCGAGGCCGCCCGCCGCGGCTGGATCTGAGGGGCGGAACGCTCAGGCGTCGGGGGTGTCGCGCGGCAGCGTCATCCGGTACGCCGCGGGCTCGACCCGCCACGACCGCCGGCGCTCCGGGCCGGAGATCTCGCCGTCCGCGCTCGTCCAGAACTCCTCGCCGGCGACGGCGACCGAGGTGGCCCGCAGGTAGCGCACGTCGTCGCGTTCGTGGTGGCGGCGCAGGGCGAGGTCCGCGACGTACCCCAGCTTCTCGACCGGTCCCGTCGCGAAGGCGACCATGACGTCGGCCTTCCCGTCGCCGACCTCGGCCTCCGGGGTGATCGCGGCGCCGCCCCCGACGGTGCGGCCGATGCCGACGGCCACCATGAGCACGGGGTGGTCGAGGTCGGCCACCGTGACGCCGTCGACCTCGACGTGGAGCCGGAGGTGCGGGGGCTTGACGGCGGCGATCGCGGCACCGATGGGGTAGCCGAGCTTGCCGAGGTTGACCTTGCCGACCCCGATGGAGCCCAGCCGCTCCTTCCAGCGGACGGCGCGGCGGCTCGCCTGGGCGCCGGCGCCGAGGTGCACGTTGTTGACGACGACGCCGCCCAGCTCGTCGACGAGCACGTCCACGGGCTGCACCTCGCCGTCGAGCACCACCCGCGCGGCCTCCTCGATCTCCAGCGGGATCCCGGCGCCGCGGGCGAAGTCGTTGCCGGTGCCGAGGGGCAGCAGGCCGAGCACGCGGTCGCCCAGCTCGTTGCGCCGGTGGAGGGCCGTCACCACGGCGTGGAGCGAGCCGTCGCCGCCGGCCACGACGATCCGTCGGGAGCCCGCGCGGTGCAGCACCCCGTCGAGCTCGCCGGGGTTGGACGTCGCCGCGACCTCGACCGAGGCCTCCTCGCGCAGCACGTCGAGCGCCCGCTCGAGCGTCTCCTCGTCGGAGGTGCCGGCGGACGCGTTCGTGATCACGAGCAGCGGGTCCATCGCGGCGAGACTACGCGAGGCTCCTACCCGGACGGGTCCGGAGCGCGCCGAGGAGCGGACCGGTCCGCCCGCGGTTTGGTAGCGTGGGGCCGCAAGAGCCCTGGTGACCCGGCACGCTGTTGCCGCACCGGGGCTCGTGCGTTGCACGGACCGCAAGCACGACACCCGACAACGAGAGGGCTGCGATGCCCGCGATCATCATCCTGGGCGCCCAGTGGGGCGACGAGGGCAAGGGCAAGGCGACCGACCTGCTCGCCACGACGGACGACATCGACCTCGTCGTCCGCACGAGCGGTGGCCACAACGCCGGCCACACCATCGTGGTGGACGGCAAGAAGTTCGCGACCCACCTGCTGCCGAGCGGCATCATCACCAAGGGCGCGACCTGCGTCATCGGCAACGGCGTCGTGGTGTCCCCGGAGGCGCTGTTCCGCGAGCTCGACCTGCTCCACGAGCAGGGCGTCGAGACGGCCGAGCTGCTCGTCAGCGCCAACGCGCACGTCATCGCGTCGTACCACTCCACGATCGACAAGGTGACCGAGCGCTTCCTCGGCAACAAGAAGATCGGCACGACCGGCCGCGGCATCGGGCCGGCCTACGCCGACAAGGTCAACCGGGTCGGCATCCGCATCGCCGACATCTTCGACGAGAAGATCCTGACCCAGAAGGTCGAGGCGGCGCTCGAGACGCGCAACCACCTGCTGTCGAAGGTCTACAACCGCCGGGCCATCGAGGTCGGGGCGGTGGTCGAGGAGCTGACGTCCTACGCCGAGCGCCTGCGCCCGATGGTCGCCGACACCTCGCTCCTCATCAACGAGGCGCTCGACGCCGACAAGACGGTGCTCTTCGAGGGCGCCCAGGCGACGATGCTCGACGTCGACCACGGCACCTATCCGTTCGTCACCTCGTCGAACCCGGTCGCGGGCGGCGTGTGCGTCGGCGGCGGCATCGGTCCCACCCGGATCGACCGCGTCGTGGGCGTCATCAAGGCGTACACGACGCGCGTCGGCTCGGGACCGTTCCCGACGGAGCTCTTCGACGCCGACGGCGAGGCCCTGCAGCGCATCGGCGGGGAGATCGGCGTCTCGACGGGCCGCACGCGCCGCTGCGGCTGGTACGACGCGGTGATCGCCCGCTACGCGACCCGCGTCAACGGCCTCACCGAGTTCTTCCTGACGAAGCTCGACGTGCTCGACTCCTGGGAGCGGATCCCGGTCTGCGTGGCCTACGAGATCGACGGGCAGCGGGTCGAGGAGATGCCGATGACGCAGACCGAGTTCCACCACGCGACGCCGGTCTACGAGTACTTCGACGGCTGGCAGACCGACATCTCGGGCTGCCGGACGTTCGAGGAGCTGCCGGCGAACGCCCAGGCCTACGTCAAGGCGCTCGAGGAGCTCTCCGGGGCGCCGTTCTGGGGCGTCGGCGTGGGCCCGGGCCGCGAGCAGACGATCGTGGTCAACCCGGTCTGAGCCGGAACCGAACGGGGGTCGTGGCCCCAGCGACACGGAAGACGTGGCGCTGGGGCCACGACTGTGTCGGGTACTCAGTCCGCCCCCGACAGCCCGGTGAGCACCGAGGTCAGCAGCCCGGGCAGGGCGGTCTCGACCTCGTCGAGGCAGAGGCGCTGGTGGAGCACGCCGCCCACGTAGGTGCGCTCCGTCAGGCCCGCCTCGCGCAGCACCTTGAAGTGGTGGCTCGCGGTGGACTTGCCGATGTCGTCGTAGAGCGCCGCGCAGCGCTCGGTGTGGTCGGGCGCGGCGGCCATCCGTCGCACCATCTCGAGGCGCACGGGGTCGGCGAGGGCGGCCAGCACCACCTGCACCGGGGCCACCTCGGCGGTCGCCGCGAGCCCGGGCACGGGGGAGCACGCCTCCGTCTCGACCATCGGACCTCGCCCTCCTTCGGTTCGATCGGCATCGAACTTGTTGTACTCTGCCACGAGTTCGATCGGCATCGAATCTAGCAGGAGGCGCGCATGACCCCGACCGACCGGTCCGCCCGGTGGCCCTACCCGGCCCTCCTCCTGCTCACCGCGCTCGGCCTCGGTGTGTCGGGCGCGCCGGCGCCGCTCTACGGCATCTACGCGGCCGAGTGGCACTTCGCGCCCATCACGACGACGGTCGTGTTCGCGGCGTACGCCGTCGCCGCGCTCGCCAGCGTGCTCGTCGCCGGGTCCGTGTCCGACCGGTTCGGACGCCGGCCCGTGCTGCTGGTCGCGATCGGTCTCGTGCTCGCCGGGCTCGCCGTGTTCGCCCTCGCGGACGGCGTGGCCACGCTGCTCGTCGCCCGCGTGCTGCACGGTCTCGGCGTCGGCGCGATCGTCGTGTCCGGTTCCGCGGCGCTGCTCGACCTGCGCCCGGCCGACGGCGCGCGGGTGGGGCTGCACTCGGGCGTCACCATGAACCTCGGCATCGCCGTCGTCATCTTCCTCGTCGCGGTCGACGCCGAGCTGGGAGCGGCGCCGCTGGTCGCGCCGTACGTCGTGCTCGCGGCCCTCGCCCTCCTCGGCGGCCTGGCGGTGCTCCTGATGCCGGAGCCCCACCGCGACGGCCGGGCCGTGCGGCTGAACGTGGCCCGTCCGCGGGTGCCGCGGGCGATCTCCGCGGACTTCCGCTTCGCGGCGCTGGGCGTGATGGCCGCCTGGTCGGTGCTCGGGGTCTTCCTCTCGCTGTTCCCGAGCATCGCGGCGCACGCCGTGGGCACCACGAACCTGCTCTTCGGCGGCAGCGTCGTCGCGATCTCCGCGGCCACCGCCGCCGCGAGCCAGGCCGTCGGCGCGCGGTGGCCGGCCCGTCACGCCGCCGTGGTCGGCGACCTCGGCACGGCGGTCATGCTCCTCGTCTGCATCGGCTCCGTGGCGCTCGGCGACGCCGCGGTGCTGCTGGCCACGTCCGCCGTCCTCGGCTTCTTCTTCGGCCTCGCCTTCGGCTCGTCGCTGCGCCACCTCGGCCAGGTCGTGCCCGCCGCCCACCGGGGCGAGGTGATGTCGGCGTTCTACGTGCTGGCGTACGGCGCGATGGCGGTGCCGACCATCGTCGCGGGCTGGGCCGCCACGGTCTGGGGCGCCCCCGAGATCTTCGCGCCGTTCATGGTCGTCGTGGCCCTGGCCTGCACCTCGGCCGCCGTGCTCGGCCTCCGCGTGCGCGGCACGCAGCCCGACGTGGAGCTCGTCGAGCACGCCGGGCCGGCGACGCCCGCGCCCCGGGCCGCCGGCGGCTGACGGCCGCAGGGTCGGCGTCGGGTCGGCGTCGGGTCGGCCTCGGGCCGGGGGGGAAGAAAACGCGGACCGGCCTCGAGCCGGAAGAAAGAAAACGCGGACCGCAGCCTGGTCTGGATCGTTCCATGCGGAGTCCGGCAGCCCTCCCGTCCGCGTTTTCCTCGACCCCGTCCCCCACCCGTCCGCGTTTTCCTCGCCGGAGGCCCGCCGCGCCGATCGGTGTCCCGCCGGGCGGTTAGGATCGTCGCCCGTGACGACCCCCCTCAAGACGCTGGTCATCGGCAACGGCGGCCGCGAGCACGCGCTGGCCCGGGCCCTCTCGCTCGATCCCGGCGTCGCCGAGGTGCACGCCGCGCCCGGCAACCCCGGCATCGCCGGCGTCGCGTCGCTCCACGACGTGGACCCGCTCGACCCCGCCTCGGTCGCCGCGCTGGCCCAGCGCCTCGCGGTCGACCTCGTGGTCGTCGGTCCGGAGGCGCCGCTCGTCGCGGGCGTCGCGGACGCCGTCCGCGAGGCCGGCATCGCCTGCTTCGGCCCGTCCGGCGAGGCGGCACAGCTCGAGGGCTCCAAGGCCTTCGCCAAGGAGGTCATGGCGGCCGCGGGCGTCCCCACGGCGGCGGCCCGCGTGTGCACCACGCCCGAGGAGGCCGCGGCGGCGCTCGACGAGTTCGGCGCGCCGTACGTGGTCAAGGACGACGGGCTCGCCGCCGGCAAGGGCGTCGTCGTGACGACCGACCGCGCCGAGGCGCTCGCCCACGCGGGGCAGTGCGAGCGGGTGGTGATCGAGGAGTACCTCGACGGGCCCGAGGTCTCCCTCTTCGCGATCACGGACGGCAGCACGGTCTACCCGCTGCAGCCGGCCCAGGACTTCAAGCGCATCTTCGACGGCGACGAGGGCCCGAACACGGGCGGCATGGGTGCCTACACGCCGCTCGACTGGGCGCCCGAGGGCCTCGTGGACGAGGTGCTCCGCACGGTGCTGCAGCCGACGGTCGACGAGATGGCGCGCCGTGGCACGCCGTTCGCGGGGCTGCTCTACGCCGGGCTCGCCCTCACCTCGCGCGGCACCCGCGTCGTCGAGTTCAACGCCCGCTTCGGCGACCCCGAGACGCAGCCGCTCATGGCGCTGCTCGACTCGCCCCTCGCGCCGCTGCTGCTCGGCGCCGCCACCCGGACGCTCCACGAGGTCGAGCCCCCGCGCTGGAAGCCCGGCGCCGCCCTGGCCGTCGTGCTCGCCTCGGGCGGCTACCCCGAGACCTCCTCGACGGGTGACGTCATCAGCGGCCTCGCCGACGCCGAGGCCGTCGACGGGGTCCACGTCATCCACGCCGGTACGGCGCGGGACGGCGCCGACGTCGTCACCGCGGGTGGCCGCGTGCTGGCCGTGACCGCGGTGGGCCCGTCGCTCGCGGCGGCGCGGTCCGCGGCGTACGCGGGGGTGGAGCGGATCGGCTTCGACGGGGCGCAGCACCGCACGGACATCGCGCTCGCCGCGGAGCGGGGCGAGATCAGCGCCTGACGGGTCGTGGCCCGGTCGGTCAGTACTTCCCGAAGTTCTGCACGTAGTAGAGCCGCCCGTCGGAGCCCTTCGCGACGCCGACGCCGATGTGCGTGAAGTCGCCGAGGATGTTGGCGCGGTGGCCGGGGCTGTCCATCCACGCGTCGACCACGGACGTCACGCCGTAGCCGTAGGCCACGTTCTCCGCCGCCCGCGTCCAGCCGCGCGGCATCTGGCTGGCGTAGTCGGGGTTGTGCTCCATCCGCCGGTTGGCCGCCATCGTCTCCGCCCAGTCCTGGGCCACCGTGGTGATGCCCGACAGCTGCGCGAGGGCGGGCAGGCCCTGGCGGGCACGGGCCGCGTTGGTGTCGGCGACGATGCGGTTGCGGGCCTCGGCGATCTCGTCGGTCGGCGGCGGGGCCGGGGTGCCCACCGTGACGCTCACCCAGCTGCTGCCCACCCACGTGCCGCCGGAGGTCGCGACCGTCCGGAAGGTGCGCACGCCGTCGGTGTCGCCGGCGGGGTGGGTGAACCCGTAGTTCCGGTACGACGGGAGCGACGCCACCGTCGACCACGTCGAGCCGCGCTTCTCCTGGAGCTTGAACGAGCCGGCGTCCGGCAGGAACGTCGAGCGGGCGGCGAGCTGGATCGTGCCGCCCCGGGCCACCTGCGCCGTCGTCGTGCTGAGCGCGGTCGAGGTCGCGGACCGCACCGTGACGGAGACGGCGCGGCTGTGGACCCACGTGCGGCTGTCCGCCTTCGCCGCGACCCGGAAGGTGCGGGTGCCGGGGGTGCTGCCGACGGCCAGCTCGAAGCCGTAGTTGCGGTAGGACGGCAGCTCCTTCGCCGTGACCCACTGCGTGCCGCGGCGCTCCTGCAGCCGGAAGCTCCCCGCGACCGGCGTGAAGGTCGACCGGATCACGACCGTCGTCGTCCCGCCGGCGGCGACCGACGTCGGTGACAGGGTGAGGCTCGTCGTCGCTGCGGCGGAGGCCGGCGGCGGCGCCACGAGCAGCACGCCGACGACCAGCGAGAGGGACAGGACGAGACCGGACAGCAGCTTCCGCACGGGGGGCTCCTCGATGCTCCGAGACATCACCGGGAGGGGGGCGCCGGCGACCGTCCCCCATCGTCGCCGCCCGGCGGCCCTCGCGCCACCCCCCTCCGGGCGAGCGTGGGAGGATGCGGCCCGTGACCCGCGCCTCCGTCCCCAACGTCCTCGCCACGCGCTACGCCGCCGCCGACCTGGCCGGCACCTGGTCCCCCGAGCACAAGATCGTGCTGGAGCGACAGCTGTGGATCGCCGTGCTGAAGGCGCAGCGCGACCTCGGGATCGAGGTGCCGGACGGCGTCGTCGAGGCGTACGAGGCCGTCGTCGACCAGGTCGACCTCGCCTCGATCGCCGCCCGTGAGCGGGTCACCCGCCACGACGTGAAGGCGCGCATCGAGGAGTTCTGCGCCCTCGCGGGCCACGAGCACATCCACAAGGGCATGACGTCGCGCGACCTCACCGAGAACGTCGAGCAGCTGCAGGTGCAGCAGTCGCTCCTGATCCTTCGCGACCGCGCCGTCGCCGCGCTCGCCCGGCTGGCGCGCCTCGCGACCGAGCACGAGACCACCGTCATGGCCGGCCGGTCGCACAACGTGGCCGCGCAGGCCACCACCCTCGGCAAGCGATTCGCGACGATCGCCGACGAGATGCTCGTCGCGGTGCAGCGCATCGAGGAGCTGCTCGCGCGCTACCCGCTCCGCGGCATCAAGGGGCCGGTGGGCACCGCGCAGGACATGCTCGACCTGCTCGGCGGCGACGCGGACAAGCTCGCCGAGCTCGAGGAGCGCGTGGCCGCGCACCTCGGCTTCTCCCGGGTGCTGACCAGCGTCGGCCAGGTCTACCCGCGCTCGCTCGACTTCGAGGTCGTCTCCGCGCTCGTGCAGCTGGTGGCCGGACCGTCGAACCTCGCCACGACCATCCGGCTCATGGCCGGCATCGAGCTGGTCACGGAGGGCTTCAAGGAGGGCCAGGTCGGCTCGTCGGCGATGCCGCACAAGATGAACACGCGCTCCTGCGAGCGGGTCAACGGCCTCGCCGTCATCCTCCGCGGCCACCTCTCGATGGTCGGCGAGCTGGCCGGCGACCAGTGGAACGAGGGCGACGTCTCCTGCTCGGTCGTGCGCCGCGTCGCCCTGCCGGACGCCTTCTTCGCCGCCGACGGCCTGTTCCAGACGTTCCTGACCGTGCTCGACGAGTTCGGGGCGTTCCCGGCCGTGATCCAGCGCGAGCTCGACCGCTACCTGCCGTTCCTCGCCACCACCAAGGTGCTGATGAGCGCCGTCCGCAACGGCGTCGGCCGCGAGAGCGCCCACGAGGCGATCAAGGAGCACGCCGTCGGCGTCGCCCTCGAGATGCGCCAGGGACTGGCCGTCAACGACCTGTACGAGCGCCTCGCGGGCGACGCCCGCCTCGGCCTGACGCGCGAGCAGATCGACGCGCTGGTGGCGGACCCGATCGAGTTCACCGGCGCCGCCCGTGCCCAGGTGCAGGCCGTGGTCGCCGCCGTCGAGGCGCTCGCGGCCGCGCACCCCGAGGCCGCGGCGTACGCGCCGGGGGAGATCCTCTAGGACTGTTCGTCCGCAGGACTCAGCGGCGGGTGCGTCCGCCGCTCGGCCCGGCCCAGGCCCGGGTGAGGTCGGCTCGCCCTGCGGCGGAGAAGCCCGAGGTCCGCAGCAGGTCGAACCAGGCCCGGAGGCGGTCCGGGTCGTGCGGTCGGCCCAGGGCGCGGTCGGCGTCGCGCAGCACCTGGTGGGCGTGCCGCAGCACGTCGTTTCGCACGTAGCCGTTCCGCGTCCACCCCACCTGGCCCAGCCGTCGCTGCCGCGCGAGGTCGTCCGCGAGCTGGCGGGGCTCGCGGTGGTGGGCGCCGTCGTACTCCTGCAGCGTGCGCGTCCCCTCGATCCACAGGTCGCCGCGCGCCACCTGGACCTCGTCGTGCACCACGCGGTGCTGGGTGCGGACGGGCACCTCGCACACGACGTGCAGCATGCGGAGCAGCGTCTCCCAGGGCGATTCGGCGCCGGCGTCGGCCAGCGCGAGCGCCGTGCGGAGACGGCCCACGCCACGTCGCCGGCACTCGCCTGCCCCGTCGAGCACCTCGCGCGGGACACCTGCCGCCAGGGCTCCGTCGACGAGCACGACGAGGTCGAGCACGCCCAGCCAGCGGGCCGCGCTGCGCAGCGTCTCGACGGGGCACGCCACGCGCAGGTCGTCGACGAGCTCGTACGGCGGGGGTGCGGTCAGCCGCTGGACGACCAGCCCGCGACGCTCCACCGTGCCGTCGCGGGGCCCGACGGCGGCGAAGACCGGGACGACGGGTGGCAGCTCCGGGAGCCACCAGCCGCGCAGCCGTGCCGCGGTGAGCCCGGTGAAGCACGCGCGGCGGGGGAGCACCTGCTGCCAGGCGACGAGGTCGGCGACGAACGGGTCGGCGGCATCGGCGGGTCGGTGCACACCGGGGGTGACCGGCGTCCAGGCGCGACGACGGTTTGGCCCGGTGAGGACTGCTGGGGGAGGCGCGGGTCGGGTCGTCCGGATCGGTGGGGTCGGCTGGGACGGCGGCATGGGTCCCGGTCTTCCCGGTGTGGACCGCCCTGGACCCGGCTCTGCCAAGCCTGTGGACAGAGGGCCGGCCGCCCCGCCATGGGTCCGCGGGAGTCCTGCGGAACGGATGCGATTTCGACCGGCCCGAAACTGCGCCCGTTCCGCAGGATCTTTCAGGGACGCTGCCCCTGGGCGGTCAGCCCTGCGGCTGCACGTCCAGCACGACCTCGAACTCGAGCAGGTCGGCACCCGACGCGACGGGCTTGCGCGGTGCCTCGCCCTCGGGCGCGGCGTGCGCGGCGCGGGCGTCGCCGTCGCGCCAGGCGGCGAACGACTCCTCGTCGGCCCAGTGGGTGACGACGAAGTAGCGCGTCTCGCCGGCGGTGGGGCGGAGCAGCTGGAAGCCGAGGAAGCCGGGCTGGCCCTCGACGGTGCCGGCGCGCTCGGCGAAGCGCTTCTCGAGCTCGGGCGCGGCCTGCGGCGGGACGGAGATGGCGTTGATCTTCACGACGGACATGACGCGAGCCTAAGCCGCCGCCGCACCCGACCGAGGCGGGTCTCACACCGTCGTGGGCGTGCGTGCGGCGTACCGGTGCCGTTCCATGGGGTGGCATGACGGCACAGGAGGCGGGACCGGTGACGGTGGCCGCGACCCGGTACGCGGACCCGGCGCGCGAGGCGGAGATGGTCGCGTGGATCCGGGCGGGCACGGCGCTGGCTGAGCAGTTCCCGGGCTTCCTGGGCCACGGCTACGTGCGGTCGGCCGAGGGTGACGACGCGTGGCACATGCTCTACCGGTTCGCGGACCACGAGGCGCTCGCCGGGTGGGAGGCGTCGCCGCAGCGCGCCTGGTGGCTCGGGGCCGCGCAGGGTCTCGTCGGGGAGTTCCGCGTGCAGCGCATGACCGGCATCGAGGGGTGGTTCGACCCGCCCGAGCACCACGACGTGGCCTATCCGGGCATCCCGACCCCGCCGCCCCGGTGGAAGCAGGCGGTCTCCATCTTCGTGGTCTTCCTCCCGCTCAGCCTGTTCCTCGGCGAGGCCGGCGCGCGCCTGCTGCCCGACCTGGCGCTGCACTGGCGGATCGTCCTGCAGACCGCAGTGGCCACGCCGGTGATGGTCTGGTTCGGGCTGCCGTGGATCACGCGGCTGCTGGAGCCGTGGCTGCAGGGCCGTCCTCGCCAGGGACGCCGGGGACGACGGTGACGCGGGTGGGAGGATGACGCCCGTGATCGCGAACATCCCGCCCGCCCCGGTCGTCGAGGGCGCCACGCACCTGCACTCCGGCAAGGTGCGCGACCTCTACCGCATCGACGCCGGCGAGCACGCGGGCCGGCTGCTCATGGTGGCGAGCGACCGGATCTCGGCGTACGACCACGTGCTCTCCTCGACCATCCCCGACAAGGGCGAGCTGCTGACGCGGATGTCGCTGTGGTGGTTCGACCAGCTGGCCGACCTCGTGCCGAACCACGTCGTCTCCACCGACGTGCCCGCCGCCGTCGCGGGCCGCGCCGTCGTCTGCGCGAACCTCGAGATGTTCCCCGTCGAGTGCGTCGCGCGGGGCTACCTGACGGGCTCCGGCCTGGCGGACTACCAGGCGACCGGCGAGGTGTGCGGCATCGCGCTCCCGCCCGGCCTGGTCGACGGCGACCGGCTCCCGGCGCCGGTCTTCACACCGGCGACGAAGGCGGACCTCGGCGACCACGACGAGAACGTCTCGTTCGACGCCGTCGCCCGCACCGTCGGCGCCCACGACGCGGAGGCGCTGCGCGAGCTCACCCTGCGCGTCTACGCGCGCGCCGAGGAGCTCGCGCGCGAGCGCGGCATCCTGCTCGCCGACACCAAGCTCGAGTTCGGCCGCGTGCCCGGTGAGGGGGAGCGCGGCACCATCGTGCTCGCCGACGAGGTCCTCACCCCGGACTCGTCGCGCTACTGGCCCGCCGACGACTGGCAGCCGGGGCGCACCCAGGCGTCCTTCGACAAGCAGGTGGTGCGCAACTGGCTCACCTCCGACGCGGCGGGCTGGAACCGCACGTCGGGCGCCGAGCCGCCCGCGCTGCCCGCGGAGGTCGTGGCCCTCACCCGCGCCCGGTACGTCGAGGCCTACGAGCGGCTCACCGGAGAGAGGTTCTGACGTGCCCGTCCCCCGGTTGATCGCCGACCTCACGGTGCCGTTCGCGGCGTCCCCCGACGTCGTGCACGCCTACCTCGCCGACCCGGCCAACCGGCCGGAGTGGCAGTCCAGCCTGCGGCGGGTGGCCGCCGTGGCGGCGGTCGGCGACCACCCCGGCGACACCGGTACGTCGTGGGAGGACGTGACCCTCGTCCCCGGCGTGCGGCCGCGGATGACGGTCGAGGCGAGCGAGCCGCCCCACCGCTGGGTGGAGGCCGGGACCTGGCGCTTCGTGCGGGCCACCCTCGCGATGACCTACACGCCCCGGGCCGACGGGGGCACCGACGCCCGGGCGGTGGCCCACCTGGAGGTGCCGGGACCGCTCACGCCGCTGGCCCTCGCCCTGCGGGTGGCTGCCCCGCCCGCGCTCCGTGCGGACCTGCGCTCGGCCGCGCGGCTGTTGGCGCGCCGTACCGGGTGACGGGCCTCACTACCTGGCAGTAGGTTGAGCCCCATGACCAACCTGTCGTCCCTGCTCGAGGGCTCCGCGCAGCAGTTCCCCGCCCGCACCGCGATCATCCTCGGCGACACCCGCCTGAGCTACGCCCAGGTCGACGGTGCCGCCAACCAGGTCGCGAACCTGCTCGTCTCCCGCGGCATCAAGCCGGGCGACAAGGTGGCGCTGACCTGCCCGAACCTGCCGTACTTCTCGATCGTCTACTACGGCATCCTCAAGGCCGGCGCGACGGTGGTGCCCCTCAACGTGCTGCTCAAAGCCCGCGAGATCGCCTACCACCTCGACGACTCCGACGCGAAGGCCTACTTCTGCTTCCAGGGCACGCCCGAGCTGCCGATGGGCGCCGAGGGCAAGGCGGGCTTCGACCAGACGCCCGGCGCGGAGCACTTCTTCGTCATCACGGCCGACCCGGCCGCGCCGTCGCCGATCGAGGGCGCGGAGACGTTCGGCCAGGCGCTCGCCGGCCAGGCGCCGACCTTCGAGCCCGTCGCCACCGACGACGGCGACACCGCGGTCATCCTCTACACGTCGGGCACGACCGGCCAGCCCAAGGGCGCCGAGCTCAGCCACTCCAACATGCTGTCGAACGCGCTGGTGAGCGAGCAGCTCTTCGGCGCGGACGCGGAGAACCCCGACACCTACCTGTGCGTGCTGCCGCTCTTCCACTCCTTCGGCCAGACGGTCATCCAGAACAGCGCGTTCGCCTTCGGCGGCACCGTGGTGATGCTGCCGCGCTTCGAGGCCGAGCCCGCCCTGGGCCTGATGCTGAAGGAGAAGGTGACCTTCTTCGCGGGCGTGCCGACGATGTACTGGGGCCTCCTGGGCGCGCTCGACGACTCGGTCGACGTCTCCAGCCTCGCCGCCAACCTCCGCGTCGCGGCCGCCGGCGGCTCCGCGCTGCCCAAGGAGGTGCACAAGAACTTCCAGCAGAAGTTCGGCGTGACCATCCTCGAGGGCTATGGCCTCTCCGAGACCTCCCCGGTCGCGTCGTTCTCGCCCTTCGGCGAGGAGCCGCGGGTCGGCTCGATCGGCACCCCCATCCCCGGCGTGGAGATGAAGCTGATCGACGCCGAGTGGAACGAGGTCACCGAGGACGACGCCGTCGGCGAGATCGCGATCAAGGGCCCGAACATCATGAAGGGCTACTACGGCCGCCCCGACGCCACGGCTGCCGCCATCCAGGACGGCTGGTTCCGCTCGGGCGACCTCGGCAAGAAGGACGCCGACGGCTGGTACTACATCGTCGACCGCGCCAAGGACATGATCATCCGCGGCGGCTTCAACGTGTACCCGCGCGAGATCGAGGAGGTGCTGATGACGCACCCCGCGGTCTCGCTCGCCGCCGTCATCGGCGTGCCGCACGAGTCGCACGGCGAGGAGGTCAAGGCGTACGTCATCCTCGACAAGACGGCCGACCCGGTGACCGCCGACGAGCTGGTCGCCTGGGGCAAGGAGCAGTTCGCGGCGTACAAGTACCCGCGCACCGTGGAGGTCGTCGAGACCCTCCCGATGACGGCCACCGGCAAGATCCTCAAGCGCGAGCTCGACTGACCGTTCCCCGGCCGCCGGGTTTCTCCGGCGGCCGGGGCGGGAACGACCTCCGCCGGTTCCGCCCCCGATCGGGAGAGGGGTGGCGACGGAGGAGGACCCGGATGGTCGACATCGACACCCTGCTGTCCTGGAAGCCGACCGACCTGGCAGCCGTGGGCGACCGGCTCAACGAGGACCGCAGGACGCTGCTCGACCTGCAGGACGAGGTCGACGACGGGTACCCCCCGAGCACGTGGACGGGCGACGGCTCGACCGCCGCCCGCACGAACCACACGCGGCTCCGCGACGACCTCAACGACCTGGTGGCCGAGATCGCCCCGGTCATCACCGCCATCGACAGCGCAGCCTCGACGATCCTCGCCGCGCAGCAGAAGGTCGAGGCCGCGCGGCAGACGATCGCCGCCCGTGGCTGGCTCCTGTCGACGGCCGGCGGGCAGGTCCGGGCCGATCCCCCGGCGGGCGCCGAGGAGGGCGACGGCGACCGCGAGGCCGTCCAGGGCGCGGTCGACGAGATCACGACGGCGCTCTCCGACGCCCAGCAGGCGGACGCGGACCTCGCGGCCGTGCTGGGCAACGCGGAGTCGAACCAGTACGACGGGGGCACCGGCACGCTGTCCGACGCGGGCCTGCCGCCCCACCTGCAGGGGCTCAGCGAGGCGGAGCTCGTCGACTACTTCATGGAGCACCCGGAGGAGACGGCGCCCTACGTCGACCAGCTCTCGACGCAGCAGCAGCAGGCGCTGGGCGAGTCCCTGGCGGGCCAGCTCGAGCGGCTGGACTACGGCGACTGGAACTACGGCGACCAGGAGACCGACGCCGACGACTGGCTGACCGACTCCGAGCTGGCCCAGCTCAACGCGCAGCTGGCGGCCTTCGGCCACAACGCGACGGTCGCGACCACGGCGCTGAACCAGATCGGTCCCGAGACCTACCTCGAGCTGCAGCAGAACCTGCTCATGCCCCACGGCGACCAGGGCACCGAGCCGCCGACGATCGGCACGATGGGCGAGTCGCAGCGTCAGCTCGGCGCCCTGCTGGCGGCCGGCACCTCGGGCATCACCGCCGACGGGCAGGCCGGGTCGACCACCCACGTGCCGGAGGAATGGGTCGACGACCTCGTCGACCACGCGACGTCGACCGACTACAACTACAACTGGGGCCCCGACACGGTCAACGGCCTCCAGCTGCTGGGCGTCGCGGCCGGCGAGCCCGGTCACGGCACGTACTTCCTCAACCGGCTGGGCTCCGAGGTCGAGCGCTACGAGGCCGACTACATGGCCGAGAACGGCGGCGTCCCCTGGTCGCAGTGGTCCTCCGGTCCGGACTCGCGCCTCGACTACACGGCGTACGGCGCGGACGACGGCCGGTCGTGGGACGAGCTCATGTCCGAGAACCGCCTCGACCCGGGGACCCCGAGCGGGTTCGACCCGATGGCCGGGGTCTTCGAGGGCATGGCGCACAACCCGGACGCGGCCCGGGAGTTCCTGTCGGGCGACCCCTACGTCGCCGAGGGCCAGGACGCCCCGGAGAACCGGATCGACTACTACCTCAACGACCGCGAGTGGGACACCAGCCCGCACGAGGACGAGTGGGTCACCGGCATGCGGCACTTCGGCGACGCGCTCGTGTCGGCGACCACCGAGTCGCCGACACCGGTGTCCGCCGACCTCGCGGAGCAGGCGGTGACCGCGGCCCAGGGTGGGGCGCTCGACGACTACCCGTCGCTGCAGCGCGACTACGCGACGATCCTCGGCGCCTACATGCCTGACGTGTACGACGCGTTCAGCGGCCCCGGCGCCCAGGACCTGCAGTCGCAGGGCGACACCAACCCGTGGCTGCCGGGCGAGCAGACCGCCGACATGCGGGCGCGCTTCTCCGAGGCGGAGCTGCGCGACGTGCTCCAGCAGGTCGGTCAGGACGAGACGGCCGGCCAGAACCTGACGGGCGCGGCGACCCTCTACGCGAACTACGGGTACGACGCGGTCTTCAGCGGCGCGGTCGACGCCGGCGCCGAGGGCCAGGACCTCACGGGCCAGTGGAACTCGCGGCTCGACAACGCGGTCTCGTCCGTCAACTCGCCGTTCGCCGACGTGGTCGGCTCCCTCGGCGAGGGCTACAGCGAGCACCTGCGGGCGGAGGGCCTGCGCGCCGACCAGGAGGCCAGCAACGCCGGTGACGGCTACTGGCAGGCGGGCGGATACGTCGCGAACAAGCTCGCCGGCGAGATCCCCTTCGTCGGTGCGGTGGCCCCGGACGTCGTGGACGCCGCGGTCGACGGCATCACCGGGCTCAACGACGTGGACACCACCAACGAGGTGCGCGCCGACATCGGCTCCTACGTCTACAACACCGAGGGCGCGCTGCAGGGCGTGGCGGAGGGCGCGGTCTACCGCAACCTGCCGGTGGACTACCTCCAGCAGTACGCCCCCGAGCTGGTCGGTCCGGACGGCCGCGCGGTGCCGATGAACGAGTGGACGCAGGCCCAGGCGGATGCCTGGGCGAGCCTGAACGGCACGAGCGGGCCCGGCGGCGTGGCCGGCCAGCTCTCCAGCGACCTCGCCGACCAGCTCGACGGGTCCGCCAGCCAGACGGAGCGCCAGGACGGCAACTGAGCCGGTCCCGGCAGGAGGAGGTACAGGCATGACCGTGGCCATGGTCCGTTCGGACATCGAGAGCGCGGCGGAGCGGATCGGCGCGGCCGGCGAGGCGGTGGACGGCCTGTCCGCCGGCGAGCACGCCGGCCAGATCGCGTCGGCGTTGCCGGGCTCCACCTCGGCCCCGGCGTCGACGACGCTGCAAACCACCTGGACGCAGGAGTACGACGGCTGGGCCCGGCGGGTGCGTGAGCACGCGCAGGCGATGCGCGACTCCGCGGCCGACCTGGATGAGACCGACATCACCGTCGCCGCCGGCATGCGGCCCGGCGTGCCCCAGCCCATCTGATGGGGCTGCGGGGGTCACGTCGATCGGTCGTCGGCACGGCGGTGGCGATCGCCGTCGCGGTCGTCGTGGTGGCGGTGGTCGCCGTCGTGGCGCTCGTGCGCGGCGACGAGAACCCGGCGGTGGACGCCGGCCTGGCCGAGATCGCCGAGGAGTCGCCCATCGACCTGCTCGTGGGCGGGGACGGGCTGCCGGACGACGCAGCCGAGCGGCTGCGCCTCGTGCTCGTCGCGACCCCGTGGTCGGCGGAGCAGGCCGCGCGCGTGGCCGCTGTCCTGCCGTACGCCCTGGCCCCCGACGCGGGCACCGACGACGCCGCCGGTCTGCTCACGACCGCCGTCACGGTCGTCGCCGACGCCGACGACGTCCAGCCCGGGCTCGCGGACGCGTTCCTGGCGACGCTCGCCCGGTGGCCGTCCGCCGTCCACACGGCGCTGGGTGGGCAGGTGCCGGCCGGCTCCGGTCGCGTTGACGCCCTCGGGCCGGACCTCCCGCGTGACGACCTGCTGCGGGCCGTCACCGTGGCCGCCCGCGAGGGCGGCGGGGGACAGCTCTTCGCCACGACGTACGGCGCCTGGGCGGCCGACGTCTTCCGCGCCGACCTCGCCGTGGCGGTCGCCGACGCCGGTGCCATCGGACCGGACGTGGTCGAGGGTGCCGGCTCGGCGTACGTCGGGGCGGTGCGGATCGCCGAGGCGGTCCGCGACGGCGAGTGCACCGACGGGGTCGACTGCTGGACGGTGGAGCGGTCGCTCGAGGGAGCGCTGGCTCCGCCGCTCCTCCAGGTCGTGCTCGACGCGTACGACCCGGAGGACGTGCCGCCCGGGCTCGCCGGGCCCGACGGACGACCGATCCGCCTCGACCTGGCGACGATGACGCCGGACGAGCGGGCGGCGTACGGCGACTACTACGCCAGCGTGACGTCCGCGACGCCGGTCATCGCGGAGCTCGGCGAGATCTGACGTCTCAGGCGAACGGGTTGGGCAGGGCGCCGGGGAGGTCGGCGAGGAGCTCGCGGGCGCGGGCGGCGTGCTTGTGCTCGACCAGCACCTCGTAGCGCGTCGCGACGACGGAGCTGACGGAGCTGAAGTCCCGGCGGCCGCCCGTCGCGGCGTACCCGAGCACCGCCCAGACCACGCTGAACGCCACGCCCAGCAGGACCGTCGAGAGCAGGATCGCGCCGAGGCCCTGGTCGACGAAGAACGAGAAGATGAGGCCCAGGAAGAGTCCGAGCCACGCGCCCGAGATGGCGCCGGCCGCGGCGACCTTCGGATAGGTGAGCCGACCGGTGACGCGCTCGACCTGCTTGAGGTCGGTGCCGACGATCATGCAGTTCTCGACGGGGAACTCGGCGTCGGAGAGGTGGTCGACGGTGCGCTGGGCGGCGGCGTAGTCGTCGTACACCGCGAGCGACTGCGGGAACTCGAGGGACAGGGCGCCGGCAGCGCCGGGCGGGACGCGGTTGGACATGCCTCCAGTGTGCCGCGCCGCCCCTGATCAGGGCAGTGTGCGGAGCGTCTCCGCGACCGTGCGCGCGAAGACCCCGCCGCCCTGCTCGCCGGGGTGGATCCCGTCGGAGGCGAAGTCGGTGACCTGCGCGGCCGCCTGGTCCCAGCGGGCGAGGCCGACCCAGGGGTGGGCGGTCACGAACGCCTGGAGCTTGCGGTTGACCTCGGGCATCCAGGAGCGGTCGCCGTGGGCCGTGACGAGCACCAGCCGGTGCCCCTCACCCATGGCTGCGACGATGGCGCTGAGGTCGCGGCTGCTGATGTCGCCGTTCGTGCCGAGGGCGACCACGAGGTAGGGCCGCAGCCGGCCCGACTCCCGCAGCGCGGTCACGATCGCGGGCGCCTCCGCGAGCTGGCGCCCGACGGCGGCGTCGACGCCGACGCCGGGGAGCTCGGCCACGAGGCCGGGGGCGGCCGCGAGCGTGACCGAGTCACCGATGACGACGGTCTGCGCGCCGATCTCGGCGGGCGTGGCCCCCTCCAGGGCCGGCGGCGCCGGCTGGTCGGGCTCCTCCGGCGCCGCGCCCGACCCGTCGTCCAGCGCGGCTCCCGACGCGGCCAGCGCGTCCTGGCCGGCCGCGACGAGGCTCTCCACCTGGCCGCGGTCCGGCGCCTGGCGGAGGCCCTGGCCGGCCAGCAGGCCCAGGGCCGCCAGGCCGACGAGCAGCACGGCGCCCCGGGGGAGCAGGTCCGCGCGGACGACCCGCCAGGCCCGCCGGCCGGCGCCCCGGAAGCCGTGGCGCAGGATCGGCCGCTCGACGTACCGCCAGCTCAACGACGCCGCCGCGAGGGTGAGGTAGACCGTCAGGGCGCCGCGCAGCATGCCCGAGCTGTCGGGGAACGCGCCGCGCAGCAGCACGAGGACGGGCCAGTGCCACAGGTAGATGCCGTAGCTCCGCTCGCCCAGCCACACCACGGGGCGGGTCGCGAGCACCGCGCGGACCGGTCCGCCGCGGCGGACGACGAGCCCCACGAGGAGGAGGGCCGTCGCGAGGGCGACGGCGGCGATGCCGCCGCGATAGGTCAGGTCGAGGCCGTCGCGCAGCCTCGCCATGCCGAGGAGCACGCCGAGCGCCGCCGCGACCGGTACGACGGGATGCGTCAGCGCGCGCTGCACCGCGGCCACCCGCGCGGTGCGCGGCGCGCCGGTCAGCAGCGGCACGGCGAGGGCGGCGGCCGCGCCGAGCAGGAGGCCGAAGCCGTGGGTGTCGGTGCCGAAGTAGAGGCGGCTCGGGTCCTGGCCCGGGGTGTGGAGCCACGCCATCGCGCCGGCGCTGGCGGCCGCCGCGCCGAGCACCACGAGGACCCGTGTGCGGGGTCGTCGGACCGCGACGAGGAGGAGCGCGAGGACCAGCGGCCAGGCGAGGTAGAACTGCTCCTCGACCGCCAGCGACCACAGGTGCTGCAGGAGCGGCGGGTCGGTGTGGTCGAAGTAGGAGAACTCGGCGCTCGCCTGGAACCAGTTGCTGGTGAACGTCAGCGCCGACAGCACCTGCTCGCGCAGGCGGCCGCTGACGACCGGGCCGACGAGGGCCGCAGCCGCCGCGACGGTGACGAGCAGCGTCAGCAGGGCGGGCAGGAGACGCTGGGCGCGCCGTACCCAGAACCTGACGAGACCCGGACCGCCCTCCACCCGGCGCTGGTGGACCAGGCTGGCCGTGATGACGAAACCGGAGATGACGAAGAAGACGTCGACGCCGAGGTAACCGCCCGGCACGAGCGTCGGGAACAGGTGGTAGAGCACCACGGCCGTGACCGCGACCCCGCGGAGCCCATCGATGGCGCGCACCCGCGGCGGGTGGGGCGTCCCGGCGGGCTGGGGGCTCGTGTGCGGGTCGACCGTCGGGGCCGCCTCGGCCGCCGGACGCGGCGCGGAGCCGGCCTCGGGCGACCGCTGGAGGGTGGCGGTGGGAGGAGTCATGGGGGAGGGAAGCACCTGGGGTCGGGGAGGCTGACAACCCGATCGAGTTTCGCACAGGTGCTGCTCCGGCACATAGGATGACGCCCCGTAGCCCCCGCAGCAGTCCCCAGCACCTCCAGGAGCGCCCCGTGGCCCGTGTGGTCGTCGACGTCATGCCCAAGCCCGAGATCCTCGACCCGCAGGGCAAGGCGGTGGCCGGCGCCCTGCCGCGCCTCGGCTTCACCGGCATCAGCGAGGTCCGCCAGGGCAAGCGCTTCGAGCTCGAGGTCGCCGAGGTCACCGACGAGGTGCTCGCGCAGGTCCACGAGGCCGCCGAGAAGCTGCTGTCCAACCCCGTGATCGAGAACTTCACGGTGCGGGTGGAGGACCAGGCGTGAAGATCGGCGTCGTCACCTTCCCCGGCTCGCTCGACGACGTCGACGCGCAGCGCGCGGTCCGCATCGGCGGCAACGAGGCCGTGGCGCTCTGGCACGGCGACGAGGACCTCCACGGCGTCGACGCGATCGTGCTGCCGGGCGGCTTCTCCTACGGCGACTACCTGCGCTGCGGCGCCATCTCGCGCTTCTCGCCGGTGATGACGTCGCTGGTCGAGGCGGCCGGGAAGGGCATGCCCGTCCTGGGCATCTGCAACGGCTTCCAGGTGCTCTGCGAGTCCCACCTGCTCCCCGGTGCGCTCATCCGCAACGACCACCGCAAGTTCATCTGCCGCGACCAGCGCCTCCGCATCGAGAACGCGACGACGGCGTGGACCTCGGCGTACGAGGCCGGCCAGGAGATCACGGTCGTGCTGAAGAACGGCGAGGGGGCCTACGTCGCGGACGAGGCGACGCTCGACCGCCTCGAGGGCGAGGGCCAGGTCGTGGCGCGCTACCTGGGCAACCCCAACGGGTCCCAGCGCGACATCGCCGGCGTCACCAACGCCGCGGGCAACGTCGTGGGCCTCATGCCGCACCCCGAGCACGCGGTGGAGCACCTCACCGGCCCCGGCACCGACGGGCTCGGCTTCTTCACATCGCTCGTCGAGCGGGCGTTCGCCTGATCTACGACACGCCGTCGTAGGATGCGGGTCATGTCGCCCCGCCGCCTGTTCCGTGTCGTCGCCGTCACCGAGGCCTGCACCTGGGCCCTCCTGCTCGTCGGCATGTTCCTGAAGTACGTCACGGAGACGACCGAGGCGGTCGTCAGCGTCGGCGGCATGCTCCACGGCATCGCCTTCATCGCCTACCTGCTGACGACGATCGTCGTGGCGCAGGACCAGCGGTGGTCCTTCGGCCGCACGATCACGGGCCTCGCCTCCGCGGTCCCGCCGTTCTTCACCGTCTGGTTCGACCTCGCGACGGAGCGCAAGGGCCTGCTCGGCGACACGTGGCGCCTCGCGAGCGAGCCGGCGTCGGGTGGCCTGGAGAAGCCCGTCTCCTGGCTCGTGCGCAAGCCGCTCCAGGGCCTCGCCGCCGGCGTCGTCGCCGTCGCCGTGCTGACCGGCCTCGCACTCCTCGCCGGGCCCCCGGTCGGCTGAGGTCGGCTGAGGTCGGCGGGCCTCAGGCCTCCCTCAGCAACGCGCGTCACCCTCGGGGGATGGGTCGTCCGCGTCGTACCGTCCTCGTCACCTCCCGCTGGGTCGCCTCCGCCGCCGTGATGGCGGCGATGGCGACGGGAGCGGCCGCCGCGTCGGAGGACGGTCCCGCGGGTCCCGCCGGCGGCACGTCCGTGTCAGCCGCCGGCCATGCGGCCGAGGAGCTCCAGCGGGGCGTCGATCTCCGCAAGGCGTAGCACCACCCACTCCAGGTCGTCGGCGCCCGCCACGATCCGCGTCCACCCGGGCTCGGGGTCCGGCTCGGCGCGCGGCGCTCCCACCGGTCCAGACCAGCGACCCCCGATCCGGGTCCGCTGAGCGCCGATCCACCAATTCGGCGGCGGTGCGCTCGCGCTCCCCCTAGGCTCCCTGAGAATCGTCTGAGGAGAGGGAGCACATGCGCACCACCACCACGACCGGCGTCGTCGCAGCCGCCGCGCTCGCCATCGGCGGGCTGACGCTCGCGCCGGCCCAGGCGGCAGCGCCCGGGGGCATCACCATCAGCGGCCCGACCTACCCGACGCCGCAGGCCGAGGACACGGAGTGGTCGCCCTACGTCTCCGAGACGTGCGGGTTCGAGGTGACGTTCAAGGACGCGACCCCGGCGGCCGACTACGACGCCACGATCGCCAGCGCCGACGGCACCGAGCTCGACCTGGTGTGGTGGGTCGACTACGACAGCCGGGGCAACGGCATCGTGGGCATCGACTGCGGCTACGACGACGTGCTCCTGGTCGACGGCGAGACCTACCTGGTGACGGTGCAGGAGTACACGGCCCGCGGCGCGAAGGGCGAGTCGACCACGGCCGAGATCGTGTACGACGAGGTCGACGCCCCGGTCGACGCGTGGGTCGCGGTCGACGGCGTGCGCGCCGGCGACACGCTGCCGACCGCCCGGGCGATCGACATCGCCTACGAGGGCGCCTGGGAGGAGGGCTCGACCTTCACCACGCGGGTGAGCGTCGTGCCGCGCGAGGTCGTCGAGAGCGACTACGAGGTCGACGAGGACCCGTTCGTCGACGTCCTCAACCGCACCGTCACCGGCTCCGCGCCGGTGTCGCGCTTCTCGCTGCCCCACCACCTCGGCGGCGACTACGTCTTCGTGTCGGTCCGCGCCGACAAGGCGGGCAAGGCGCCGGTCTACGTCACCCTCGACCCGTTCGAGGTCGTCACCTCCCCGCCGACCTCGACGGTCCCGTCGGGCTGGATCACGTCGCCGGGCACGAAGTCGGGCAAGGCCTACGTCGGCTCGGCCGTCGGCGTCTCGGCCCCGACGATCACGCACTCGGGCAAGGTGGCCGAGGTCAAGACCTACTACCAGTGGTTCCTCGACGGCAAGAAGATCCCCGGCGCGACCAAGCGCACCTACGTCCCGCCGACGCAGGCCCTGGGCCGGCAGCTGACGCTGGGCATCCAGTTCTCGGCGCCGGGCTACTTCGCCCGTAGCGGCTCGTTCGGCTTCGGCACGGTGGGCCAGCGTTCGGTGCCGGCCGGCTGGATCAAGTCCCCGGCCGTGAAGTCCGGCGCCCCCCGCGTCGGTCGTGCCTCCTCGGTGTCGGGTCCGACGCTGACGCCGACCGCGGTGTCCTCGGGCGCGAAGGTCCACTACCAGTGGTTCGTCAACGGTCAGAAGGTCCCCGGCGCCACGTCGCGCTCGTGGACGCCGACCGCGAGCACCCGCGGCACGACCCTCACGCTCGGCATCGCGGTCAGCAAGCCGACGTGGAAGTCGCTCAACCAGACGGTGTCCTTCGGCCGCATCGGCTGACCGACCCACCCCTGGGCTCGTGGCCCCAGCGCGACGGAAATCGTCGCGCTGGGGCCACGACTCGTTGCGTCGCGGGCCGGGAGGTCCAGACCACTCGACCGGATCCGGCATCGGGTGAGCGACGATCTGGCGATCTGGCCGCGTCGTGCTCCGCCGTCCTCTAGCGTGCGCACCACGAGCCCGGTGCACGTCGCACCGGGCTCCTTACGTGGAGGGGGACCCATGCGCACCATCGTCAGGTCCGGCGTCGTCGTCGCCGGCACCGCAGCTCTTGCCGCCAGCGGGCTCACGCTGGTCGGGCCGGCCCAGGCCGAACCCGTCGGGCTGTCGATCACCGACATCCACTACCTGACGATGGACGACCTGCCGGAGGAGTTCCCCGACGAGCTCTTCCTGCCCTACGTCGCGCCGTTCTGCGGGATCGCGCTCGAGTTCGACGACGCCACCCCGGGCTCCGACTACCGCCTGCGGCTGTCGCCCCAGGCCGACGTGGAGTCCGAGGCCGGCTGGTACGCCGAGGACCAGACCGGCTACGGCTACATCGACTGCGGCTACGGCGACGACGTGCTCGTCGACGGTCAGACCTACACGATCACGGTCGAGCAGCTCGGCATCCGCGGCCGCGTGGTCGAGTCGACGAGCACGGAGTTCACCTACGACGAGATCGACGCCCCGGTGGACGCGCGGCTCGAGGTCGCGGGCCAGACCCTCGAGGAGGAGCTCCCGACCGGCAAGCCCATCGACATCGCGTTCGACGGCGCCTGGGAGGAGGGCGTGACCTTCCACACCCGCGTCGTCACCGTGTCGGAGGAGGACTGGGACTACTGGGGCTGGGGCTTCGACAGCGACTTCCGCACGGCCGACCGTGCGGCGGTCGCGACGGCCGCCCGCGCCGCGGCGCGTGACGACGAGGACGTCGCCGTGGTGGTCGTCGACGGCGAGGAGCTGGAGCTGCCCTTCGAGCTCGTCGTCGACGAGGTCACGACCGGCGCGCCCGTGACCCGCTTCTCGCTGCCCCACACCGCCGGCGACAGCCTGGCCTTCGTCTCGATCCGCGCCGAGAAGGCGGACCGCGGCTCGGTCTACCTGGGCTGGGACGTGCCGTGGTGGGTCGTCACCTCCGACCCGGTCGCGCAGTTCCCGGCGGGCTGGATCAAGAACCCGGGTCGCAAGTCCGGCGCTCCGGTCGCGGGCTCCTCGGTCGGCGTCACCCCGGCCGTGCTCACGCACACCGGTGCGGTGTCCGGCGTGAAGGCCAACTACCAGTGGTTCCTCGACGGCAAGAAGATCCCGGCGCGCCACGAAGCGCACCTACGTCCCGCCGGCGCCGTCGGTCGGCCGCCACCTGACGCTCGGCATCCAGCTCACCGCCCCCGGCTACTTCCCGCGCAACGGCTCGTTCGACTTCGGTCGCGTCGGCCAGCGCTCGGTGCCCGCCGGCTGGGTGGCCGCTCCCGCGATCCGCTCGGGCGCGCCCCGCGTCGGTCGGGCCTCGTCGGTCACCGGACCCGCCCTGACCGCCACCGCGGTCTCGTCGGGCGCGACGGTCTACTACCAGTGGTTCGCCGACGGCGTGAAGGTGCCGGGCGCGCGGTCGGCCTCGTGGACGCCCACCGCGGCGTACCGGGGCAAGAACCTCACCCTCGGGATCGCCATCGCCAGGCCGGCCTGGAAGTCGCTGCACCAGACGGTGTCGTTCGGCCGCATCGGCTGACGTCCCGCCTCGCCGTACGTCGTGGGCTCTCAGCCCAGGCGTACGGCGAGGATGGCGACGTCGTCGTCCTCGAAGGGCCCCAGGGCCGTCAGCACGTGGTCGCACAGGGCGTCGGGCCCGAGGTCCGGCTGGTCCGCCACGGCCGCACGCAGGCGCTCCATGCCCGCGTCGAGCAGCTCGCCGCGCCTCTCGACGAGACCGTCGGTGTAGAGCAGCAGGGTCGATCCCGCCGGCACGTTGGCCTCGAGGTCGCTGCGCACGGTCTCGGGATCGATGCCGAGCAGCATCTGGCCGGCGTCGTCGAGCAACGCGGCCGTGCCGTCCGGGCCGAGCAGCACCGGCGGCGGGTGGCCGGCGTTGGCCCAGCGGATCGTGTAGCCGCGCCCGCCCCCCGGTCGTTCGGCGAGGACCACCTCCGCGAGGAGGAAGGTCGCCACGGCGTCGACCTCGAAGTGGGCAATCGCCTGGTCGAGCAGCTCGGTCACCTGGGCCGGGCTGGGCCGAGAGCTCGAGCGGGTGCCCGCGAGCACGATGCCGCGCACCAGGCTGCGCAGCTGCCCCATCGCCGCGGCGGAGCGACCGTCGTGACCGGCGACGTCGCCGATCGCGACCACCAGCGGCCCGTCGGGGAGCGGGAACGTGTCGTGCCAGTCGCCGCCGACCTGCTGGCGCGCGGACGCGGGCACGTAGCGGCTGGCGGTGCGGGGGCCCTCCGCCCGGGGCGTGTCGTGGCGGGAGGCGAGCATGGCGGCCTGCAGCTCGAGCGAGAGCGCCCGGTCGCTCGCGGCGTCGGCCCGCTCCCCCTGGAGGCCGCGGATGCGGATCACCGCCGCGGCGAGCATGTCGGCGACGACCTGGAGGAAGGGCCCGAGGTCCTCGTCCGCGGCGCTGTCGCCGCGGCACACGAGGATCGTCTGGCCGTGCAGCCAGGCGGCGGGACCGAGCGCCGCGAGGGGCACCGCGCCGGCGGGGACCTCCGCGTCCTCCTTCGGCTCCCACGCCACGATGCCGTGCCCGGGGCGGATCGCGTCGGGGCGCGTCCACCAGCGGTCGGCCCCCGGGACGGCTGCGCCCTCGGCGTCGGCCTCCTCCACTGCTCCGGCCACCGGCACGACGCTGCGCGTGCCGGGCGCGGCCGGCTCGGTGACGGGCGCCGGCATGCGCACGTCGACGACCTCCATGGACGGCAGCTCGTTGCGCAGCATGCCGAGCGCGGCGACCCGCAGGGTGAGGAGCGACTGGGCCCCGGCGGTCGCGCTGCCGAGGGCGTTGAGCAGCCGCAGCTGACGCTGGGCGAGGACCTGCCGGGTCGTCTCGATCGAGACCCCGTGCACCGCCACGATCGTGCCGTCGAGGTCGCGCACGGGGGAGTAGGCGTAGCTGTACCAGTGCTCCGCGACCCGTCCGTCACGCTCCACCGGCACGAGGGAGTCCTCGAGCCACGCGGGGCGTCCGTGCTCGAGGACGTCGGTGATGAGCGGTCCGACCCGGCTCCACGACTCCGGGAACGACGCCTCGGCCGGCTGGCCGAGGACCGCGGGGTGCCGGTCGCCGATCACCGCGGCGATGGCGTCGTTGTAGAAGTAGGTGCGCTCGTCCCCCCAGAACAGCACCGACGGGATCGGGGTGGCCAGCACCAGCCGCACCGCGACGACGAGGGCGGGTGACCACGTGGACGGCGGGCCGACCGCGGTGGCGGCCCAGTCGACGCGCTCGTATGCCTCGAGCAGGTCCGGGCTCGCCGCGCCCGCGCTCGAGCGCAGGCTCTGGAAGGGCTCCACGAGCGGGATCCTAGGTGGCGACGGTGACAGCCCGGTGTCAGACCCGTTCGGCGACGAACCGCAGCTGCGCCCCGGCGAGGCGCCGCCAGTAGCCACGGTCGTGGTCGCCGCGCTCGAAGCCGCCGGCGGGGCGCTCGGCGAACCCCTCGACGTACTCCTCGGCGGCGACGCAGAACGGGTCCCCGAGACCGCAGTCCACGCGCACGGGGATGCCGGCGAGGTCGTCCTGGCGGCCCATGACCGTCACGGCGGCGAAGTCCGCGGCGTCGTCGAACGCGCCGGGCGCGGTGTCGTCGTAGTCGGTCCAGAGGGCGGGGCTGAGCGCGGCGACGGCGCGCACCCGGTCGGGGCCGAGCCGCCCGGCGAGGCGCAGCGCGCCGAAGCCGCCCATCGACCAGCCGAGGAGGCCGAGGCGGCTCGTGTCGAGGCCGCGGTCGGCGAGGAGGGGGAGGTACTCGTCGACGACCATCGCCCCGGGGTCGTCCCCGTCGGCGCGCTCGTGCCAGTAGGCGTTGCCCCCGTCGATGCTGGCGAGCGCGACCGGCGGCACGCCGTCGGCGACGGCCGCGGCGAGGAAGCGGTCGAGACCGAGGTAGTCCCGGGCGAACGGCGACGTGTGGTCCGCGCCGCGGGCGTGGAGCACCACGACGAGGGGGAGGCCCTCGGGGCCGGTGCCCGGCGGGGTCGCCAGGCTCCAGCCCACGCGACGCCCGCCGCGCGCGGCCGAGACGAGCTCGCCGCTGACCAGGTCGCCGGGCTCGACGTCGGGGACGGTGCCGTCCTCGCCGTCCAGGCCCAGGCGTGAGTAGAGCTGCGCACGACCGGGCAGCACGCCCGACGCGACGCCCGCGCCGCCGGCGACCACGGCCGCGGTGCCGATCCCCGCGGTGGCGAGCGCGGTCCTGCGGGTGAGCCTCATCGACGCCTCACAGCAGGGACGACCAGTAGTCCCAGAAGCGCTGCAGGATCAGGAGCCCGACGAGCAGGTAGACGAGGGCGACGGCCAGCACCGACCAGGCGCGCGCCACGCGGACCGCGCCGGAGCGGGCGAGGCCGGCACCGAGCACCCCGGCCTCCGCGTTGCGCACCGTCACCTGCCAGAAGAGCGGCACCATCACGACCCAGACGACCATGCAGTAGGGGCACAGGGCGTTGATCTCGTAGAGGCTCTGGGCGATCAGCCACGCCACGAACCCGATCCCGAACGTGACACCGACCTGGAGCCCGGCCCAGAACCAGCGCGCGTAGGCCGCGCCCGCCAGGATGCCGGCGCCGACCACCGCGACCACCGGGAAGGCCGCGACACCGATGACCGGGTTGGGGAACCCGAAGACCCGCGCCTGCTCGGTCGTCATCACGGAGCCGCAGCTCAGCACCGGGTTGAGGCTGCAGGAGGGGATGTAGCTGGGATCCACGAGGAACTGGATGCGCTCCAGCAGGAGCGTCACGGCGGCGACGGCCCCGACGATCCCGGTGACGACCAGGAGCCAGCCGAGCCGGAGGTCCCGACGACCGGCCTCGTACGCCGCGAGCTCGGCCCGCTCGTCCTCGGTGAGGTCGAGGACGAGGTCGTCGGTCGCGGCGGTCACGCGCGGCAGGGTAGTCGCCGATGCTGAGGGGATGGTGATTTCTGGCGTCGAGCTGGGTTGTACGGCGCGGTGGGGGCGTCGAGTTGGGTTGGACGGCGCGGTGGGGGCGTCGAGTTGGGTTGGACGGCGCGGCGGGGGCGTCGAGTGGGGTTGGACGGCGCGGCGGGGGCGTCGAGTTGGGTTGGACGGCGCGGCGTGTGCGTCGAGTTGGGTTGTCGGGCGCGGCGGGGGCGCCGAGTTGTCACGTACGCCGCGGCGGGGGTGTGTCGAGCTGGGCCTCGTTCACCTGTGGAATCGCGGTGGCGGGGCAGGTCGGCGAGGCGTAGAATCGCACACATGTTCGATCATCTTTCGCCTTGTGAGCTGCTGGATGCAGCTGCTGGGGCGGTGCGCGCCCGCCGGTTGGCGGAGGTGGCCGACTTGGAGGTGATCGCGGCGTGGGCTGCGGTGCACTCCGGTGAGCCGGCGGACCCCGGGCGCCGGAGGAACCTGCTGGTGGACGTGGGTGGGGAGGGTACGCCGCGGGTGCAGGACCACGCCCTCGGGGAGATCGCCCTGGCGCGGGGTGCGGGCGTGGTGGCCACGATCAACGCCCTCGCGGACGTGCTGGACCTGCAGCACCGCCTGCCGTTGACGTGGGCGGTGGTGCGGCAGGGGACGGCGGAGGTGTATGTCGCGCGGAAGGTGGCCCGGATGTCGCGGCACCTACCTGCGGCCGTTGTGGGCGTGGTGGATGTGGCGGTGGCGCGGATGATCGCTACCGAAGCACCTGGCCGCGTGTTGACCGTGGCCGAGGGCAAGGTGATCGAGGCCGATCCGGCCCTGCACGAGGAGCGGGTGGAGGAGGAGAAGCGCCGCCGATACGTCGGCCTCGGACGCACCGACGAGTACGGACTCCGCACGTTGATCGCCCGCCTGGACGCCGGGGATGCGGCCTGGGTGCAGGCCACCGTCACCCGAGTCGCGGAGATCATCACCCCCGGTCACCCGGATGCGACCGCGGACGAGGTCCGCGCCATCGCACTCGGGTACCTAGCCCGACCCGCCGAGCTCCTCGCGCTCCTGGTCGAGAACGAGACACCCGGTCAGCCGGAGCCGGTCACCGACGACGAACCCCTCGCTCCGTCACGCGCGACCGCACTGCCCGTCGACGTCCTCGACAAGCTCCACCGCACCGACCTGACGAAGTTGCGGCCGAAGGCGGTCTTCTACGTCCACCTCCACGAAGCCACCCTCCTCGGCACGAAGGGCGTCGCCCGCGTCGAAGAACTCGGCCCCCGCACCCTCGGCGCCCTCCACCAGCTCCTCGCCACCACCCAGGTCACGGTCAAGCCGGTCATCGACCTGGCCGACGCGGTCCGCACCACCGCCTACGAACACCCCGAAGCCATCAAAGAACGGGTGCACCTCGTCACCGGCGGTGACTACTGGCCCTACGCCACCTCGACCAGCCGCAACGCCGACTACGACCACCCCACCCCGTTCGACCACGGCCCCGAGCGATCCCCCGAAGCACAACAACCAGCCCAGACCGGCACCCACAACTCCGGCCTCCTGCAACGCCGCCACCACCGCTGGAAGACCCACGCCGGCTACCAAGCCCGCCAACGAGCCCCCGGCCACTACGTCTGGCTCACCCCGAACGGTCTCGGCTTCACCGTCGACCCGACCGGCACCCACCCCTGCTCCGAGATGGAAGCCCGCCTCCACCTCGCCCTCGCCGACCGTCGCGCACAGCCGGGAGGATGGCCAGATGACGGCGAACCCTGAGCCCGTGCTGCCGCCCCTCCACGAGTCGCTCACCTGGCTCACCCCGCTGTCCGAGGAGCGCCCCGCGGGGCTGGTCGGGTTCCTGTCCGAGCCCGCACCCGCCGACGTGCTCGACCTGGGGTGTGGCTGGGGTGAGCTCCTCCTCCGGGTGCTGGCCGCCGCACCGCAGGCGCACGGCCGCGGGGTCGACAGTGCGGCGCCGTCGATCGCCCGGGCCCCGGAGCAGGCACGCGTCCGCGGCCTGGCGACGAGGGCGACCTTCGAGGCGACGCCCGGCCGCGACGCCCAGCTCGAGCCGGCCGACGCCGTCATCTGCATCGGCGCCAGCCAGATCTGGGGGCCACCGGTGGAGGACGGCCAGCCGCTCGACTACGCCGCGGCACTGCGGGCCCTGCGCGGCCTGGTCCGCCCCGGCGGGCGCCTGGTCTACGGCGAGGCCGTCTGGTCGGCCCCGCCCCATCCCGCGGCGACGGCACCGCTGTCGGGGAGGGACGACGAGTTCGTGACCCTCGAGGCCCTGGTGGAGCTCACCGGACGAGTGGGCTTTGAGGTCGTCCACGCCGACCCGGCGGACCTCGACGAGTGGGACACCTTCGAGGCGGGCTTCCGCGCCCGCTTCGCCCGCTGGATGGAGACGCACGGCGACGACCACCCCGCCGCCCCCGACGTCCGCCGACGCCACGAGCAGCAGCGGGCGGCGTACGAGGAGGGCTACCGCGGCGTCCTCGGGATGGCCTACCTGTGCCTCCGTGGCTGACCGGGAGCCAGGACCTAGCCGAGCGCCCGGTCCAGGTTCGTCGCGGCCGAGATCAACGACAGGTGCGTGAAGGCCTGGGGGAAGTTGCCCAGCTGCTCGCCGGTCAGCCCGACCTGCTCGGCGTACAGCCCGAGGTGGTTCCCGTAGGTCAGCATCTTCTCGAACGCCAGCCGCGCCTCGTCGTGCCGGCCCGCGCGGGTGAGCGCCTCGACGTACCAGAACGAGCACATGGAGAACGTGCCCTCCGCGCCGTCGAGCCCGTCGGAAGAGCCGTCGGCGCCGGGGTCGTAGCGGAACACGAGCGAGTCGGTGACGAGGTGCTCCTCGACGGCCGCGAGGGTCGAGAGGAAGCGCGGGTCCCCGGGGGCCGTGAACTTCACGAGCGGCATGAGCAGCAGCCCCGCGTCGAGCACGTCGCCGCCCTCGGTCTGGGTGAACGACTGCAGCTCGTCGTTCCACGAGGCGCTCATGATCCGCTCGTAGATCTCGTCGCGCACCTTCCCCCAGGCGGCGATGTCGCCGGGCAGGCCGCGCTTGCGGGCGACGCGGATCATCCGCTCCACCGCGACCCAGCACATGAGGCGCGAGCTGGTGTGCGGCCGCGGGTCCTCGCGGATCTCCCACATGCCGTGGTCGTCACGCTCCCAGTTCCCGATGATCCAGTCGAGCACGGTGACGAGGTCGGTCCAGCCGTCGTGGCTGATGCCGCTGCCGTACTTGTCGAAGAGGTAGATCGAGTCGATCAGCTCGCCGTAGATGTCCAGCTGCAGCTGCTCGACCGCCGCGTTGCCGACCCGCACGGGCCGGGAGCCGCGGTGCCCGATGAGGTGGTCGAGCTCGTGCTCCTCGGTGGGCACCTTGCCGTCGAGGTCGTAGAGCACCCGCAGCGGTCCCAGCTTCTCGTACGTCGGGTGGTCGGCGTCCGCCTCCCCGATGCGCTTCGACAACCAGGCCGTGAACGCGCCCGCCTCGTCGGTGAACCCGAGCCGCAGCAGCCCGTAGAGGGTGAACGCGGCGTCGCGCACCCACACGTAGCGGTAGTCCCAGTTGCGACCGCCGCCGATCTCCTCGGGCAGGCTGGTGGTCGGCGACGCGATGACCCCGCCCGTGGGCTCGTGGCACATCAGCTTGAGCGTGATCGCCGAGCGCTCGATGGTGCTGCGCCAGCGGCCGGCGTACGACGACGTGGCGAGCCAGCCGCGCCAGTAGGCCGACGTCAGGTCGAGCAGCCGCTCGGTGTCGTCGACGGCGCAGGGCTCCGGGTCCTCGCCCTTGGGCACGACCTCGAGCACGAAGAGGGCGACCTCGCCGTCCTCGAGCGTCACCTCGCCGCGCACGACCCCCTCGTCGATGGTCAGGGGATGCGTCGAGGTGAGCATGAGGTCGACGTGCCCGTCGGGGATGTGGACCCCCGCCTCGACCGCGACCGGCTCGGCGGCGCTGGCGCCGTAGTCGTGCCGCACCTCGACCGCGGTGGCGATCGGCACCCGCCCGCGCACCGCGGCGACCCGCCGCACCAGCCGCTGCTGGTGGTCGGGGTCGTGGGCCTGCAGCACCGGCATGAAGTCCTGCACCTCGATCACGCCGTCGGGCGTGAGGAAGCGGGTGACGAGCACGGCGGTGTCGGGCAGGTAGTACTGCTGCGTGCGCGTCACCTCGCCCGTGGGCGCGAGCCGCCAGGCGCCGCCGCGCTCCTCGTCGAGGATCGAGGCGAACACGCTCGGCCGGTCGAAGCGCTCGGGGCAGAACCAGTCGATGGTCCCGTCGGTGGAGACGAGGGCCGCCGAGCGGAGGTCCCCGATGATGCCGTGCGCGGCGATGTCGGGGGCGTCACCGGCCGTGCGGGACTCAACCACCGAGCCGCCACCCGCCCGGGGCGAGGTCGAGCGCGGCCTGCGGGCCCCACGAGCCCTGCTCGTAGGAGTGCACCTCGGGCCGGTCGTCCAGCACCGGCTGGCAGACCTCCCACAGCCGCTCGACCTCGTCGGAGCGCGTGAAGAGGGTCTGGTCGCCGTGGAGCACGTCGAGCAGCAGGCGCTCGTAGGCCTCCAGGGGGAACGACTCCTCCGTGCCGTGCACCTGCACCTGCATGGTCGCCATCGTGATGTCGAAGGCCCGACCGGGCTTCTTCGTCCGCACGTCGACGGTGATCTGGGGCTCGTCGGTCAGCTCGAGCACGAGCTCGTTGCCGCACGACGGCTCCTCGAACATGTCGGACTCGGGATCGCGGAACCGCAGCGTGATCGTCCGTCGCCCCTCCGCCAGCGCCTTGCCCGTGCGCAGCAGGAACGGCACGTCGCGCCACCGGTCGTTGTCGACGAACACCTCGGCCGCCACGAAGGTCTCGACCGTCGACTCGTCGTCGACGTCCTCCTCGTCGCGGTAGCCCTCGTACTGCCCGAACACCACACGGGTCGGGTCCAGCGGCCGTACGTCGCGGAACAGCGCCGCCTTGGTGTCCCGGACCGCCTGCGCCTCGAACGCCCCGGGGTCCTCCATCGCGACGAACCCGAGCAGCTGGCAGAGGTGCGTCGAGATCATGTCCCGCAGGCACCCGGTGGACTCGTAGAAGCCCGCCCGGCCCTCGATGGTCAGCTCCTCGGGCACGTCGATCTGCACCGACGCGATGGAGCGGCGGTCCCACGCCGGCTCGAAGAGCCCGTTGGCGAAGCGGAGCGCCAGGATGTTCTGCACCGCCTCCTTGCCGAGGAAGTGGTCGATGCGGAAGACCTGCTCCTCGTCGACCGCGTCGAGCAGCACGCCGTCGAGCTCCTCCGCCGAGGCGAGGTCGAGGCCGAACGGCTTCTCCACGACGAGCCGGGCGCGCTCGGTGATGCCCTCCCGGTCGAGCATGCCGATCATGTCCGTCATCGCCGACGGCGGCACCGACAGGTAGACGAGCCGCCGCACGTCGGCGACGTCGGCGCCCGCCTCCTCGGCGACCTTCTTCTCGGCCTCGCCGATCGCGGCGGCCAGGTCGGACCCGTCGTCCGCCGACGCCGTCTGGAAGCTGAGACGTTCCACCAGCCCGTCGACGGCGTCGCGCTCGTCGTCGTCCGCCTTCTCCTGCAGCGCCTCGCGCACCTGGTCGCGGAACTCGTCGTCGGTGCCGGGCGAGTGCCGGCCCGAGCCGATGATCGCGTAGGACTCCGGCAGCCACTCCGACGCGGCGAGGCGGAGGAACGCGGGGAAGAGCTTGCGCTTGGCCAGGTCACCGGTGGCTCCGAAGAGCACGATCACGCTGGGCGGAGGGGTCGAACCGTTCGAGCCGGCCGCGCCGGAGGTGTCCGTCATGCCCCCTTTGCTACCCCCGCGCTCCAACCCGCACGGGTGGGCCTGCCCGTCAGAACGTCGTGGCCGGCTCGGTCTCGCCCAGCAGCCACTCCGTGAGGAACGGCGTCAGGTCGCCGCCGGCCTGCTCGGACAGCCAGGCCCAGTACTCCTCGCGCCCCGTGGAGACGAAGGCGTCGCCCGCGGCGTACGGCCACGCCCGGGTCATCTCCCAGAAGACCTCGTCGCCGAGCCGCGTGCGCAGCTCGTGCCACATGACGCCCGGCGGCACGTAGATGTTCGACTGGCCGAACTGGTCCGGGTCCCAGTCGGCCGGCGGACCGGCCTCGTCGCGGTAGGACTGGTCCTCGGCGCCGTAGATCGCGACGTACTCGTCGGGGTCGACCTCGAGGTCCTCCGCCTCGTAGAGCATCTGGAGGTACATGGCCATGCCCTCGTTCATCCAGACGTCGCGCCAGTCGTTGGGGGACACCTTGTCGCCGTACCACTGGTGGACGATCTCGTGCACGATCACCTCGGGCGACAGGGTGTAGCCGGTGTTGCCGTAGGTGATCATCGTCTGGGTCTCCATGGCGCTCTCGGAGTCGACGACGACGGAGCCGAGGCTGTCGAACGGGTAGGGCCCGAGCTTCTCCTCCACCCAGGCGAGCGCGTCCTTCGTCTCCTCGATCGCCGCGAGGATGCTCTCGTCGCCGGACGGGGTCCAGTAGGCCAGCGGGACGCCCGAGTCGCTCTCGTCCTCCGTCAGCTCGTAGTCGCCGACGGCGATCGTCGACAGGTACGACGACATGGGGGCGTCCGCGTGGAACCGGTTGACTGACTCGACGTCGTTCGCCTCGGAGAAGGTCAGCACGCCGTTCGCGACGCCCTGCCAGTCGGGCGCCGTGTGCACGGTGATGTCGTAGATCGCCTTGTCGGCGGGCTGGTCGTTGACGGGATACCAGGTGAACGCGCCGTACGGCTCCTGCATCGTCCACAGCCAGCCGTCGTAGCCGGACGAGTCGGAGCGCTGCAGGCCCACGCCCTCGAAGTCGGACCGCGTGGTCGGCGCGTCGACCGGCTGGGGCGGGCCGCCGTAGGCGACCTCCACGACGTACCGCTCGTCGGCGGTCACCGGGACGTCCACCACGAGGTCCTTGCCGTCGTGCTCGAAGGCGTCGGTCGGCTCGCCGTCCACGGAGACGGACGCGACGTCGAGGTGCTCCGCCAGGTCGAGCTGGAACCGCTCCGCCGTGGTCGTCGCGCGGAAGGTCACCGCCGTCGTCGCCGTGAACTCGTCGTCGTCGGGGAACCACGAGAAGTCGATCGCGTAGTGCAGCGCGTCCACCCCGGGGTCGCCGACCTCCGGGTAGACCGAGTCCTCACGCGGCTCGCT
The DNA here is from genome assembly GCF_030818655.1 of Nocardioides zeae. Classification (NCBI taxonomy): domain Bacteria; kingdom Bacillati; phylum Actinomycetota; class Actinomycetes; order Propionibacteriales; family Nocardioidaceae; genus Nocardioides; species Nocardioides zeae. The sequence continues at coordinate 3,268,556 of NZ_JAUTAN010000001.1, read as the reverse complement.
CACTGCCGCCGCGAGCGCCGGCTCCGTGGGCGCCGCGAGCTCCGGTACGTCGACGGGCTCGCCCCCGCGGTCGGCGGGGTCCTCGGGATCGTCGGCGGAGCCGTCGGACGGGGAGTCGGACCGGTCCTCGCTGCGGTCGTCCGCCTGGCGGTCCCGCACCTGGTCGACCACGAGGATCACCGCCAGCGACGTCACCGAGGCCAGCACGAACGCGACGACGAAGGCGATGACGACCGTCCCGCGTCCCTGCGACCGGCTGCGGGACCGACTGCTGGACCGGCTGCTGGACCGAGGGGGCGGCGGGGGCAGCGGCGACGACATGTGACCAGTCTGCCCGGCCGGAAAGCGCTGCGCGTCACCAACGCTCGCTACCGTTGCGCCCCGTGTCCACGCTGCTCATCCGCCAGGCCCGCCTGGTGCCCGTCGGGCCCGGTGTCACCGCCGGGCCCTCGCCCCGTCCCGTCGACGTGGTGGTGACGGACGGTCGCGTCACCGCGGTCGGCCCCGACCTGCCCGTCCACCCCGGTGCGACCGCGGCCGAGGTCGTCGACGCCGAGGGGCGCTGGCTCATCCCGGGCCTCTGGGACCAGCACGTGCACCTCGGCCAGTGGACGCTCGCGTCCCAGCGCCTCGACCTCGCCGGCGCCCGCTCGCCCGAGGACGCGACCAGGATGGTCGCCGAGCGGCTCGCCGAGCAGCCCGGGCATCCGGTCATCGGCTGGGGACACCGCTCCGGCGGCTGGGAGCGTGACGTCACGGTCAGCGAGCTCGACGCCGTCTCGGGCGACACCCCCGTCGTCCTCATCTCCGGCGACGGCCACCACGCCTGGCTCAACACGACGGCGCTGCTCCACCTCGCCATGCCCGTGCGGGACTCGGTGGTGCGCGAGGCGGAGTGGTTCGCGGCGTACGCCCGCCTCTCCACCCTCGTCGGCGACGACGGCACGTCGCCCGCGGCATACCGGCGCGCCCTCGACACCGCCGCCTCGCTCGGCGTCGTCGGTCTCGTCGACCTTGAGTTCTCCGGCGGCGCCGCCGACTGGCTGCACCGCTGGGAGCAGGGGTGCGACCGGCTGCGGGTGCGGATGTCGACGTACGCCGAGGGGCTCGACCAGGTGCTCTCCCTCGGCCTGCGCACGGGGGACGTGCTGCCGGGCGTCGCCGACGTGACGGGCCCGCACGACGACCGCCTGCAGATGGGGCCGCTCAAGATCATCTCCGACGGGTCGCTCAACACCCGGACGGCGTGGTGCTGCGAGCCCTACGCCGACGCCCACCGGCTGGAGTACCCCGCCGGTCAGCCCAACCTGTCCGGCGCGGAGCTGCGGTCCCTCCTCGAGCGTGCGCACGCCGCGGGCCTCGAGGTGGCGACCCACGCGATCGGCGACGCGGCGGTGGCGGCCGCGCTCGCGGCGTACGCGACGACGGGGGCGCGGGGCTCCATCGAGCACGCCCAGATGGTCGGCCGGGCCGACTCGCGGCGCATGGCCGAGCTGGGCATCCGCGCCAGCGTGCAGCCCGCGCACCTGCTCGACGACCGCGACCTCACGGAGAAGATCTGGCAGGAGCGCGCGAGCCGCTGCTTCGCGTTCCGCTGGATGCTCGACGACGGCGTCGAGCTCGTGCTCGGCTCCGACGCGCCCGTCTCCCCGCTCGACCCGTGGCTCGCGATGGCCGCGGCCGTGCACCGCAGCGCCGACGAGCGCGAGCCGTGGCACGGCGAGCAGGCGCTCACCGTGGCCGAGGCGCTGGCCGCGTCCACCGATGGCTGGGGCACCGTCGCCCCTGGCCACCCGGGTGACCTCGTGCTGCTCGACGCGGACCCGTACGCCGCGTTCGGCTCCACCGCCGAGCAGGGCGCGTGGCTGCGGGAGATGCCGGTGGCCGCGACGTACGTCGCCGGTGAGGCCGTGTACGGCGCGGGGATCGAGCTGGGCTGACCCCCTGGCCCCGGTGGGCCGGGGCTCAGCTGTCCAGGAGCTCCACGATCGCCGCCGCGGCGGCGCGCTGGCCGGACTCGAGCGGGTGGTAGGGGACGGCACCGTCGGTGTCGCCGCCGTTGATCCACGGCTCGTCGGAGCAGAGCGCGTGGCCCTGCGTGGCCGCGAAGAGGTCGACGAACTCGACCCCGGCGGTCTCGGCGGCGCGCTCCTGCGCGTTGGCGAGCTCCTGGTTGAGGAGCCGGGCCAGGCCGAGGGTCTGCGCGTCGAGCGGCACGTCGTCGCAGCCCTCGGTGCCGGCGGGCACGACCTGCGGGTAGCCGATGACGAGCACCCGCGCCTCCGGCGCCCGCTCCTGCACCTGCGCGATGGCGCCGGCCAGGTTGGTCGACAGCTGGGCGAGGCCCTCCTGCACCGCGGCGATGTCGATGTCCTCGCAACCCGTCTGCACGCAGTCGCCCGCCAGCAGCGCGAAGGCGCCGAAGTCGTTGCCGCCCGTGCTGATCGTGACGATGTCGGTGTCCGCGGTGACGGCGTCGATCTGGGCGGGCACGTCGCCCGTCGCCAGGGCCTGCGGCGCGAGGAGGTCCGCCGTGGTCGCGCCCGAGCACGACACGTCCGTGAGCTCGGAGCCGCCGAACGCGCCCTGCACCAGGTGGGGGTAGTTCACCTCGGAGCGCCCGCACAGGCCCGAGGCGTCGTCGGCCGGCTCCACGCCGGGGGCGGCGGTGTAGGAGTCGCCCATCGCGACGTAGGACTGGTCCGCGAAGTCGTCGGAGTCGTCCGTGCGCACCTCGGGGCCGTCCGCTCCGGGGGCCTCGGACGAGGGCTCCGCCGTCGCGACGCTCGGGCCGTCGGAGTCGTTGCCGCTGCACCCGGTGAGGACGAGGGCGAACGCGAGGCCGGCGACGACACGGCGGGGGAGCGAGGTCATGGGGACCAGTATCCGTGCTGGGGGTCGTCGGTGCGTGTCTGTCGGCCGCGATCGACGAGCTCGAGAAGACGAAGTGTGGGTGGAACCGACTGGTGCCCCACCGCGTCTCCTCGGCAGCACACGTGACGCAGCTGAGGAGCGAGGACAGTGAAGAAGAAGAACGTGCTTGCCCCCGCGCTGTCCGTCGTCCTGTTCGCGCAGGCCGGGTGTGGTTCGGAGGCAACGTCGACCAACGCCGCGAGTTCCGAGAGCTCGCGTCTGGTGGCGGGCGATTGCGGTGGTGGAGTCGAGCCGAGGTGGTTCGCGGGAGTGGCTACTACGACTACAACGTGTTGCCGAACCTGTCAGCCGCAGTCGAGCAGCACGATGTCGCGGTGGCAGGACGTGTGACCGGCTGGTCCGAGGGCCGCTCCGTCAACACCGGTGACATGGTCACGCGCTACGCCACCGTCACCGTCCAGGTCGACCTCGCTGCCAGGATCGCTGATCCCTCCCAGCGCGACGTCGCGTACGTCGCCGTCAGCCTCGGGTCGGATCCGGTCGGCCCCGACGGCGCCGCAGTGGGAAGTGTCCCGACGCTCGGCGAGCTGGAGCGTGCCGTCCCCACGGGGACCCGCATCATCGCGATCGGCAACGCGGTCCCTGAAGACGAGGAGGAGCAGTACGGCTCGCCGTTCGAGGTCGCGGACTACGAGGCGGGGCGCCCTGCCGGTGCCCCGCTGGCGAGCTTCACCGTCCAGGGCTCCCTCGTCGAGACGACGAACGGCTGCACGGTCTCCCTTCGGGCGCAGGACGAGGACGTCTCGTACTGGACCATCCACGCTGCCGAGCTGGCCGGCAACGAGGCGACGGCTACGACGAGCCCCGGCAGCTTCCAGAACCTCGTCGACGAGCTCGAGAGCTCAGCCACGGGCTGAACCTCGACGGTGGCCGACCGCGCTCGACGCGTCGACGACCGCCAGGCCCGAGTCCCGGAACTGTGCGGCTGGGACAGCCCGGGTCGAGTCTTACCCGCGCTATCAGCACCTTTGCTCGACGATCGCGCTGAGGCCGCGCCGCCGGAGCCCGTTCACGCCAACGCCACCACCAGCTCGCGCACGACGTCGGGGTCGCCGAGCGTGTCGCCCCACAGCTCGCGCACGCGTCCCATGCGGTAGCGCACGGTCTGGGGGTGCACGAACAGCGCCGCGGCCACCTCCTCGCGGCGGCCCTGGTGGAGCAGCCACGCGCGGAGCGTCTCCTCGAGGCGGGCCGCGGTGTCGGCGCGCACGCTTGCGAGCGGCGCGAGAGCCCGGGCGCGCAGGGCGGCGCGGGCGGCGGGATCGGCGTGGACGACGAGGTCGACGAGCACGTCGTCGGTGTCGAGGAGCCCGTCCGAGCGGTCCAGCCCGTCGGGCCCGTGGAGACCGAGGGCGCGCTCGACCCGGTCGTACGACGTGCGCACGTCGAGCCACGGCACCGTCGGGCCGACGACCGCGTCGTACCGGCCGAGCTGCTCGAGCAGCACCGCGCGCCGCACGTCGGGCACGAGCAGGAGCGCGCGCTCGCCGTCGGCGAGGGCGGGGAGCTCGTCGGCGGGCTGCAGGGTGGTGGGGTCCACCGTCGTGAGCACGGCGCGGACCTGGTCGCTGCGCACGACGAGCGCGGTGAGCGTCTCCGGCGGCTCCCAGTCGGTCGAGGCGACGACCGCGTGCACCGCGTCCGCGGGAGCGCGCTCGAGCAGCAGGGCCGCGATCCGCTCCAGGCGGCGGCGCCGCACGCGGCCGCTCGCGGCCAGCTCGTCGGCGTGCCCGGCCGCGCTGGCGGCGGAGAGCTCGTCGATGAAGGCGAAGACGAGCTCCGCGAACTCGGCCAGCATCCGGGCGCCGACGCCGTGGTCGACGGCGACGCGGGACAGCTCGCGCCAGGAGACGCGGGCCCCGATGCGGTACGCCGCGAGCAGCGCCTCCATCGACCGCCCGCTGCGCGCCTCGCCCCGGCCCAGGTCGTAGGCCCCGCGCGTCGACGCCGTCGCCGGTCGTCGGGGGTCGCGGCGTCGGCCGGCGGCGGCGGAGGTGCCGGAGACGAGGGCGACGAACCCGCCGAGGGCGAGCTGCACGGCCTGGCGGATGGTGGCGCCCATCGGCCCGGACAGGGCGTTCTCGTAGCTGGGGACCTCGGTGATGATGGCGTCGACGGTGCGGTCGGCGACGTCGGGGAGCGCGCCGCGCAGCGCGGTCACGGCTCCCTCCGAGAGAGTGACTGCGTCGTCTGTGGGATCCATGGACCACCTCCGGTTTGTTCTGAGCGAACAACATTATGCCGCAACTTCACCTGCGGAGCGTGACGACATCGAGCGCCCGTGCCCCCACGATGGACGCATGAGCTCCTCTGTGCCCCTGCTGACGTCGACGACCCGTCGGCGCGCAGGCTCCACGACGCTCCGTGCGCGCCTCGAGCGGATCGCGAACGCGGCGGTCACCCCGCTCGTGCCGGCCGACTACCTGGACCTCTTCAACCCGCTCCGTGCGGGCGCCGAGCTGCGGGGCAGGGTCGTCGCCGTCACGCCCGAGACGGCCGACGCCGCCACCATCGTCATCCGCCCCGGCCGCGACTGGGCCGGGCACGTGCCGGGCCAGTACGTGCGGGTCGGCATCGACGTCGACGGCGTCCGCCAGTGGCGCGCCTACTCGCTCACCCACGGCCCGCGCCCCGACGGCAACATCTCGATCACGGTGAAGGCCGTGCCCGACGGCGTCGTCTCCCACCACCTCGTGCACCGCGTGCAGGTCGGCACCCTCGTCCACCTCGAGCAGGCGACCGGCGAGTTCGTGCTGGCCCCCGAGGTCACCGACGGCCCCGCCACCGCCAAGCTGCTCTTCGTGACCGCCGGCTCCGGCGTCACCCCCGTCGTCGGGATGCTGCGCAACCTGTTCCCCGTGACCGACAGCGGCGTCGTGCGGCCCGCCCGCAGCGCCCACCTCGACATCACGGTCGTCCACGTCGCGCCGAGCCGCCCCGACTCGATCTTCATCCGCGACCTCGAGGCCCTCGACGCCGCCGGCGCGATCCACCTCGTGGCGCGGTACGACGACGTGCACGGCCTCCTCGACGTCGACACGCTCGGCGACCTGGTGCCCGACCTGGGCGAGCGTGCGACGTACGCCTGCGGTCCGGGTGGCCTCCTCGACGCGCTCGAGACCCACCACGCGGCGCGCGACCTCGTGCTCTACACCGAGCAGTTCCGGCCCGCGACGCTCGTCGTCGGCGAGGGCGGCGAAGTCACCTTCGCCGGGGGCGCGAGCATCGAGACCGACGGCGCCACCACGCTCCTCGACGCGGGCGAGTCCGCCGGCGTCCTCATGCCGAGCGGCTGCCGCATGGGCGTCTGCTTCGGCTGCGTCGTCCCGCTCACGGAGGGCTCGGTGCGCGACCTGCGCAACGGGGCCCTCACCACCGCCGTGCCCGGGGAGACCGGGCCGGAGGGCATCCGCATCCAGACCTGCATCACGGCCGCCGCCGGCCCGTGCCACCTCGACGTCTGATCGTCGCCGAGCCACGCAAGCGAAAGGGAGAGTCGACATGACCGTCGTCACCAAGAAGGACGAGAACCCCGTCGCCCACCTCACGCCCGAGGACATCGAGCAGCTGGGCATCGAGCTGGACGCGATCCGCCAGGAGGTGCTCGACACCCGCGGGGAGCGCGACGCGGCGTACATCCGCAAGGTCATCGACGCCCAGCGCAAGCTGGAGCTGGGCTCCCGCGCCGTGCTGCTCGCCAGCGCGTTCCCGCCGGCGTTCGTCGCCGGCACCATCGGCCTCTCGATCGCCAAGATCATCGAGAACATGGAGATCGGCCACAACGTCATGCACGGCCAGTGGGACTGGATGCGTGACCCGAAGATCCACTCCACCACGTGGGAGTGGGACAACGCCTCGACGGCGGAGGGCTGGAAGCACAGCCACAACGAGGTGCACCACACCTACACGAACATCGTCGGCAAGGACAACGACCTCGGCTACGGCATCATGCGCGTCGACGAGGACCAACGCTGGGTGCCGATGTACCTCGCGCAGCCCGTGTGGAACTTCATCAACGCGTGCTTCTTCGAGTACGGGATCGCGGCCTACGACCTCGAGCTCGGCAAGAACCTGAAGACGCCCAAGGACCGCCGCCCGGAGTCCTTCACGAAGGCCGCCCGTGCCACCCTCGGCAAGATCCGCAAGCAGATGACGAAGGACTACGTCGTCCACCCGCTGCTGTCGCTGCCGACCGGCTCGTTCCTGCCGACCCTGGCCGCCAACTTCACGGCCAACCTGGTCCGCAACGTGTGGAGCCACTCCGTGATCATGTGCGGCCACTTCCCCGAGGGCGTCGAGACCTACGAGAAGGCCGCGATCCCGGAGCGGGAGACGCGTGGCGAGTGGTACCTGCGCCAGATGCTCGGCTCCGCCAACATCTCCGGCTCGAAGGCCATGCACTTCATGACCGGCAACCTCTCGCACCAGATCGAGCACCACCTCTTCCCCGACCTGCCGTCGAACCGGTACGCCGAGGTGGCGCCCAAGGTGCAGGCGCTGTTCGAGAAGTACGACCTCAACTACCACTCCGCGTCGCTGCCCGCGCAGGTCTACTCGGCGTGGCACAAGGTCGTCCGCCTCTCGCTGCCCAACGGCTGGCTGGAGACCACGACGAAGGACAACCTGCCGAGCCAGCTCAAGATGCTCTGGGCGATGACGACGGGCGACCGCAAGGTGCGCCGCGTGGCCCAGCTGCGGCTCGAGCAGCAGGCCCGTCGGCTCCGCGCCCAGAAGAAGGCGGACGTCGAGCGCGTCGCCTGATTAAGGCCACGGGTAGCGGGGTAGACCGCCCCGCCATGAGCACCTGTGCCGTCTGCGGCCACCAGATGCCCCACGACGCCGCGTTCTGCGACACGTGCGGCACCCCGGCCGACGCGACCCACGTCAGCGGCGGTTCCTCCCCGTCCTCCCCGTCCTCCCCGTCCGCTCCCGCTGATGCGGGCGACGCCCCGACGAGCGTGAGCGGCGGGCTGCCGCCGTCGTCGTCGTACGGCGCGCCCTCGGGCCCGCAGGGCGGCTACGGCCAGCCCGGCGGGTACGACGCGGGCTACGGCCAGCCCGGCGGGTACGACGCGGGCTACGGCCAGTCGGGCGGCTACGGCGGTGGCTACGGCGGTGGCTACGGCGGTGGCTACGGCGGGGGCTACGGCGAGGTCGGTCAGCCCGGGCCCGGCCGGGGTGGCGGCGGCCGCGGCAAGTGGATCGCCATCTGGGGTGTCGTGGGCGTGCTCGTCATCGGGGTCATCGTCACGACGCTCGTGCTGACGGTCTTCAACGGCAAGGACGACGACGACCGCGACACGGCCGACCCGGACGAGACCAGCAGCACCGACGGCACCGACGGGCCCGACCCGTCCGGCATCACGCTCGGCGAGGTCAACGAGATCCCGGTCGACGACGACACCGCCGTGCTGACGGTCGAGGCGGACGAGTCCCAGATCGTGCTGCTCTCCAGCTCCGACGACATGGGCATCCCGTTCCCCGAGGACGCCGCGATGCAGGTGACCTCGGCCCAGGGCTGGTACGGCGAGGAGGGCTTCGCGGCCTTCGTCCCGGAGCGCTCGGGCGAGCAGGAGGTCGAGTTCAACGTCTTCGCCGGCTCCGACACCGTCGAGGTGTTCGTCGACGTCGTCGACGCCGAGATGCTGGAGCTGGGCGACGCGGTGCCGCTGCCGGCGGGTTCGCCCATGGGCGCGGCGATCTACGAGGACCTCTCGGGTGCCTTCGTGCTCCCCGAGGGCATGTACATCTCGAGCTGCACGAGCGACGCCATCTGCGACCTCGAGGGCACGGTGCTCGCCGTCGCCGACCGGTCCCGGCTCACCCCGGCGCAGGCGCCGGAGGGTGCCGGCGTCTGGGGCGAGGGCGGCACGACGCTCGAGACGACGATGCCGGCGGGTGGCGGCAACGCCCCGTTCGTCGCCACGACGAGCGGCTCGCTCACCGTCTTCCTCGAGAACATCGCGGACCCGGCGGTCGACTTCCGCCTCCAGGTCTTCGACAAGCACGGCAACGAGATCTGCAACCGCGACAGCTCCTTCGGCGACGAGACCTGCCTCGTCCAGGTGCGCCAGGGCGACGACTACTCGGTCGTCGTGACGGAGTACGACGAGGACCCGCAGGCGACCGGCAACATCCGTCTGCAGCTGATCCCCGGCACCAACGAGTGACCCCCGTGACCCGGACCGGGCCCGATCCACGCTATTGAACGCGTGACAACAGGGCCCGGTCCGGGTCATGATGCGCGGCATGGCGCAGACCCCGGCTCCCTCCAGCCCCTCCCCGCGTGAGCACGTCGACGTCCTCGTCATCGGGGCCGGCCTCTCCGGCATCGGTGCCGCGGCCCGGCTGACCCGTGACCACCCCGACCTCGAGCTGCTGGTCCTCGAGGCCCGCGAGGCCATCGGCGGCACGTGGGACCTGTTCCGCTACCCCGGCGTGCGCTCCGACTCGGACATGTACACGCTCGGCTACCGCTTCAAGCCCTGGCTCGGGGAGAAGGCGCTGGCCGACGGTGCCTCCATCCGGGAGTACGTCGAGGAGACGGCCGCCGAGCACGACCTGGTCGACCGGATCAGGTTCGGCCACAAGGTGGTCGGGGCCGCGTGGGACTCTGCGACCTCCCGCTGGACGGTCGAGGTGGTCGTCGACGGCGAGACCGCGACGTACTCCGCCGGGTTCCTCTACTGCTGCGCGGGCTACTACGACTACGACGCCGGCTACCGGCCCGTGTTCCCGGGCGAGGAGCTGTTCGAGGGCGAGCTCGTCCACCCGCAGGCGTGGCCCGAGGACCTCGACTACCGCGGCAAGAAGGTCGTCGTCATCGGCTCCGGGGCCACGGCGATCACCCTCGTGCCCTCGATGGCCGGCGCGGCCGAGCACGTGACGATGCTGCAGCGCACGCCGACCTACGTCATCTCCATCCCCGCGCGCGACCAGCTGTCGCTGCTGGCGCGCAAGGTGCTGCCCGAGATGACGGCCTACCAGCTGACGCGGTGGCGCAACGTCCTGCAGCAGATGGTCTTCTTCAACGCCAGCCAGACGTTCCCGTCCGTCGTGAAGCGCGGGGTGCGCGCGTGGACGAGGCGCCAGGTGCCGGACCTCGACGTCGACACGCACTTCAACCCGCCGTACGACCCGTGGGACCAGCGGTTCTGCGTGGTTCCGGACGGCGACCTCTACCGGGTGCTGCGCTCGGGCGAGGCGTCGATCGCGACGGGCCGGATCGCCACGTTCACGCCCACCGGGATCCGGCTGGAGAGCGGCGAGGAGATCGAGGCCGACGTGGTCGTGACCGCGACCGGGCTCAACCTGCTCGCCTTCGGCGGCCTGTCGTTCACGGTCGACGGTGCCGAGGTGAAGCTGCCCGAGACGATGAGCTACCGCGGGCTGATGCTCACCGGCGTGCCCAACTTCGCCTACACCATCGGCTACACCAACGCCTCGTGGACGCTGAAGGCCGACCTGGTCGCCGACTACGTCTCGCGGCTGCTCGGGCGGATGCGGGCCACGGGCCTGCGGAAGGTGGAGGTCGAGCGCGACCCGACCGTCGCCGAGGCGCCCCTGCTGGGCCTCGAGGCGGGCTACGTGCAGCGCTCCGTCGACCAGCTCCCCAAGCAGGGCGCCGAGGCGCCGTGGAAGGTCGTGCAGAACTACCTCTACGACATCCGGGCGCTGCGCCGCTCGGACCTCGACGACGGCACGCTCACCTGGTCGTGAGGGGGCTGGTCGTGAGGGCTGACGCAACGGTTACCTGCGAGTAGCATGGCGCCCATGTCTGCGTCGCCCGCCACCACGTACGTCTCCTGCACCGTCGAGGACGGCATCGCGCGCGTCGTGCTCGACCGGCCCGACAAGCTCAACGCGCTCACCCTCGACACCCTCGAGGACCTGATCCGCGTCGCGCGGTGGCTGCGGCACGACCGCAGCCTCCGCGCGGTGATCCTCAGCGGGGCGGGCGACTCGTTCTGCGCCGGGCTCGACTTCGGCACCGTGCTGAAGAAGCCCGGCCGGGTCGCGCGGGCCCTCGTGCCCTCGCCGTTCCGGGGCACCAACACCTTCCAGGAGGCGTGCTGGGCGTGGCGGCGGTTGCCGGTGCCGGTGATCGCGGCCGTCCACGGCCACTGCTACGGCGGCGGGCTGCAGATCGCGCTCGCGGCCGACTTCCGGTTCACGACGCCGGACGCCCGCTGGTCGGTGCTCGAGGGCAAGTGGGGCCTCATCCCCGACATGAGCGGGGTGCGCAGCATCTCGGAGCTCGTCGGCCTCGACGTCGCCAAGCGGCTCGCGATGACCGCTGAGATCGTCTCGGGCAAGGAGGCGCTCGACCTCGGGCTCGTCACGGGCGTCGACGCGGACCCGGTGGCCGCGGCGGAGTCGCTCGTGGCCGAGATCAAGGCGAAGTCGCCCGACGCAGTGGCGGCCGCGAAGCGCCTGTTCGACGGCGCGCAGACCTCGAGCGCTCGGCACACGTTCGCGCGTGAGCGCATCGAGCAGGTCGTCCTGCTCGCCACGCGCAACACCCGCATCGCCCGCGAGTCCGCCTTCGCCAAGATCGCGCCCACCTTCGGGCCGCGCTCGCGCTGACGGCTCAGGCGACGGTCTCCGTCGACTCGCTCGCAGCAGCGCGCCGGCGGTCCTGCGCACGACGGCGCCGGTGCTCCGCCCAGGCCACGGCGAGGCCGACCACGACGGGGAGGAGGTACGGCGCGACCCGGGCCGCCCGTCGTACCCACTCCGGCTCGTGCCAGGTCGGCAGGTCCGGCAGGTCGGGCCAGGGGACGCGGGGCAGGTCGGGCCACGAGATGCTCGGCAGGTCGGGCCAGGGGACGCTCGGCAGGTCCGGCAGCGGGATGTGGCCGAGCAGCCCCACGAGCCGGAGCATGACCCACACGCCCGCGATCGGCAGCACGACCTTGGCCGCGCCGGACACCACGTGGCGGGCCCCGGTGCGGACCGGGTGCCGCCGGGCCTCCTCCTCGCGTGCGGCTGCGGGAGAACCGGCGTCCGGGACGAGGTCGATCCCACCGCGCCCGAGGTGGGCGGCGGCGCGCGGTCCGAGGCGCCGCCCGTCTTCCGTCGGCGGGTACCAGGTCACCCGGGTCGCGTCGCCGAAGTAGCTGCGCCGGACCGCCAGGGCGCCCAGCCCCCGGTCCTCCGGGGTGAGGACGGCGGTGTCGCTACCGCCGTCCTTGCAGGTCGCCGCGATCTCGCCGTCGACGAACCAGGTCACCTTGTCCTCGGCGGTCGGGTCCGTGATGACGCGGTGATCCCGCGGCGCCCCGTGCAACGACCAGCCCTGGCCGACGGGCTGCGCATCAGCCGCCACCGTCGGAACATCCGCCACCCGGCAACTCTAGGGCCAGCGGAGTCCCACCGTCTCCTCGCTGATCTCCCACAGCCGCCGCTGCGCCTCCGGGTCACGGGCCAGCGTCGTCGACCCCACCGGGCGGGGGAGGCCACGGAGCTGGCTGAACCCGCTCGGGCCGCAGTAGGTGCCACCCCGGAGGTCGGCGGTGGCCGCCATCAGCGTCGGCAGTGCGCCGTCGTCGGCGGACTGCGCTGTCGCGGACGCCACCCCGTTGAGGATCGAGGCGAGCCCGCCCGAGCCCCGACCGGTCTGGCCGTAGGACAGGAGGTGGGTCGCGGCGTACCCCGGGTGCGCGGCCAGCGCCCGCACCGGCACGCCCGCCGCCTCGGCGCGGCGCTGGAGCTCGTAGGTGAAGAGCAGGTTGGCGAGCTTCGTCTGCGCGTAGACGCCCCAGCGCGAGTACCGCCGGGGCGGGGTGCGCGGGTCGCCGAGGGGCGCGCGCCGCGCGACCGTGTGCATGAAGGACGACACGGACACGACCCGCCCGCCGCCGTCGGCGACGAGCTGGGGCCAGAGCAGCCCGGTCAGCAGGAAGTGGCCGAAGTGGTTGGTCGCCATCTGGAGGTCGAGCCCGTCCTCGGTGCGCTGCGCGCGGGTGGCCATGACGCCGGCGTTGTTGACGAGCAAGTCGATCGGGCCGAGGCGGGCCGCCTCCGCCGCCGCGGTGCGCACCGAGGCGAGGGAGGCCAGGTCGACGACCAGCCGCTCGAGGTCGGCGCCGGGCACCGCGCGCGTGATGTCGCCCGCCGTGGACTCCAGCTTCTCGGGACTGCGCCCGGCGAGCACGACGCGGGCGCCGGACCGGGCCAGCTCCCGGGCCGTCGCCGTGCCGAGGCCGCTCGTGGGGCCGGTGACGACCGCGGTCTGGCCCGCGAGGTCGGGCATCTCGGCCAGGGACCAGGTGCGGGGCTCGTGCTTCACGGCGTCACCGCCAGGTTCGCGATGACGCGGCGGGCGAGGTCCTCGTCGCCGGACAGCTCCCAGCGCGCGAGGTCGGCGTCGCCGCGGCCGCCGGAGGCGAGGCAGAACGCCTCCAGGTCGGTGCGCAGCGCGGCCGTGGGGGAGTCGAGCTCCTCGACGGGGACCGGGCGGCCGCGACCGTCCTCGCCGACGAGGACGCCGACGGGAGGCAGGGCCCCGACCTCGACCAGCACCGACGTGCCGGGCGCCGGCTTCACCCGCTTGCCCACGACGAAGGGCACCGAGCGGAGGAGGCGCTGTGCGCAGTACGCCGCGGGGAGCCCGTCGAGGCCCCCCGGCCGCCCGACGGCACGCCGCAGGTCCTGCTCGTGCATCCACACGTCGAAGGGCCGGTTGCCGAGGAACGTCTCGGTGTCCCACCCGAGGAGGCCGAAGGGCCCGGGCGCCGTCGCGGACGGGTCGGTCGGAGGGTCGGCCTGGAGCTCGGCGTGCCGCCCCTGCGTCGTGCTCCGCAGCTCCTCCACGAGCGCGGCGGGATCGTCGGCCCGTCGCGCGACCACGCCCTGCTCGGTGAAGCGCCCCAAGTCGTTGCGCACGTGGGGCGCGTCGCCGATCTCGACCTCGGGGTGGGCACCGCCGACCGTGAGCGACTCCAGGTGCACGAGGTGGGCGAGCACGTCCTGCGCCGTCCAGCCCGGGAGGTCGGTCGGGAGCCGCCACTCCTCCGGGGTGAGGGTCGACGCCAGGGCGAGGAAGTCCTCGACGGCCGCCCACCAGACGTCGACGTAGGACGCCAGGCGGGCCGTCGTGTCGGTGTCGGAGGGGACCTCGGCGGCGCTGGGGGGAGGGGTGGGCATGTCCGCCAGGGTAGTGGCGGGCGCACGTCCGGCCCAGGGCGTCGGGCCGCCTGTGGACAGCCGTCCCCGGGTGTCGGCGCCGCCCTCTACCGTCGTCCCCATGACGACCGACCACGGCCTCGTGCCCCGTGTCCGCGCCCCCGAGCTGCGGGGGCGGGGTTGGCTCAACACGGGAGGCCGCGCGCTGACCGCGGCGGAGCTGCGCGGCCGGTTCGTGCTGCTCGACTTCTGGACGTTCTGCTGCGTCAACTGCCTCCACGTCCTCGACGAGCTGCGGCCCGTCGAGGAGCGCCACGCGGAGCACCTCACGGTCGTCGGCGTGCACAGCCCCAAGTTCGTGCACGAGGCGGATCCCGACGCGCTCGTGGCGGCGGTGGAGCGCTACGGGGTGCACCACCCGGTGCTCGACGACCCCGAGCTCCTCACCTGGCAGGCCTACACGGCGCGGGCGTGGCCGACGCTGGTGCTCGTCGACCCGGAGGGCTACGTGGTGGCGCACTACGCGGGGGAGGGCCACGCCCACGCCATCGACCGGCTGCTCGACCGGCTGGTGGCCGAGCACCGCGAGCGGGGCACGCTGCAGCCGGGCGACTCACCCTACGTCGCGCCGCCCGTCACCCCCGGCGACCTGCGGTTCCCGGCGTCGGCGGTGCCGCTGCCCGACGGCCGGGTCCTCGTCGCGGACGCGGGCCACGACGAGGTCGTCGAGCTGGCTGCTCCGGAAGGCCCCGTGCTGCGCCGCTTCGGCGGCTTCCGCGAGCCCAACGGGGTCTGCCTGCTGCCGGCGGAGGTCGCGGCGGCGGTGGGCTACGACGCGGTCGTCGCCGACACGGTCGGCCACCGTCTCGCCGGGCTGCGCCTCGCCGACGGCACGGTCACCACGCTCGCCGGCGACGGCGAGCAGTGGATGCAGGGCGACGGCACCGAGCGCCTCTCCTCCCCGTGGGACGTCGTCTGGTGGCGCGACCGCGTGTGGGTCGCGATGGCCGGCATCCACCAGCTGTGGACCCTCGACCCGCGCACGGGCGCGGTCGAGGTCGCCGCGGGCACGACCAACGAGGGCCTCCTCGACGGGCCGCTGTCCACGGCGTGGTTCGCACAGACGTCGGGGCTGGCGGTGTCCCCCGACGGCGCACGGCTGTGGCTGGCCGACTCCGAGACCTCGTCGCTGCGCTGGATCGAGGTGGACGAGCAGGAGGGGCCGGTCGTCCGCACGGCGGTCGGCACCGGGCTGTTCGACTTCGGGTTCCGCGACGGCCCGGGCGGGGCCGACGACGGTGCAGCGCTGCTCCAGCACCCGCTCGGCGTCACCGCCCTGCCCGACGGGTCGGTCGCCGTCTGCGACACCTACAACGGCGCGGTCCGCCGCTTCGACCCCGCGGCCGGCCCGGCCGGCGAGCTGACGACGCTGGCCACCGGTCTCGCGGAGCCGAGCGCGGCGTACGTCGCGGGTGACGCCCTCGTCGTCGTCGAGTCGACGGCGCACCGGTTGAGCACGGTGCCCCTGGGGTCGGCCGTGACCACCGCGGGCTTCGCCCACCGCACGCAGCGGCCGGTCACCGAGGTGGCGGCCCGGCTCCGGTTGGTGGTCCCGTTCGTGCCGCCGCCGGGACAGAAGGTCGACGAGCGGTTCGGGCCGGCGACGCAGCTCCTCGTGAGGGCGACGCCGCCCGCCCTCCTCCGCGGCGGCGACGGACGCGCGATCCCGTTGACGCGGGAGCTCGAGCTCGACCCGGCGGTCGGGGAGGGCGTGCTGCACGTGGCGGCCCGGGCCGCGTCGTGCGACGCCGACACCGACGGCGAGGTGCCCGTGGGGGCGGCGTGCCACCTCCACCAGCAGGACTGGGGCGTCCCCGTGCGGGTCGCCGACGGCGCGCCGGCGGAGCTGCGCCTCCCGCTCGGGGGCGAGGCCTGAGGCGCTGAGCGCAGGGCGCTAGGCCCGGGCGGCGGTGAGGAAGGCGGTGGCCTGGGCCGTCGCGTCCTCCTCGCCCTCCACGGAGAGGGGGAGGAGCAGGTTGGCGACCGCGTCGCCGTACGCCGCGGCGCAGAACCACTGCTCCGCGCGGCTCTCGTCCTCGAGCACGACGGGCACGTAGCCGCAGGCGACGCCACCACCGCCGTCGACCTCGGAGGAGGCGACCTCCTGCCCCAGGTTGAAGGAGACGGTCTGCGCGGCGAGCTCAGGGGCGTCGACGGCGGCGATCTGGTCGCTGACGAAGATCGCGACGACGAGCTGGTCCGCCAGGTCGGTGCTGTCGTCGACGACGTAGACCGCGCCCGCGGGCGTGCCCTCCGCCCCGGCGGGGCGGTCGTCGAACACCCCGAACGCCTCGTCCAGCCGGGCCTCGGCCTCGGGCGACACGTCGCGGGTCCAGGCGCCTCCGCCGACCGCGTCGAAGGTGTCGGGCGTGACGAGGGAGCCGTCGGCCGCCGCGCCCTCGGTGGAGGAGCCGCCGTCGCCGGACTCCTCCTCGACGGGGTCGCCGTCGGGTTGCCGCACCCACCACACGACCACGACCAGGCCCGCGAGCAGGACCGTGAAGGTCACCCACCAGCGGCGGCGCATCAGGGTCGGTCGGGGGTCGCGGTCCTCGCTCACCCGGCCAAGAGTGCCACCTCGCCGCTCGGGGGCGACCACGGGTGACCCAACCGACAGGCCCCGGGATTGCGGGTGGGGTCGCGCGGCGCCGTACCCTGGTCGACGGCCAGTGACTCCTCGGACCGACAGCGTCGGTCGAGGTCACTCTTCCTTGTGCCCGGTGTGGTGCGTGCGGCTCCCCGCGGCGCAGAGACCAGCGATCGGGTCCATCGAGATCGCGTCTCGTCAGGCCCCCGGACCCGCACCCGTGGTTCCGGGCGCAGACGCATGCCTGTCATCGCGCTGCGCGCGAGGAAGTAGAACCCGCATGTCCGAGAACACCACCACCCCCACGGCCATCTCCGAGGCTGCTCCCGAGGCGACCGTCTTCGACGCGCTGCGCCGCGACATCGTCGCCGCGCTGGCCACGCAGGGCATCACGACCCCGACGCCCGTGCAGGCCGCCGTCATCCCCGACGCGCTCGCCGGCGCCGACGTGCTCGGCCGCGCACAGACGGGGTCCGGCAAGACCCTCGCGTTCGGCATCCCCGTGCTCGAGCGGCTCGCCGGTGGGCGCAGCCGCCCCCACCACCCGCGCGCCGTCATCGTCGTCCCGACGCGCGAGCTCGCCACCCAGGTGGCGCGGTCGCTGCAGCCGCTCGCGGCGGGCGTGGGCCTGAAGCTGACGACGGTGTACGGCGGGGTGCCCTACGAGCGCCAGACCCGCCAGCTGCGCCAGCGCGCCGACATCGTCGTCGCGACGCCGGGCCGCCTGAGCGACCTGGTCGAGCGCGGCCACTGCTCCTTCGACGACATCCAGGTGACGGTGCTCGACGAGGCCGACCACCTGTGCGACCTGGGCTTCTACCCGGCCGTCGACGAGCTCGTCGGCCGCACGCCCGCCGGCAGCCAGCGCATGCTGCTGAGCGCCACGCTCGACGGTGACGTCGACAAGCTGGTGCGGCGCCACCTCACCGCGCCGAAGGTCCACGAGCTCGACCCCAACGCCGGTGCCGTCACGACGATGACCCACCACACCCTCGTCGTGGGCGGCTTCCGCGAGAAGGTCGACGCCGCGGTGCAGCTCGTCGAGGCCAACGGCCGCACCATCGTCTTCACCCGCACCCGCGAGGGCGCCATCGAGCTCGCCGCGGCGCTCGAGCAGCACGGCGTCACCGCCGTCGACCTCCACGGCGACCTGTCGCAGCGGGCCCGCGAGCGCAACCTCGCCCGCTTCTCCTCCGGTACGGCGCAGGTCGTCGTCGCCACCGACGTCGCCGCCCGCGGCATCCACGTCGACGGCGTCGGGCTCGTCGTGCACTTCGACGCGGCGTCCGACCCCAAGGCCTACCTGCACCGCTCGGGTCGCACCGCCCGCGCCGGCACGGACGGCGCCGTCGTCACCATCACGACGCCGAAGTTCCTCGACGCGGTCGTTCGCCTCCAGCGCGGCGCGGCCGTCGAGGTGCGGCACCACGACATCCGCACGGCCCCCCGCCCGATGACCGCCGAGGCCCTCGACGCGTCGGGCACCACCGCGCCGCCGGCGCGCCAGGGTCAGCGCAGCGGTGGTCCGCGTGGGGGTGCCCCGCGCACGGGTGGCCACCGCGGTCGCAGCGACGCCCGCTCCTACGGCGACCGCGGCCGCCGTGACGACCGCCGCGGCCCGCGCACCGAGGACCGTCGGTCCCGCGACCAGCGCCCGGAGCGCAGCGGGCGCTGATCCGGGCGCGGGAAAACGCGGACCGGGGACGGCGGGCTCACGGCGCCCCGCGGTTCTCCTCCAGCCGGGGGAGCGCGTCGCTGAGCTCGTCGGCGACGAGGAGGTCCTTGCGGACCTGGTCGGCGCGGTACGACGCGCGGCCGGCCATGTGCGACGCCACGGGGGCCGTCACCATCTGGAACACCGCCACCAGCAGGAGGATGGCGATGGCCGACGGCTCGCGGAGCCGGAGGGCGAGGCCGAGGACCACGAGCAGCAGGCCGAGCACCTGCGGCTTCGTCGCCGAGTGCATGCGGGTCAGCAGGTCGGGGAAGCGCAGCAGACCGATCGCGGCGATGAGCGAGAGCACGGCACCGGCGAGCAGGAGCACCCCGGCGACGACGTCGAGCACGGCGGTGAGGGTCATCGGCTCATCCTCCGGGTGCGCAGGCTGTGCTCACGGAGGCTCCGCTCGCGGCGGTTGGCGCCGCGGGCGCGGTTGACGGGGTCGTCCGACTGCTCCGCCTCGACGTCGTCGCTGCCGGGCGAGAACCGGGCGACGCTCACCGAGCCGACGAAGCCGAGCAGCGTCGCGACGAGGAGCAGGGGCATGGTCTCGGAGTTGCGGTCGATCGCCGCCTCGACGGCGATCGCGCAGATGCTGATGGCGATCAGCACGTCGAACGCGATCGCGCGGTCGAGGGTGGTCGGTCCGAGGGTCATCCGGATGACGACCAGGAGCGCGGAGACCCCCAGCAGCACCCCGCAGATGATCAGCAGCACGGTCATGACACGGTCTCCTCGAGGTCCTCGTCGCTCACCTTGAAGGCCCGGTGGACCCGGGCCTCCTGCTCGAGCGCGTTGCGCCGCACCCGCTCCATGCCCTCCTCGTCGGTCACGTCGATGGCGTGCAGGTAGAGCGTGTGGCTCCCCCGGTGCGCCTCCACGACGACCGTGCCGGGCACGAGCGACAGGAGCTCGGCCACGACCGTCAGCGCGAAGTCGGAGTCGGTCCGCAGCTGCACCTCGACGAGGGCGCTCGTGAGGGGCTTCGGCGGGAACAGGGTCAACCACGCGATCTGCAGGCTCGCGAGCAGCACGTCCCACAGGAACCGGCCGAGCAGCACGAGCAGGGCCCAGGGGTGCACCTGCACCCGCATCCGCAGCGGAGGGAGCGGGAACACGAGGGACACCGTGACCGCGACCGCCACGCCGCCGAGCAGCGAGAACAGCGAGTACGAGCCCCACAGCACCCACCAGACCAGCGTCAGGACCAGCACCATCGGCCACTGCACGGAGCGGTAGCGGGCGGGTCGCTGCTTCCCGGACCGGGTGGTCTTCATCTGGGGGCTCACGGGGTGTCCTCCCCGAGCACGGAGGAGAAGTACGGCGTGCGTTCCTGGAGGTCCTCCGCGGCCCGGTCGGTGAAGCCGAACAGGGGACCGGCCACGAAGGTGATGACGACGCTGACGAGCACCAGGGCGGCCGCCGGGCCGACCATCGAGAGGGGCAGGCGCTCGGGCAGCGAGCCGTCCATGACCCGCTGGTAGAGGTCGCGGTCGGGCTCGTCGGCGTCCGCCACCCGCTTGGCCTCGGCGAGGTCGCGCTCGCCGAAGGCGACGGAGCCGACGTGCACGTGGCCGCGGTGACGCACGAGCTGGGGCGTCGCGGCGTCCTCCTCGGTGTGGGAGTCGCCCGTGCCCGGGAGGAGCTTCATCATCTCGTGGGCCTGCTCCGGCGAGCGCCAGAAGGCGAGCGCCCAGGTCTTCGCCACGGCGTAGAGCGTGAGCAGGCTGGTGAGGGTGCCGCCCGCGACGAGCACGAGGGCGAGCCACGACCCCTGCGCGAGACCGGCCTGGAGCAGGCCGACCTTGCCGAGGAAGCCGGACAGCGGCGGGATGCCGGCGAGGTTCATCGCGGGGACGAAGAACAGCACGCCCAGCACCGGCGCGAAGCGGGCGAGGCCGCCCAGCCGGAGCAGTGCCGTGCTGCCCGCCCGGCGCTCGATGAGGCCCAGCACCAGGAAGAGCGCGGTCTGGATGGTGATGTGGTGGGCCACGTAGAAGATCGCGCCCGAGAGCCCGGTCGTCGTGGCGAGCGCGACGCCGAAGATCATGTAGCCGATGTGGCTGACGAGCGTGAAGGACAGCATGCGCTTGATGTCCGACTGCGCGATGGCGCCGAGGATGCCGACCAGCATCGTCAGCAGCGCCGCCCACAGGAGGAGGTCGGTGAGCGGGCTGCCGGGGAAGAGCAGCGTCTGCAGCCGGATGATGGCGTAGACGCCCACCTTCGTCAGCAGGCCCGCGAACACCGCGGTGACCGGCGCGGGCGCGGTCGGGTAGCTGTCGGGCAGCCACAGCGACAGCGGGAACACGGCGGCCTTGATGCAGAACGTCACGAGCAGCAGCAGCTGCAGGGTGAGCGCGACGTGGTCGGGCAGGTCGTCCACCCGCTGCGCGATCTGGGCCAGGTTGAGGGTGCCGACCGCGGCGTACACGGCCGCCAGGGCCGCGAGGAACAGCATCGACGACAGCACGTTGACGACGACGTAGATCGTGCCCGCCCGGATGCGGGCCGCGGTGCCGCCGAGCGTCAGCAGCACGTAGCTGGAGAACAGCAGCATCTCGAAGCTGACGAACAGGTTGAAGAGGTCGCCCGCCAGGAAGGCGTTGGAGACGCCGGCGACCAGCACCATGAAGGTCGGGTGGTAGATCGAGACCGGGGTCTCCGACTCGTCGCCGGTCATGCCCTGGCCGATGGAGTAGAGGAGGACGGCGAGCGTCACGATCGCCGACACCAGGAGCATGAGCGCGGCGAGACGGTCGGCGACCAGCGCGATGCCGATCGGCTTCCACTGCCCCAGCCACACGACCTGCGGGCCGTCCTGGTCGGCGGCGACGAGCAGCAGGGCCGCGATGACCACGATCGCGGCCAGCACGCCGACGGTGATCGCCCGCTGCGCCCGCGGGCGCTTCGACAGCATGAGCGCCGCCCCGGCCCCCAGGAGGGGGAGGAGGACGGGGAGCGGTACGAGCGCGGTCATGCGCCCTCCTCCACGGGGTCGTCCTCGTGCTGACCCTTGGTGCTCAGGTCGTAGCTGTCGGAGGTGGCGTCGTCGATGGCGAGCTTGCGGATGGCGGAGTCCTCCACGTCGTCCTGGACGTCGTCGTTGCCGTTGAGCTGCCAGGACCGGTGGGCCATGGCGAGCAGGAACGCGACCGTGCCCAGGGTGATGACGATCGCGGTGAGCACGAGGGCCTGGGGGAGCGGGTCCGCCATGCCCTCGGGGTCGGAGCTGCCGACGATCGGCGAGGTGCCGGCCCGACCGCTCGCGACGAGGAACATGACGTTGACGCCGTTGCTGATGAGCACCAGCCCGACGAGCACGCGGGTGAGGCTGCGCTCGAGCAGCAGGTAGACGCCGGCGCCCATGAGGGCGGCGACCACCACGAGGAGCGTGAGGTTGACCTGCATCAGTGCACCCCTCCGGTCGCACGGGAGACGGAGTCGTCCTCGCGCTCGGCCCGCAGGATCTGCCGGTCGAGGCGTGCCCCGAACGTGCGGAGCAGGTCGAGGATGAGGCCGACGACGACCAGGTAGACCCCGATGTCGAAGACCACCGAGGAGACGAGGTGGGGCTCGCCCAGGAAGCCCAGGTCGACGTACACGTCGTAGGACTGCAGGACCGTTCCCCCGAAGGCCATGGGCGCGAGCGCCGCGAGCGCGGCGATGAAGAGGCCGGTGCCGATGAGCACGCCGGCGTCGATGGGCGCCGCCTCGTCGAGCTCGTAGCGACCGCCCGCCAGGTAGCGGATCATGAGCGCCAGGCCGGTCACCATGCCGGCCGCGAACCCGCCGCCCGGCATGTTGTGGCCCGCGACGAGCAGGTAGATCGCGAAGACCATGATCACGTGGAACACGAGGCGGGTGACCACCTCGAAGATGATCGAGCGGCGGTCGGGGCTCAGCGTGCGGGGTCCGGGCAGCCAGACGCGCCGCCCCGGCTTCGTGGGCTGCTTCTCGACGCCCTTCGGGTAGGGGATGTCGGCGACCCGGCGGATGCCCGACATCCGTGTGTCGAGGAAGATCAGGCTCGCCACGCCGGTGGCCGCGGCGACGAGCACGGAGATCTCGCCCATCGTGTCCCACGCGCGCATGTCGACCAGCGTGGTGTTGACGATGTTCTTGCCGTAGGCGAAGTCGACGGACGCCTGGGGGAACGCCTCCGAGACGGGGGTGGCCGTCCGCGCGGCGGCGGCGATCATCACGAAGACCGCCGCGGCCGTGCCGAACGCGGCCGCCAGCGCCACGCGCCAGTAGCGGCGCCGCGTCAGCGGGCGGTTGGTGAAGTACTCCGGCAGACGTCGCAGCACCAGCACGAAGACGACGAGGGTGACCGTCTCCACGAGCACCTGGGTGAGGGCGATGTCGGGCGCACCCTGGACGAGGAAGAGGAGGCCGCAGCCGTAGCCCGTGACGCCGGCCAGGATCACCGCGCGCAGCCGGCGCCGCGACCGGACCGTCGCGATCGCCGCGGCGACGATGACGAGGCCGATGATGGGCTGCGCCAGGCGGTCGTAGCCCACCAGCTCGATGCGCGACCCGTCGTCGAGGAGGGCGCGCACCGCGGCGTACCCCGGCAGGGCGAGCACCACCAGCAGGATGATCGCCAGGTAGTTGGCCACGGAGCCCCGCTGGAACGAGCCGGTGACCTCGACGGCCGAGCGGTCGACGGCCCGCATGCCGAAGCGGTAGACGCCCTCGGCCGTGACCGGCAGCGCCGTGCGGGCCTGGAAGCGGCAGAGCGGCTCGCGCACGAGGAAGAGCCCGACGCCGACCACGATCGCGACGACGGAGAACCACAACGGGAGGCCGAAGCCGTGCCAGAGCGCGAGGTACTCCTCGTGGGCGCTCGGCACCAGGGTGTCGGCGTACGGCGCGAACGCGGTCGTCAGCGGTGCGCCGGCGAAGCCCGCGCCCAGGCACAGGGCGGCGAGCAGCACGGGGGAGACCGTGAACGCCGGGTGCGGCGCCTTGACCACGGTGGGCTCGACCCCGGGCTTGGTCGCGAACGCGCCCCACAGGAAGCGCGCCGTGTAGCCCACCGTCAGCGCCGAGCCCGCGACGAGACCGGCGACGACGAGCCAGCCCGCCCCCCAGCCGGGAACGCCCGCCGTCTCGCCGTGCGCCAGCTCGAGGAGCGCCGCGAAGACCGACTCCTTGCCGACGAAGCCGAGCAGCGGCGGGAGGCCGGCCATGGAGGCGCCGGCGATGATGCCGGCCGCCGCGACGGCGGGCATCGCGCGGCCGACGCCGGACAGCTCGCGCAGGTCCCGCGTGCCGGTCTGCTTGTCGACGATGCCGACGACGAGGAACAGCGGCGCCTTGAACAGGGCGTGGGCCACGAGCATCGCGAGCCCGGCCAGGGCGGCGGTGCGGGACCCGATCGCGAAGACCACGGTGAGGAAGCCGAGCTGGCTGACCGTGCCGTAGGCCAGCAGCAGCTTGATGTCGCGCTGCCGCAGCGCCCGCCAGCCGCCGATCAGCATGGTGACCGTGCCGAGGGTGAGCAGCGACAGGTGCCAGCCGGGCACCCCGGCGAAGGCCGGGGCCAGCAGGGCGACGAGGTAGATGCCGGCCTTCACCATCGAGGCCGCGTGGAGGTAGGCGCTGACCGGCGTCGGGGCCGCCATCGCGCCGGGGAGCCAGAAGTGGAAGGGGAAGATCGCCGACTTGCTGACCGCGCCGACGAGCATCAGCAGCACCGCGACGGTCACCGCCGGGCCGGACGGCGGGTCGGCGAGGATCCCGGTGATGCGGTAGGTGCCCGCCTCCTGCCCCAGCAGCAGCATGCCGACGAACATGACGAGCCCGCCGAGCGTCGTGACGATGAGGGCCTCCATCGCGGCCAGCCGGCTCGCGCGCTTCGTCGGCTCGAAGCCGATGAGCAGGAAGGAGAAGATCGTCGTGAGCTCCCAGAACACGAAGAGCACGAGCAGGTCGTCGGCGAGGACGAG
The DNA here is from genome assembly GCF_030818655.1 of Nocardioides zeae. Taxonomy (NCBI): domain Bacteria; kingdom Bacillati; phylum Actinomycetota; class Actinomycetes; order Propionibacteriales; family Nocardioidaceae; genus Nocardioides; species Nocardioides zeae. The sequence goes on along the minus strand of NZ_JAUTAN010000001.1, from coordinate 3,244,174 downwards.
GCCGAGCATGGCGCCGACGAAGGCCGTGAAGCTCGACGAGAAGATGACGAGGCCGGGATCGCCGTCCTTGAAATACCAGGCGCAGTAGGTCATCACCAGCACGCCGATGCCGGCGACGACGAGCAGCATCACCCACTGCAGCGTGCTCACCGCGAACGCCAGCTCGAGCCCGATCGAGGGCACCCAGTCGACGACGGAGGTGACGGTGCCGCCGTCCTTCACGTCGCCGTAGAGCGTCAGCGCCCAGACCGTGGTGGCCGCCGGGAGGAGCGCCAGCACGAGGAACGCGCGACGACCGAGCAGGCGGACGAGGGCAGGGGCAGCCGCGGCGGCGACGAAGTGGGCGACGGCGACTGCGAGCAAGTGCACGGCCTTCGTGGTCGGTGCTGGTCGCGGGCAGGCGTCAGCAAGGGCGGAACGGAGGTCGGGGCTCGTCCGATTCTAGGCGACGCGTCCAGTGGCCCTCGCGCCCGGTTCAGACGGGCTGCAACGCCAGGCGCAGGGCGATCGCCAGCATGACGACGCCGACGAGGGCTTCCAGCACGCGCCAGGTGCCCGGGCGTTCCAGCAGCCGGTGGGCGCGCCCCGCGCCGTACCCGAGTCCCGTGAACCACAGGACGCTCGCCAGCACCGCCCCCCGCCGCGAACCACCAGCGCAGTGCGGGGCCCTCCTGCTGGGCGACGGAGCCGAGCATGAGCACCGTGTCGAGGTAGACGTGCGGGTTGAGCCAGGTGAGGGCGGCGGCGGTCGCGACCGTCCGGCCGATCCCGCGCCCGGCGGCGGCCGCCGGGTCGAGGGCCGCGGGGCGTACGGCGCGGCGCAGCGCCAACAGCCCGTAGGCCGTGAGGAGCGCGACCCCGCCCCAGCGCAGAACGTCGACGACCGCCGGCGCGAGGGCCACCAGCGTGCCGATCCCGGCGACGCCGGCGACGATCAGCACCGCGTCGGACGCCGCGCACACCGCCACGACCGGGCCGACGTGTCGTCGCAGCAGGCCCTGGCGCAGCACGAAGGCGTTCTGCGCGCCGATCGCGACGATGAGGCCGAGCGCGGTGAGGAGACCTGTCGCGGCGGCGACGGCGGTCGTGGTCGTGTCCATGGCGCCGACGCTAGGCAGCGCGCCGCCTGAAGGGAAGCGAAAGAATCTGCAGGAGCATTAGCATCGCTTCATGTACGCCCCCGCCCAGCTCGCCGCCCTCGTCGCCGTCGTCGAGACCGGCACCTTCGACGCCGCCGCCCGCACGCTGCACGTGACCCCGTCCGCCGTGAGCCAGCGGATCCGGGCGCTGGAGACCCAGGTCGGTCAGGTCGTCGTCTCGCGCAGCGTGCCGTGCCGGGCGACGTCCACGGGGGAGGTGCTCGTGACCCTGGGCCGGCAGACGGCGCTGCTCGCCGCCGAGGCGGACCGCCGGCTCGGCGGCGGTTCCGCCGTGCTGCGCGCCGCCGTGGCCGTCAACGCCGACTCCCTCGCCACCTGGTTCCACGACGTGCTCGAGGTCGCGGCGGGGTGGGAGCGCGTCGCGCTCGAGCTGTACGTCGAGGACCAGGCCCACACGCTCCGGCTGCTCCGGCAGGGCCGGGTGCTCGCCGCCGTCACGTCCGACCCCACCCCCGTGCAGGGCTGCTCGGTGCGGGCGATCGGCGGCCTCCGCTACCACCCCGTCGTGGCCCCGGCCCTGCTCGAGCGGGCCACCGTGGACGGGCGGCTCGACTGGTCGCTGCTGCCGCTCGTGCGCTTCAACGAGCGCGACGACCTCCAGCACGAGATCGTGGCCGCCGCCGGGGCGACGCCACCCGAGGTCGTGCACCGGGTGCCGACGACGGCGGACATGGCGGAGGCCGTGCGCCGCGGGCTCGGCTGGGGCATGTTCCTCGACGGCCAGCTGGGCGACGCCCTCGAGTGCGGTCGGCTCGTGCGCCTGCCGGCCGGACCCGTCGTCGTACCGCTCTTCTGGCAGCGCTGGCGCGTCGCCTCCGACCTGCTCGACCGCCTCACCGACGCGGTCGTGGCGGCTGCCGGGTCACCCGCCTAGCGAGGCCGGCGGTCCCGGCACGGCGACGGCCCCCGGGAAGGATCCCGGGGGCCGTCGGCGTGGTGCAGGTGGAGCGGGGTCAGGCGCGGATCAGAAGGCCGCCTCGTCGAGGTCCATGATCGCCAGGTCGGTGGACTCGGCGATCTTCCGCTCGGCGGAGATCCGGGGGAGGTTCTGCTGCGCGAAGAACTGCGCGGCGGCGACCTTGCCCTCGTAGAACGCCTTGTCCTTGCCCGGGTCGCCGTCCAGCTTGGCGATCGCGACCTCGGCGCCGCGGAGCAGCAGCCAGCCGCAGACCACGTCGCCGAGCGCCATCAGCAGGCGGCTCGTGTTGAGCGCGACCTTGTAGACGTTGCGGATGTCGCCGCCCGACGACGCGTCCGCCGACATGAGGTCGTTGATCATGAGGCCGACCAGCGCGTTGGCGTCGTCGAGGGCGGTGGCGAGCAGCTCGCGCTCGTTCTTGAGGCGACCGTTGCCGGCCTCCGACTCGATGAAGCCCTTGATCTCGCCGGCCAGGTGGCCGAGCGCGCGGCCCTGGTCCTTGACGATCTTGCGGAAGAAGAAGTCCTGGCCCTGGATCGCGGTCGTGCCTTCGTAGAGGGTGTCGATCTTGGCGTCGCGCACGTACTGCTCGATCGGGTACTCCTGCAGGAAGCCCGAGCCGCCGAACGTCTGCAGCGACTCCGTGCCCAGCAGCACCCACGAGCGCTCCGAGCCGTAGCCCTTCACGATCGGCAGGAGCAGGTCGTTGACGGCCTCGGCGAGCTCGTCGCGCTCGCCGGCGGCCTCCGCGATCTGCACCTTGTCCTGCCACGACGCCGTGTAGAGCACGAGCGAGCGCATGGCCTCGGCCGACGCCTTCTGCGTCATCAGCGAGCGGCGCACGTCGGGGTGGTGGGTGATGGTGACGCGGGGGGCGGTCTTCGCCGAGTTGGTGAGGTCGGCGCCCTGCACGCGGCTCTTGGCGTACTCCAGCGCGTTGAGGTAGCCCGTCGACAGCGTGGCGATGGCCTTGGTGCCGACCATCATGCGGGCGTTCTCGATGACCTGGAACATCTGGGCGATGCCGTCGTGGACCTCGCCGAGCAGCCAGCCCTGGGCCGGCTCGCCGCCGCCGACCTGCGGGTCGCCGAAGGTGACCTCGCAGGTGTTGGAGACCTTGATGCCCATCTTGTGCTCGACGTTCGTGACGTAGACGCCGTTGCGCTCGCCCGTGAGCTCGCCGCTCTCGTGGTCGAAGTGGTACTTCGGCACCACGAACAGGCTGAGGCCCTTGGTGCCGGGGCCGCCGACGCCCTCGACGCCGGCCGGGCGGGCCAGCACGAGGTGGATGATGTTGTCCTGCAGGTCGGACTCGGCCGACGTGATGAACCGCTTGACGCCCGTGATGTTCCACGAGCCGTCCTCGTTCGGGGTGGCCTTGGAGCGGCCGGCGCCGACGTCGGAGCCCGCGTCGGGCTCGGTGAGCACCATCGTGGCGCCCCACTTCTTCTCGACCATCAGCTGCGCGATGCGCTTGTCGCGCTCGGTGCCGTTGCGGTGCACCACGCCGGCGAAGGCCGGGCCCGCGGCGTACATCCACACGGGGGCGTTCGCGCCGAGCACGAACTCGCCGAGCGCCCAGACGATGCTGGACGGTGCCTGCTGGCCGCCGAGGTCCTCGACGATCTGGAGGCGCCACCACTCGGAGTCCATCCAGGCGTCGTAGCTCTTCTTGAAGGACGCGGGGATCGGCGCCGTGTGGGTCTCGGGGTCGAAGACCGGCGGGTTGCGGTCGGCGTCCTCGTAGGACGCCGCGAGGTCCTCGCGGCTGAGGCGCTCGACCTCGCGGAGGATCTCGCGCGCGGTCTCGCCGTCGAGCTCCGCGAACGGGCCGCTGCCGAGGATCTCGTCGCGCCCGAGCACCTCGAAGAGGTTGAACTCGATGTCACGCAGGTTGGTCTTGTAGTGGCTCACGGAACTCCACCTTCGTGCGGTCGGTTGGGCGCCAGCGGCGATCGCTACTGGCAAGTAACATGAATGATCCGCCAGACCCGCCGTGGATTCAAGTCGTCGCACCGATTGGTTCCCCGGATCACGTCACTGTCCTGTCGCGGAGATCCACCATGTGGATCCCCCCGGCACCATCGAGACGCCTAACCTAGGTTTTCTTGTCGACTTGGGTCGCCGGGTCGAGATGGAGAGGGAGCGGGATGAAGCAGCTGATCGTGCTGGGCGTGGTGGGGTTCCTCGCCCAGCTCGTCGACGGGTCCCTCGGCATGGCGTACGGCGTGACCTCCTCGACCCTCCTCCTCGCCGCGGGTGTCGCCCCGGCCGCGGCCTCCGCCGCCGTCCACTTCTCCGAGATCGGTACGTCGCTGGTCTCGGGCTTCTCCCACCATCGGCTCGGCAACGTGGACTGGCGCACGGTCGCCATCCTGGCCGGGCCCGGCTTCGTCGGTGCCTTCGTCGGGGCGACGTTCCTCGTCAGTCTCCCCGGCGACACCGCGAAGCCGTGGGTGGCGGGGATCCTGCTCGTGCTCGGTCTCTACGTGATCTACCGCTTCCTCGTGCTCCGCGGGCGGCGGCCGCAGTTCCGTGGCCGCCCGAGCGCGCGCTTCCTCGCGCCCATGGGGCTCTTCGGTGGCGCGCTCGACGCGATCGGCGGCGGCGGGTGGGGCCCGGTCGGCACGACGACCCTCCTCTCGTCCGGCCGGCTCGAGCCCCGGAAGGTGGTCGGCTCGATCGACACCTCCGAGTTCGTGGTCGCGGTCGGTGGCTCGCTCGGCTTCCTCGTGGGGCTCGGTGCCGCGGGCATCGACTGGGGCTACGCGCTCGCGCTCCTCGCCGGCGGCGTCGTCGCGGCCCCGATCGCGGCGTACCTCGTCAAGATCCTCCCGGCGCGCGTGCTCGGTGTCGCGGCGGGCGGTCTCATCGTCCTCACGAACTCGACGACGATCGGCGGCAGCCTGGGGCTCGTGGGCACCCAGGTGGGGGCGCTGGCCGCGGTCGTCGGGGCGCTGTGGATCGCGGGGATCGTGTGGGCGGTGCGCGACGAGATCGCCCTCCGTCGTGCCGAGGCGGGCGCGGGCGAACCGCGCGAGGAGCTCCAGACCGTCTGAGCGGGCGCGTGTCGGCGCCGCCCTTCTGACAGAATCGCGGCATGCGCGTCTCCGCGAAGTCCGACTACGCCCTGCGAGCCCTCATCGAGATGGCCGTCGAGCGCGAGGACGGGCGCCCGGTGAGCGCGGAGGAGCTGGGCCGGCTCCAGGAGATCCCCCACGGCTTCCTGCAGGCGATCCTCGCCGACCTGCGGCGCGCGGGCATCGTGGTGTCGCAGCGCGGGCAGTACGGCGGGTGGCGGCTCCAGCGCGCCGCCGGGGAGATCTCGGTGGCGGACGTGATCCGCGCGGTCGACGGCCCGCTGGTGTCCGTCTACGGGCTGCGCCCGGAGTCGGTGACCTACAACGACTCGGCCGCGGTGCTCCAGCACGTCTGGATCGCGGCGCGCTCCTCGCTCCGCGACGTCTTCGAGAACGTGACCATCGCGCACCTGTCGTCGGGCGACATGCCCGAGGTCGTCACGCGGCGCACCGCCGACGAGGACGCCTGGCAGACGCGCTAGGCCGTCAGGGGCCCGTCAGAGGTCCGGCTGGTCGCCGAACGGATCGGTCAGCACCTCGGCGAGCGTCTCCACCACGGGCCGCAGCTCGCGCCAGTCGGCGCGCACCCGGTCCGCGAACCCCGGTACGCCGATGACCTCGGGCGCGAAGCCGTGGTCGCGCCCGAAGGTGAGCGAGCGGTGGCGCAGCAGCTCGATGCGCGGGTGGTCCTTGGCGAAGCCGCGGGGCGCGGTCTTGAGCGTGTCGCCGCCGACCGACCAGCCCCGGCGCTCCACCGCGGCCACGTCGTCGACGAGCGTCGGGCCGGTGGCGTCGTCCGCGACGTACGCCCGGAAGCGCGCGAGCGCGTCCGCCTCCGCCCGGTAGAAGCCGCCGCCCGTGCGCACGCCCGCGGCCGAGACCTGCACGTAGAAGCCGCAGGACGGGCCGGCGGCGACGAAGGCGCCCTGGTGGGTCTTGTAGGGCGTCTTGTCGCTGCGGAAGCGCACGTCCCGGTAGGGCCGGAACACCTTCGCGGCGCCGAACTCGGCCTCGAGCGCGGCGGTGAGGGCGAGCATCGGGGCGCGGACGGCCGCGTCGTACTGCTCCTTGTGGGCCAGCCAGAACGAGCGGGTGTTGTCGAGCTCGAGGTCGTCGTAGAAGTCGAGCGCGGCCTCGCCGAAGCCCTCGAAGGGGAGAGTCGTGGCAGACATGGAGCGGACGACGAGACTCGAACTCGCGACATCGACCTTGGGAAGGTCGCGCTCTACCAACTGAGCTACGTCCGCACGGCCGCCGCGGGTGGCACGGCCGGGCCCGATGCTACTCGATCGGCGCGAGCCCCGGACGACGCGGGGTGATCGTGTCGCCCGAGGAGCGCCCCGTGAGGCGCCGCTGCACCCACGGCGCGAGGTGCTGGCGTGCCCAGTCGAGGTCGGCGCGGGCGCGCTGGAGACGGGGTACGGCGAGGGCCTCCGCCAGCGGGACGGGCGCGAGACCGTGGTCGGCGAGCCCGAGCGCGTCGAGCACCATCATGGCGACGAACTGGTGGCCGGCCGGCCCGAGGTGCATCCGGTCGACGTCCCACAGCCGTGCGTCGGAGGCGACGAGCTCGCCCGGGAGGCGGTGCGCGATCCGCCACGAGTCCGCCACCACGGCGCCGTGCCGGTCGGCGATCTCGCGGACGTGCTCGTTGTAGAGGGCGAAGCGGCCGCGGATCGGCGCGTAGAGGCCGCCCTGGCCCGGGTCGAACGCCGTGAACAGCACGACCTGCGCGCCGGTGGCGGCGAGGCGCTCCACGCCCTCGTCGTACGCCACCGCGAGGGCGTCGAGGTCCACCTTGGGGCGCACGATGTCGTTGGCGCCGGCGTAGAGCGTCACGAGGTCGGGCTCGAGCGCGATCGCCGGGTCGACCTGCTCCTCGAGCACGGGGACGAGCTTGCGTCCGCGGATGGCGAGGTTGGCGTAGCCGAAGGTCTCGCCGGCGGCCGCGGCGCGGTCCGCGAGCACCTCGGCGACCCGGTCCGCCCAGCCCCGCACCCCGTTGGGGCGGTCGGGGTCGCGGTCGCCGACCCCCTCGGTGAAGGAGTCGCCCAGGGCGACGTAGCGGAGGTACGGGGGCGTGGCAGGCATACCTTCAGTGTGCAACTGGTTGCGGTCGCGGCGCACACCAGGGGTCGGGGCCGCTAGGTTGACCCCCGTGCTTCTCTCCGACCGCGACATCAAGGCCGAGATCGACGCCGGCCGGGTCTCCCTCGAGCCCTACGCGCCCGAGATGGTGCAGCCGTCGTCGGTCGACGTGCGGCTCGACAAGTTCTTCCGGGTGTTCGACAACCACCTGCACGCCCACATCGACCCCGCCGAGGACCAGGCGGACCTGACGCGCGAGGTCGAGACGGGCAGCGACGAGCCGTTCATCCTCCACCCGGGGGAGTTCGTGCTGGGGTCGACCTACGAGGTGGTCGGCCTGCCGGACGACATCGCGGCCCGGCTCGAGGGCAAGTCGTCGCTCGGGCGGCTGGGCCTGCTGACCCACTCGACCGCCGGGTTCATCGACCCCGGGTTCTCCGGGCACGTGACGCTGGAGCTGGCGAACGTGGCGAACCTGCCCATCAAGCTGTGGCCCGGGATGAAGATCGGCCAGCTGTGCTTCTTCCGGCTGAGCTCGGCGGCGGAGCACCCCTACGGCTCGGAGCGCTACGGGTCCCGCTACCAGGGGCAGCGCGGCCCGACGCCGTCGCGGTCCTACCTGAACTTCCACCGCACGACCATCTGACGGCCGGACGGCGGCCTGCCTGCCGTCAGGACATGGCGCGCGTGATCGAGCGCAGTGTCTCCTGGAGCTCGCGGAACTCGAGCACGTCCATCGCCAGCCGCGCCTTGAGGTCGCAGTGCACCTGGGTGACCCCGGCGCGCAGCTCCTCGGCGCGCGGACCCGGTGCGACCGCCCATCCCGCGGGGTCGGTGGCGTCGGGGGCGCGCGTCGCCGTCCGCGCGACGACCATCGACCGCACCGTCGGCTGCAGCTGCTCGACGGGCAGCCGCAGCCGGTCCGCGAGGTGCGAGATGCCGACGGGGCCGTCGGCCTCCCAGAGCGCGAGCAGGGCCAGGTACTGCGGGTAGTCCACCCCCAGGCGGCCCAGGGCCGCGTCGTACGCCGTGACGACCGCGCGCGAGGCGGCCACGAGGTCGGCGCACAGCTGGTGGTCGAGGCGGGGGGTGGTCGCGACGTCGGTCGTCATGCAGGCTCCAGGGGATCCTCGGTGCGGCGGGGGGAGAGCGCCGCCCGAGGGCGCCGGGCAGCAACGTAGGGCCGGATGGTTGAAAACTCAACTTCCTGTCCCCGCGCGCGACGCGGCGAGACGCACGCCACGGGGAGTTGCCAAGGTAAGGCTGGCCTTAGTAGCGTCCGCCGGGTCGTCCTCCCCCGCTCCATGAAGGAATCCCCCGTGCAGCTCTCCTCCCTGCGTCGTGCCTCCGCGCTCGTCGCGGCGACCAGCGTCGCCATGCTCGGCCTCAGCGCCTGTGCCACCGGTTCGTCCGACGAGGACGGTGCGGCTCCCGCGGCGAACTCCAGCGCCGACACCGACGCGTTCCCCGTGACCATCGAGTCGACGTACGGCGAGGCCACGATCGAGGAGGAGCCGCAGCGGATCGTGACGCTCGGCGTCGACGGCGACAACGTCGCCGCGCTGGGCGTCGCGCCGATCGCGGTGCAGAAGATGACCTGGGGCGGCAACGCCGCGGGCACCACGGACTGGTTCGACGACGCGCTCGCCGAGATCGACGGCGCCGAGGCCCCCGAGCTGCTCGACGTCACCGACGCGGTGCCCACCGACCAGATCATCGGCCTCGAGCCCGACGTGGTCATCGCGACCAACTCCGGCCTGACGCAGGACGACTTCGACAAGCTCAGCGACGCCGGCATCCCGGTCATCGCGCACCCGGGCGTCCAGTGGGCCACCACGTGGGAGCAGTCGATGGAGACGACCGGCCAGGCGCTGGGTCGCACCGAGGCTGCTGAGGAGATCATCGCCGAGACCAAGGCCGACCTCGAGGCCACGGCCGAGGAGAACCCGGACATCGTCGGCGCCTCGTTCATCTGGGCGTTCTTCGACCCGACCGACCTCTCCAACGTCGGTGTCTACACGACGGTCGACAACCGCCCGGCGATCCTCGAGGAGCTGGGCATGGTGTCCCCGCCCATCGTCGAGGAGGGGGGCACCGATGCGTTCTACTTCAACGTCTCCGCCGAGCGCGCGGCCGAGCTCGACGCCGACGTGATCCTGGCCTACGGCACGACTCCCGAGGAGTCGGAGCAGCTCGTCCAGACGCCGCTGCTGCAGCAGATCCCGCCGATCGCGAACGGCAACTACGTCATCACGCTCGAGCCGAACGACACCCTGGGCCTCTCGTTCCCGTCCGTCCTGGGCATCCCCTACGCGCTCGACCACTTCATCCCCGAGGTCGCGGCCGCCATCGGTGGCGAGCCCCAGGTCTACTGAGCGACCTCCCGAGTCGAGTGCATCCGTGACCACCACCACGGAGACCTCTCCCGACCTGCCCGGCCGGACCGCCACAGCCGGCCGGGCACGGACGCCACGCCGGAGCACGCCGGCGAGCGTCGCGATCTGCATCGCGGCGCTCGCCGTCGTCGGCGTCGCCTCCCTCTGCATCGGCAACCGGTGGGTCGACCCGCTCGCGCTGCTCGACGCGAGCCACCCCGACCACGTCTTCATGGATGCCCGGCTGCTCCGCACCGGCGTCGGGGCCCTTCTCGGGGCGGCCTTCGGCGTCGCGGGTGCCGCGATGCAGGGCCTGACCCGCAACCCCCTGGCCGACACCGGTCTGCTGGGCGTCAACGCGGGTGCGGCGTTCGCGATGGTCGCCGGCATCACCTACGTCGGCGCCGGGACGATCGGCGGCTACATCTGGTTCGGCTTCATCGGCGCGGGCGTCGCGGCGGTGGCCGTCCACCTCATCGCGAGCCTCGGGCGGGGCGGGGCCACTCCCGCCAAGCTCGTCATCGCCGGCGCCGCGGTCACCGCGGCCCTCTCCAGCTGGACCACGGCCATCCTCCTGATGAGCCGCGAGACCATCGACGCCACGCGACGCTGGCAGGTCGGCAGCGTGGCGGGCAAGCAGACCGACGCCCTGCTCACGGCGCTCCCGTTCATCGTCGTGGGCTTCGTGCTCGTCCTCGGCAGCGCCCGGGTGCTCAACGCGCTCGCGCTCGGCGACGACCTCGCCCGCGGCCTCGGCCGCAACACCACCCGCGACCGTCTCGTCGTGGGCCTCGGCCTCGTGCTGCTCGTCGGCGCCTCGGTCGCGCTCGCGGGCCCGATCGCCTTCCTCGGCCTCCTCGTGCCCCACCTCGTGCGCATGCAGGTGGGCGGGGACTACGCGAAGGTGCTGCCCCTCAGCGCCGCCTGGGGCGCCGTGCTCATGGTCGGCGCCGACACGGTGGGCCGCTTCGTGCTGCCCCCGAGCGAGATCCAGGTCGGCGTCATGATCGCCGTCATCGGCGCGCCGCTCTTCCTCGTGATGATCCGCCGCGGGAGGTTGGGAAGCCTGTGACCGTCCTCAGCGAGCGCCCCTCCGAGGTGCTCACCCAGGTCGTGGCCGCGGACGTCGAGCGCGTGCGTCGCGCCCGTCGCGCGCCGCGCCGGCGGCACGCCCTCGTGCTCGGCGGGCTCGCCGTGCTCACCTTCACGCTGTTCTGCGTGCACCTGCTGCTCGGCGGCTACACCTTCACGGCCCCCGACGCGGTGCGCATCATCCTCGGCGACGGCATCGGGCGTCCGACCGCGGAGTTCATCATGATGGAGTCGAAGCTCCCGCGGGCCCTGACGGCCGTCGGGGTGGGTGCCTGCTTCGGCATCGGCGGCGCCGTCTTCCAGACCACCCTCCGCAACCCGCTCGCCAGCCCCGACATCATCGGGATCAGCACGGGCGCGAGCACCGCGGCCGTCCTCGCGCTGCTCACCTTCGGGCTCCGGGGCGACGCCGTCGCCCTCGCCTCCGCGGCCGGCGCGGTGGCCACCGCCCTGCTCGTGCGGTGGGTGGCCGGCGGCCTGGGTGGCTACCGCCTCGTGCTCGTCGGGGTCGGCGTCGCCGCCGCGCTGGTGTCGGTGACGCAGTACCTCTTCACCCGTGCCGCCGTCTGGGACGTCCAGCTGGCGCTGCGCTGGATCACGGGCAGCCTCTCCGACGCCGACTGGCAGAAGGTGCAGGTGCTCGCCCTGGCGCTCGTCGTCCTGCTGCCGCTCGTCTGGTGGGCGAGCCGGGACCTGCGCGTCAACGAGCTGGGGGAGGACGCGGCGGTGGGGCTCGGCGTACCGCGGCGTCGGCCCGACCTGCTCATGCTCGTGGCCGTGCTACTCGTCGCCGCCGGCGTCGCCGGGGCCGGTCCCGTGGCGTTCCTCGCGTTCCTGTCGGCGCCCATCGCCCGCGGCCTCAACAAGGGCCGCACGAGCATCGCCGGCGCCGCTCTGGTGGGTGCCTGCATCCTGCTGGCCGCCGACCACGTCGGCGCCAACTACATCGGCGACGTCACGATGCCGGCCGGCATCATCACCGGCGCCGTCGGCGCCCCGTTCCTCCTCTGGCTGATGGCCAGGGGCGCCACCGGAAGGAGCCCGCGGTGAGCACGACCGCTCCCACGCGCCTGTACGCCGAGGGCGTCTCGCTCGGCTACGACGACCGCACCGTCGTCGACGACCTGACCGTCGCCATCCCCGACGGGAAGGTGACCGTCATCGTCGGCGGCAACGGCTGCGGCAAGTCCACGCTGCTCCGCGGCATGGCGCGGCTGCTGCGCCCCCAGGGCGGCGCGGTCCTGCTCGACGGCGAGGCCGTCCACACGATGCCGACCAAGCAGGTCGCCCGCCGCCTCGGCCTGCTGCCGCAGAACCCGATCGCGCCCGAGGGCGTCACCGTCGTCGACCTCGTCGGCCGCGGTCGCCACCCGCACCAGAGCGCCCTGCGCCGCTGGAGCCGCGACGACGACCGGGCGGTGGCCGAGGCGCTCGCGCTCACCGACACGACCGACCTCGCCGAGCGGGTGGTCGACGAGCTGTCCGGCGGCCAGCGCCAGCGGGTCTGGATCGCCATGGCCCTCGCCCAGGGCACCGACCTGCTGCTGCTGGACGAGCCGACGACGTACCTCGACGTCGCCCACCAGGTCGAGATGCTCGACCTGCTGGCCGAGCTCAACCTGCGCGCCGGCACGACGATCGTCATGGTGCTGCACGACCTCAACCTGTCGGCGCGCTACGCCGACCGCCTCGTCGCGATGAAGCAGGGCCGCGTCGTCGCGGAGGGCACGCCCGCGGAGGTCGTCACGGAGGACAACGTGCGTGACGTCTTCGGCCTCGAGAGCCGCGTCATCCCCGACCCGGTCTCCCACACCCCGTTGGTCGTCCCGGTCGGCCGCCACCTCGGCCGGCCCGGCGCGACCATCGACGACCCCCTGGCGAAGGAGCACCCGTGAGCGAGATGTCCGTGATCGTCGCCGAGGCGGAGGTGCGCGCCGTACGCCGCGTGTCGTCGTCCTTCGTGCGCGTCGAGCTGGGCTGCGACGAGTTCGCCGAGCTGGGCCGCGAGACGCCCTGGCTCGACCAGCGGATCAAGTTCGTCTTCCCGCCGGCCGGCGGGACGCTGCCGCGCGTGGAGCCGGTGGACGGCGACTGGTACACGCCGTGGCTCGCGATCCCCGAGGACGAGCGCGGCTGCATGCGGACCTACACGGTGCGCGACGTCGTGGGGGAGGGCCCCGACACCCTGCTGGTCGTCGACATCGTGGTGCACGACCCCGGCGAGGGCGGTGCCTGCTCCGGGCCCGGCAACGACTGGGCGCGCGCCGCGCGGATCGGGGACCGCGTCATCGTGGTCGCCCCCCGACGCGGCCACGACTTCGGGGGCGTCGAGTGGCTCCCGGGCGACGCGACCGACTTGCTGGTCGTCGGTGACGAGACGGCGCTGCCGGCGATCTACGGCATCCTGCGCGACCTCCCGGCGGACGCCACCGGCACCGTCTTCGCGGAGGTCCCGCACCGCGACGACGTGCTCGACGACGTCGTCGGCCCCGCCGGGGTCGAGGTGGTGTGGCTGCCCCGCGAGGGCGCGCCGCGCGGCGAGGAGCTGCGGGCCCGCGTGCTCGCGCACCTCGACCGGACGGCCGGCGACCGCGCCGCCGCCGCGGCGGCCGCCTCGGCGGCTGCCCTCGTGGAGCCCGACCCCGAGGGCGACCTGCTGTGGGAGACGCCCGTCTTCTCCGGCCTCGGCGAGGAGGTCGCGACGACCGGGGGCGTCGACGGTCCCCACGCGGGCCTCTACGCCTGGATCGCCGGCGAGTCGAAGGTCGTCACCGGCCTACGCCGCGCCCTCGTCAAGGACCTCGGCGTCGACCGCGGCCAGGTGTCCTTCATGGGCTACTGGCGCGAGGGCGTCGCCATGAAGGCCTGACCTCAGCGCACCACCCACGCCGTCGAGCGGCTGGAGGGCCGCGAGGTCGGCTGCCCGATGTAGCTCGCCGTCACCGTCCGGGTGCCCGCCCGCGTCGCGGCCGGCAGGGCCAGCGTCCCGAGCCCCTTCACGAGCGGCACCTCGGCGACCCGGCGCCCGTCGACGAGCACCCGCACGCGGCCGGCGGCCGGGGTGCCGTCGGCACGCACCACCGAGAACCCGACGCGGTTGCCCTGCCCGACGCGGGTCGTGGCGCCGTCGAGCATCCGCACGTACGTCGTCGTCGCGAGCACCGCCGGCGGTCGCACGACCCAGGTGCGGGTGCGCTGCGACGGCGCGGAGGTGTCGTTGCCGAGGTACGTCGCGGTGACCGTCCGGTTGCCCGCGGTCCCGGCCGGCAGGGTGGTCGTGGCCGTGCCCCGCACCAGCGGCACGTCGCGGAGGGTGCGGCCGTCGATCGCGACCCGGACCGTGCCGCTCGGGCGGCCGAAGCCGGTCGTCGTCACCTGGATGCCCAGCGTGTTCGTCGCTCCCGCCGCGGTCGAGTCCGCGCCGAGACGCGTGGAGGTCGTCGTCGCGAAACGCTGGACGCTGGGGAGGGTCAGCGCCGACGGGTACTGCTCCGAGGCGTGGATCGTCAGCGGCGCGAGGGTGGCCGGGAGGTCCGGCACGGTCGGCAGGAGGTGGGGCACGTCGTACGCCTGCACCGCCACGCGGAGCCGGTGGCCCGCCGGCACCTGCGCGCCGGTCGGGAAGATCTCGACGTCGACGGGCACGACGGCGCTCCCCGCCGCGGGGGCCTTCGCCTCCCGGGTGAACGGGTGGTAGGGCTGGACGAGCTGCCCGTCGAGGTAGCGGCTGCGGCCCGTGTCGAGCGCCCGGTGGGCGATGGTCTGCCAGCCCCCGGTGATGCGGTGCACGGTGCCGTCGGGCGCCACCGAGGAGACCGCCACGGAGAGCAGGCCGTCACCGCTCGGGGTCGAGGTGTAGAGCCGCGCGTTGAGCGGGCCCTGGAAGCGGAGCGGCGCGGCGAGCGCGTCCGTCTCGTAGACGACGCCCGCGAGGTCGTTGGCGCGGTTGTCGCTCCAGCACGGGAGGTCTGCGAGGACGGCGGTGGGCAGGCCGGCGGTCCACTGGTCGGTCGAGCGCGTGCAGAGCCCCGCGACCGGGACGGGCGGGACCGTCGCCGTACCGGCGGTCGCCGCGCCCGTCGTCAGGCCGCCGTTGCGCACGCCGCCGGCCGTGGCCGGGCCCGAGAGCCGGAACGTGGTGGCGGTCAGGTTGTCGCCGATCCAGTCGTTCGCCTGGCGCCAGGTGTCGGCGTTCTGCTCGTAGTAGGTCATCGGGGCGATGTCGGTGTCGAGGCCCGGGTCGGGCACGCCCCGCACGTAGTGGTCGAACCAGCGCAGCTGCAGCTCCTCGAGCGTGCCGTAGCCGGCGTCGGCGACGTCCTCGCCCGACGAGCCCTCCAGGTGGTTCCACGGGCCGACGATCATCTTCGTCGGCACGCCGCGCGAGCGCAGGTTCTCGAACAGCAGCGGGGTGCCGCGCTGGAACAGGTCGTACTGACCGCCGACGAGGAAGGTCGGCACGTCCACGTCGTCGACGACCTCGATGGGGGAGCGCTCGCGGTAGAACGCGCCGTCGTAGGCCGGGTCCCCGCCCAGCACGGCCGCCAGCACGAGCGGCGCCGTGAAGGTGAGGGCGCCGCTGAGGTGCTGGAAGAGGGTGGTGAGGGCCGCGGCGGGATCGGTCGCGCCGTACGCCGGCGGCACGACCCCCGTCGTGGTGACCAGCCCCAGCCACAACGGGATGAACCCGATGTCGATCTGGCCGCCGGAGGCGACCACGTCGCGGTAGACGTCCGCGGCGGGCACCTGCGGGAAGAGCGCCTTGAGGCCGGGCGGCTTCTGCGCGGCGGCGAAGATCTGGTTGATGCCCATGTAGGACGGCCCGCGCATCGCGGCCGAGCCGTTGCTCCACGGACGCTCCGACGAGGTCGCCCACGCGATGATCTCGCCGGCGTCGGTGTTCTCCCGGGCGCTGAACGCCGCCCACGAGCCCTGCGAGGAGCCCGTGCCGCGGGCGTCGACCGTCAGCTGGGCGTAGCCGCGCTGCACGAGGTACTCCGGCCCGCCGCCCATCAGGTCGGTCGAGGCCGACGCGGTCTTGTTGTAGGCCGTGATGGTGACGACGACCGGGAAGCGGCCGGGCACCGCGACCCCGTCGGCGTCCCCGGGGAGCACGAGGTCGCCGCGCAGCACCGTGCCGTCGGACATCGGGATCTGCAGGTCGCGCTGCGTCACCGTGCCGGGGTAGTCGGCCGGGCGGGGCGTCCAACCGCTGGGGAGGGCGGGGGCGCTGGTGGTCGTGGTCGTGGTCGACACGCTCGCCGCCGGAGCCGGGCTCGGGACGAGCGCGGCCGCGGAGGCGACGAGGGCGAGCGTCGCGACGTACGAGGCGGCGCGGCGGGTGGTGCGACGGACGAGCAGCATGGGTCACTCCTGGAGGCGGTGTGACCTGGGTAACGACGCCGTCGGCACCGGGTTACCGGCGGGTTACCTGCGATGCTGGTCGGGTGCCCGACCCGAGCGACCGCCACCGGCCCGGGTCGCAGGGGTACCGACGGCTCAACCTCGCGATGGCCTGCGCCGGGCTCGCGGCGTTCGGGCTGCTCTACGCCACACAGCCGCTGCTGCCGGAGATCGCGGAGGAGTACGGCGCGACCGCCGCCCGCGCCAGCCTCACCGTGTCGGCCAGCACCGGGGCCCTCGCGCTCGCCGTCGTGCCGGTCACCGCCCTCGCCCTCCGCTGGGGCCGCGTGCGCACGATGCGGATCGGTCTCCTGCTCGCCGTCGCCCTCGCGCTGGCCTGCGCCGCCGCGCCCACGCTGGAGGTGCTCGTCGGGCTCCGCGGCCTCCTCGGCCTGGTGCTCGCCGCGATCGTGGGCGTCGCGATGGGCCACGTCGGCGCCGAGGTGCACCCGAGCGGCCTCGGGGCGGCGATGGGCCTGTACGTCGCCGGCAACTCCCTCGGCGGCGTCGGGGGCCGGCTGATCACCGCCGCGGCCGTCGACCTCGGCACCTGGCGGATCGCGCTGGCGCTGCTCGCCCTCGCGGCGCTCGCCGCGACCGCCGTCTTCTGGTGGCTGCTGCCCCCGGCGATCAACGAGTCGGTCGGTCCGCGGACGTCGCCCCGCGCCTTCCGGTCCCTCCTGCGCGACCCCGCGGTGCTGGCGCTGGTGGCGATCCCGTTCCTGCTCATGGGCGGGTTCGTCGCGGTCTACAACTACCTGACGTTCCGGCTCGTCGCGCCGCCCTTCTCGCTGCCCGTCGCCGTGGTCGGACTGGTGTTCCTGGCCTACCTCGCCGGTACGACGTCCTCCGCGCTCGCCGGTCGCGCCGCCGACCGGGTCGGCCGCTCGGCGGTGCTCGCCCTCGCCCTCGGCCTCATGCTCGCCGGCCTGCTGCTCACGCTGCCCGCCTGGCTCCCGACCGTCGTCATCGGGCTCGTCGTGCTCACCGCGGGCTTCTTCGCCGCCCACGCCGTCGCCAGCGGGTGGGCGCCCGCCGTGGCCGGCGCCCACGGCACACAGGCGAGCG
Organism: Nocardioides zeae; assembly: GCF_030818655.1. Lineage (NCBI taxonomy): Bacteria > Bacillati > Actinomycetota > Actinomycetes > Propionibacteriales > Nocardioidaceae > Nocardioides > Nocardioides zeae. The sequence goes on along the minus strand of NZ_JAUTAN010000001.1, from coordinate 3,226,989 downwards.
CGCTCTACGTCTTCGGCTACTACGCGGGCTCGAGCATCTTCGGGGCGTGGATCGGCGTCGCCTGGAGCGGCTTCGGCTGGGCCGGCGTCGTCACGTGGGTCGCCGGGCTCGTCGGGCTCGCCATGGTCTGCGGGTGGGTCGTCGCGCGCCGTACGCGCTGAGGGTCGGCTGCTGCCTGGCTGGCCGGCCCGCCCCCGTGTAACGCGGTGTCCGGGCTACTTCACACGCGGTCGACCACCGCACAGGACGCACTAGCACCGCACAAGTAGGGGCGGGACCGCTTCGCATGACGTCCGCCCGGACGCGAGACCCCTGCGGACGTCATGCGTGTCGGTCGTCGGGGGCGCCGCTCCGCATGACGTTCGGGGTCCGGGTGGAGACGACGAACGGGGCGGGACCCGTGTGGGTCCCGCCCCGTGCGGTACGTCGCGGCTCCGGTCAGAGGTCGAACAGCGAGCCCGCGCCGTGGATGTCCGCATCCGTGCGCGGCGTGTGCGTCGCGCCGCTCGAGCGCGGCTTCTCCTGCGGTGCAGGGGTGGGCTCGGGCTCCGCGGCTGCCTCGGGCTCGGGCTCCGGCTCGGGCTCCGCGGCTGCCTCCGGCTCCGGCTCCGGCTCCGGCTCCGGCTCGGGCTCCGGCTCCGGGGCCGGTGCCTCGGCGGCCGCTGCCGGTGCGCTCGGCGCCGGGGCCGTGCCCGTCTCCGGGGCCTCGATGTCGAACAGCGAGCTCGTCGCCTGGATGTCGACGTCGGTGCGCGGGCTGCTGGTGGCACCCCCACCGCTCGCTGCCGGGGCAGCCGGGGCCGGCTCGGGCTCGGTCGTGACGTCGACCGGCGCCTCAGGCTCGGGCTGCACCGATGCCTCGGGCGCCTCGGGCGCCTCGGGCTCCGCCGCGACCGGCTCGGGCTCCGCCGCGCGGGCGGGGGTCGTGCCGGTCTCCGGGGCGGCGATGTCGAACAGCGATCCTGCGGCGCTGATGTCGACGTCCGTCCGCGGGGCGGAGGTCGCGCCCCCGCCGGCCGCCGGCGTCGCAGCCGCGGGCTTGGCCGGCTCCGCCTCGGCAACCGCCTCGGCAACCGGCTCAGCCTCGGCAGCCGGCTCCGGCTCCGCCGCCGGGGTGGGCGCTGCCGGGCGGGCGGGCGCCGTACCGGTCTCGGGGGCGGCGATGTCGAACAGCGAGCCGCCCGCGCTCAGGTCGACGTCGGTGCGCGGCGTGCTGGTGGACCCGCCACCCGACGCTGCCGGCTCCGCCTTCGCGGCGGGCTCGGCCTCGGCCGGCTCCGCCTTCGGGGCAGCCGGAGCCGACTCCTGCGCCGGGATGTCGAAGAGCGACCCGCCGGCGCCGAGGTCGACCGCCGGCTTGGCGGCGGGCTTCTCCGCAGCCGGCTCCGCGGCAGCGGGCTTCTTCTCGGCAGCGGGCTTCTTCTCGGCCGGCGTCGCAGGAGCGTCGCCGCCCAGGTCGAACAGCGACCCTCCGGCGCCGAGGTCGGCGGCGGGCTTGGCCGCGGGCTTCTCCTCGGGCTCGGCAGCCGGCTCCGCCTTCGCCGCGGGCCTCGCGGGCGTGTCGAACAGCGACGAGGCGTCGTCGTCGAAGAGCGAGCCGCCGGTGCCCTCCTTCTTCGGCTCCTCCTTCTTCGACTCGGGCGAGTCGAAGAGCGAGTCGCCGCCGGAGGCCTTGGCGAGGGGACCGACGTCCGCCGTCTCGGTGACGGTGGAGTCGGTGACGGTCACGTCACCCGGCTCGGGCTCGGCCTTGAGGGCCTCGTCCTTCTTCTTCGCCGCGGGCGCCGCCTTCCTCGCGGGGGCCGCCTGCGCGCCCTCGCCGGGGAGCAGCTTGGTCGCCTGCTCGCCCTTCACCGAGGCGAGCAGCATCTGGGCGACGTCGAGGACCTCGACCTCCTCGCGCGCCCGGCCGCCGGACTGCTCCGCGGTCAGGCCGTCGGAGATCATCACGCGGCAGAAGGGGCAGCCGACGGCGATCTGGTCGGCGCCGGTGCCCACCGCCTCCTGGGTGCGGTTGACGTTGATGCGCTCCCCGATGTTCTCCTCCATCCACATGCGGGCACCGCCGGCGCCGCAGCAGAAGGACCGCTCGGAGTTGCGCTCCATCTCCTTGACCTCGGCGCCCGGCATGATCTGGAGCAGCTCGCGCGGGGGCGTGTAGACCTGGTTGTGGCGACCCAGGTAGCAGGGGTCGTGGTAGGTGATCGTGCGCTGGTGGGCGCCCGCGCCGGTCGCGACCGGCGTCAGCTTGCCGTCCCGCACGAGGCGGTTGAGCAGCTGCGTGTGGTGGATGACCTCGAGCTCGATGCCGAACGACTTGTACTCGTTCTTCAGCGTGTTCATGCAGTGCGGGCAGGTGGAGACGACCTTCTTGGCCTTGAACTCCTTGAGCGTCTCCACGTTCTGCGCCGCGAGGCCCTGGAAGACGAACTCGTTGCCCGCGCGGCGCGCCGAGTCACCGGTGCAGGTCTCGCCGTTGCCCAGCACGCCGAAGCTGATGCCGGCCATGTTGAGCAGCTCCGCGGTGGCGCGGGTGGTCTTCTTCGCGCGGTCCTCGTACGCCCCGGCGCAGCCCACCCAGAACAGCCAGTCGACCTCGTCGAGCGACTCGATGGTCTCGCCGACGACGGGCACCTCGAAGTCGAGGCCCTTGGCCCAGTCGAGGCGGTCGTTGGGGGACATGCCCCACGGGTTGCCCTTGCTCTCGAGGCGCTTGAAGAGGCCGTTGAGCTCGGCGGGGAAGTTGGACTCGACGAGCACCTGGTAGCGGCGCATGTCGACGATGTGGTCCACGTGCTCGATGTCGACCGGGCACTGCTGGACGCACGCGCCGCAGGAGGTGCACGACCACAGCACGTCGGGGTCGATCACGGCGGCGCCGCTCTCGGGCATGTAGAACCAGTCGTCGCCCGTGTCGCCGACCAGCGGGCGCTCGGCCTCGCGCTGCAGCACCTCGTTGCCCTCGAGCAGGGCGACGGCCGCCTCGCTCTCCTCGCCGCCGGCGCGGGAGTACGGACCCTTCGCGTAGGCGTGGTCGCGCAGGCCCATGATGAGCAGCTTCGGCGACAGCGGCTTTTCGGTGTTCCAGGCCGGGCACTGGCTCTGGCAGCGACCGCACTCGGTGCAGGTGGTGAAGTCGAGGATGCCCTTCCAGGAGAAGTCCTCGATCTTGCCGACGCCGAGCGTGGAGTCCTCGTCGAGGTCGTCGATGTCATCGAGGGTGATCGGCTTGCCGTCCGAGGTCAGCGGCTTGAGGGCGCCGAGCGCCGTGCGGCCCGAGCCCTCGCGCTTGAACCAGATGTTCGGCCAGGCGGTGAACCGGTGCCACGCCACGCCCATGTTGAGGTTCGAGGAGATGACGATGAGCCAGACCATCGCGAGGAGGATCTTGATCATCGCGATGACGACGATGATGTTCTCCAGCGTGCCCTCGGAGCCCGCGCCGGTCGGGAACAGCGCCGTACCGACGTGGGAGCTCAGCGGGAAGTGGAAGGTGGAGAAGTCCTCGGGGTGGTCGCTGGCGATCTGGCCGAGGTTGTACTCCGCGCCGCGGATGAACAGGATCGCGGAGCCCTCGAGCAGCGCCATCGCCTCGACGAAGTAGGCCTGCCACTGGTTGGAGCCGTAGAACCGGCTGCGCCGGCCCTCGCGACGCGGGTGGTGGAGCTGGCGGTAGACGATGAGGAAGACGATGCCGATCGTGCCGAGCAGGCCGAGACCCTCGCTGGCCCACTCGAAGAGGAAGAAGTGACCGATGATCGGCAGCGCGAAGTCGGGCTTGAACAGCTGCACGTAGCCCGTCATGACCGCGGTCGACAGCAGGATGAACGCCGCGTAGACGAACCAGTGCATGATCCCGACCCAGTGCCACTGGAGCATCCGGGTGTGGAGGAACGTCTCCTTCACCATGGTGAGGGTGCGGCGGACCGGCTGGTCCGTGCGGCCGGAGGTCGGTTGCCCGACCTTCACGGTCGCGACGATCGAACGAACGGCCATCGTCGTCATCGTCACGGCCACGGCGGTGACCGCCAGCGACACGACGATGGCCACGATCTGGATAGCACTCATCAGCGAGAAGCTCCTCGTCACTACGTGCGCGCATCCCGGCCACATCCGGAGGCGCGCGTCGTCCGACCTTAGTGTCGGGGCGTTCGCTGCGTCACACCAGTCGGTGTGACACTTGTCTTACTGGCCGGTAACCGAGGCCAGGGCGACGTCGACGGTCGCGGGCGCGAAGATGTGGTCGGCCAGCAGGAGGGCCAGGCCGACGGACCCGGCCCGCACGTCGAGACGGCTCCGGTGGAGCTCCAGGCGGCGCGTCGCCAGCGGCAGCGAGCGCGAGTACACCATCTCCCGCAGCCCGGCGAAGATCTGCTCCTCGGCCTCCGCCAGCTGGCCTCCGACGACCACCACGCGGGGGTTGAGGATGTTGACGGTCTCGGCCAGCGCCGTACCGAGGACGCGGCCGGCCGTGCGCGCGAGGCCGACGGCCACGGGGTCGGCCGTGTGGATCCGCTCGACGACCTCGTCGACGGTGCTGAGGTCGCGGCCGGCGGCCGCGAGGTCGCGCAGCATGGCCCACCCGCCCGCGCGGGCCTCGACGCACCCGTGGTTGCCGCACCGGCAGAGCGGGCCCGCGTCGCCCTCGGCGCCGGCGGTCTGGGTGTGCCCGATGTCGCCCGCGGCGCCGTCGGCGCCGCGGTGGATGCGGCCGCCGGCGATGATGCCCGCGCCCACACCGGTGCCCAGCTTGAGCATGAGGAGGGTGTCGGCGTCGGGGTAGTGGGTGCGGTACTCGCCCCAGGCCATCGCCGTGGCGTCCTTCTCGAGCAGCAGCGGGCAGGCGTACGTGCGGGCGAACCGCCCGCGGATGTCGTAGCGGTCCCAGCCGGTCATGATCGGCGGGCTGACGACGGTGGCCTGCTCGTGGTCGACCGGGCCCGGCACCGACAGCGCGATGCCGCGCACGTCCTCCGGGCCGCGGCCCGCGGACTCCAGGAGCTCGGCGAAGAGGGGGTCGACGCGCGACAGGACCGCCTCGGGGCCCTCGGTGACGTCGCTGGTGAGGGGCAGGTCGCGCAGCACCCGTCCGCTGAGGTCGCAGATGGCGGCGCGCAGCGCGGTGGCGCCGATGTCGCAGACGAGGAGGACGCCCTGCTCCTCGTTGAAGGCGAAGGAGGCCGACGGGCGGCCGCGCCCGCGGCCCGGGACGACGTCGGGCTCCCGGGCGACGAGGAGCCCGGCGTCCTGGAGCAGGTCGATGCGCTGGTTCACCGTGGAGCGGGACAGGCCCGTGAGGGTCATGACCTCCGCGCGGGTGAGGGCGGGGCGCGCCCGGAAGAGGGCGAGCAGCTCCCCGGGGCCGACGATGCCCGCGCCGGGACTCAGGGCACCGTCCAGCGGCGTGCCCGGCAGCCCGGCAGACGTGGTCGACATGCCCGCACCCTATTAAACGAAGGCGGCAAACGGAAAGACCCCGATTAATGATTGACAGAAGTCATTAATGGCGGTTCGATGCTCCACGACCGCATGACGGCGGTCACAGGTTTTGCTCCGGCAGAGCTGCCGGAGCACCGATCGAAGGACTACCCGAATGCGTCGTGTCCCCTCTCGCCGCCTGGCTGCCGCCGCGGTCGCGGCCAGCCTCTGCCTCGTCGCCTCCGCGTGCAGCGACGACTCGTCCTCCTCGGGTGGCAGCGACGGCGACGTCGCCGCCGTCATCAAGGGCCTCGACAACCCGTTCTTCCAGCAGATGGAGGCGGGCATCGACGCGGGCGGCGAGGAGGGCGGCTTCTCCGTCGACGTGCAGGCGGCCGCCGACATCACCGACACCACCGGTCAGCTCGACAAGCTCAACGTCGTGGCGGGCCAGGACCCGGGCTGCGTGATCGTCAACCCGATCGACGGCACCAACCTCGTCCAGGGTCTCGCCCAGCTGGCGGCCAAGGACGTCCCGATCGTCAACATCGACAGCCCGGTCGACGCGGACGCCGCGGCGGAGGCGGACGCCACGCCCGCGACCTACATCGGCACCGACAACACCGAGGCCGGCCGCATGGGCGGCGAGCACATGCTGACGCTGCTCCCCGACGGCGGGAAGGTCGCGCTCGTCGGCGGCATCGCCGGCGACGTCACGAGCAACGCGCGCCTCGACGGGTTCACCGAGGCCGTCGGCGACGGCGTCGAGATCGTGCAGACGGTCTCCGCCAACTGGTCGCGCGACGAGGCCCTCACCCAGGCCACCACCCTGCTCCGCGCCAACGAGGACCTCGCCGGCTTCTTCGTCGCCAACGACGACATGGCGCTCGGCGTCGCCCGTGCCGTCTCCGACGTCGGCCGCACCGGCGAGGTCGAGATCATCAGCGTCGACGGCGTCGAGGACGGCCTCAACGGCGTCAAGGACGGCGGCATCTCGGCGGTCGTGGCGCAGTACCCCTACGCCATCGGCGAGATGGGCGTGAACGCCTGCCGCGCCGCCATGGACGGCCAGGACCTGCCCGAGAACGTGACCGCGCCCATCGCGCTCGTCACCGCCGACAACGTGGACCAGGCCCTCGACGCCGCCCCGGCGCCGTTCGAGGACTACGAGGACCCGTTCGCCGACCTCCTGAACTGACGGTCGGTCAGACGGTCCGTCACCCCCCGCACGACAGCACCCCGAGGAGCCACGATGTCCACCGCCGCCACCGGTACGCCGGCCGGTACCACCGCGCTCACGAAGGGCTCGACCCCCGAGCCCGGTGACGCGCCCGGACGAGGCCGGAACCCGGTCGTCGCCCGCCTGACCGACGTCGGCTTCTGGGCCGACTGGGCCGCCCTCGTCGGCCTCGTCGCCCTTGTCGTCGTCTTCACGGTCCTCGACCCGTCCTTCCTGAGCTCCGGCAACGTCACCGGCATGCTCTCGGCCTCCGCGGCGCTGGTGATCCTGGCCGTCGCGCAGACCTTCGTCGTCGCCACGGCGGGCATCGACCTGTCGATCGCCTCCGTGACGACGCTGGGCATCGTGGTCCTCGGGCAGCTGTACGTCGCGGAGCAGCCCCTGTGGGTCTGCTTCGTCGGCGCCGTGCTCGCCTCCCTGCTGGCCGGCCTGGTCAACGGCCTGCTGGTGGCGAAGGCGAAGATCACCGACTTCGTCGTCACCCTCGGCATGCTGTCGGCCGCCTCGGGCCTAGCGCTGGTGCTCTCCGACGGCCAGCCCGTCACGGTCACCGAGGGCTTCTTCTTCGACATCTCCCTCGACGGCCCGGTGGAGATGGTCAGCTGGATCGTCGTCATCGCCGTGGTCGTCGCGGTGCTCGCCCACGTCGTGCTCTACCACACGCGGTTCGGCACCCACGTGCTCGCGACGGGCGGATCGCCCGAGGCGGCGACGGCCACCGGCATCTCGACGGCGCGGGTCAAGGTGGCGGTCTACACGATCGCCGGTCTCCTCGCCGGCATCGCGGCCATCATCATCGTGGCCCGCCTCGGGTCGACGCCGCCGGCCGCGAACACGTCGTACCTGCTCAACTCGGTCGCCGCGGTGGTGCTCGGCGGGGTCAGCCTCTTCGGCGGCCGCGCGAGCATCCTCGGCCCGGTCTTCGGAGCGCTGCTCCTCACCGTGCTGCTCAACGGCCTCACGACGCTGGGCGTCTCGCAGTACTACCAGCCCCTGTCCGTCGGTGTCGTCGTCGTGGCGGCGGCCTTCCTGATGAGGTTCCAGAAGTGACGTCGCTCGAGAAGGACCCCGCCGGCGGGACCACCACCGCCACCCGCCCCATCCTCGAGGCCCGCGGCGTCTCGCTGTCGTTCGGCAGCGTGCGCGCGCTCCGCGACGTCGACGTGACCGTCGCGGCGGGCGAGATCACCGCGCTCGTCGGCGACAACGGCGCCGGCAAGTCGACCCTCGTGCGCTGCTTCTCCGGCGTGCACAAGCCGCAGGCGGGCGAGATCCTGCTCGACGGCGAGCCCGTCTCGTTCGGCACGCCCGAGGCGGCCCGCGCGGCCGGCATCGAGACGGTGCACCAGAACCTGGCGCTCGTCGAGGACCTCACCGTCTGGCAGAACCTCTTCCTCAACCGCGAGCTCACCCGCTTCGGGATGCTCGACCGGAAGCGGATGCGCACGGAGGCGCAGAAGATGGTCTCCGAGCTCGCCGTCAACGTCCCGGAGGTCACCGCCCGCGTCCGTCGCCTCTCCGGCGGCCAGCGCCAGGCGGTCTCGATCTGCCGCGCCGCCGGCTTCTCGTCGCGGCTCGTGATCATGGACGAGCCGACCGCCGCCCTCGGCGTGCAGGAGACCGCGCGCGTCGAGCAGCTGATCCTCAAGCTGCGCGACGAGGGCCACGCGGTGCTCCTCATCAGCCACAACTTCGACCAGGTCATGCGCCTGAGCCAGCAGGTCTGGGTCATGCGCGCCGGTCGCTGCGTCGCCGGTCGCCGCACCGACGCGACCACCGGGCAGGAGATCGTCGGCCTCATCACCGGCGCCATCCCGGGCTGACCCGCCCGGCCCGCCACCCGCACGCCCCCCGAACTCCCGCGCGCCGCGATCCGGCGCCGTACCGAAAGGTCCTCCCCATGAGCAACCCCCTCGGCGTCCACGCCCTCGTCTGGGTCGGCGGCACCTCGCCGGCCGACGTGGAGACGGCCGTGCGCCAGACCAAGGCCGCGGGCTACGACCTGCTCGAGCTCTCCCTGCACGACGCCGTGAACCTGGACGCGGCCGCCGCCCGTGCGGTGCTCGAGGCCGAGGGCCTCGGCATCGCCTGCTCGCGCGGTCTCGCGTTCGACGCCGACGTGTCCAGCGCGGACACGGAGGTCGTCGCCCGCGGCGAGAAGCTGCTGCAGGACTCGCTGCAGATCACCCACGCACTGGGCGGCACCCACTTCACGGGCGCGCTCTACTCGGCGCTGGGCAAGTACTCCGCCCCGCTGAGCACCGCGGGCCGCGCCAACGTCGTGCGGGTGCTGCGCGACCTCGCCGCGGAGGCCGCCGGCCTCGACATGACGCTCGGTCTCGAGATCTGCAACCGCTACGAGACCAACGTGATCAACACGGCCGCCGACGCGCTGCGCCTCGCCGACGACATCGGCGCCGACAACGTCACGATCCACCTCGACACCTACCACATGAACATCGAGGAGGACTCGCTCGACGCCCCGGTGCGGCTCGTCGGCGAGCGGCTCGGCTACGTCCACATCGGCGAGAACCACCGCGGCTACCTCGGGCAGGGCCACATCGACTTCGACGCGTTCTTCGCGGCGCTCGCGGAGATCGGCTACACCGGACCGATCACGTTCGAGTCGTTCTCCTCCGCGGTCGTCTCCCCGACGCTCTCCAACGACCTCGCCGTCTGGCGCAACCTGTGGGACGACGGCATGGACCTGGCGACGCACGCCCGCGAGTACATGGCGGCGCAGCTCGCCAAGCACGCGTGACCGAGCCCTCCACGGTCGGGCTCGCCGACCTGGTCGGCCGCCTGGTCGCCCGCGCGCACGACCTGCTGCGGCAGGCCGAGCTCGTGGGCGACCGGGCGGTGATCGGCGTCGTCGGCGCGCCGGGCGCGGGGAAGTCGACGCTCGTCGACGCGCTCCTCGCGGCCCTGGCCGCGGCGCCGCCCGCGGGTGCCGGCCCCGACTGGGTCGCCCACCTGCCCATGGACGGCTTCCACCTCGCCGACGCGCAGCTCGACCGCCTCGGCCGGCGGGACCGCAAGGGGGCTCCCGACACCTTCGACGCGCGGGGGTACGCCGCCGCGCTCCGCCGCGCGCGCACCGAGCAGGACCACACCGTGTTCGTGCCCGGGTTCGAGCGCGAGCTGGAGCAGCCGATCGCCGCGGCCCTCGCCGTACGGCCGGAGGCCCGCCTGGTGCTCACGGAGGGCAACTACCTGCTGCTCGGCGCCGACGGCGACGCGGACCACCTCGCGCAGGGCTGGGGCGAGGTGCGGGCCCTGCTCGACGAGACCTGGTACGTCGAGGTCCCCGACACCCTGCGCCACGAGCGCCTCGTCGCCCGGCACGTCCGGTTCGGCAAGACGCCCGCGGCGGCCGCCGCCTGGGTCGACGAGGTCGACGAGCCCAACGCGCGGCTCGTGGCCGCGGGCCGGGAGCGGGCGGACCTGGTGGTGCCCCTCCCGTAGACCGGTTCCGTAGGGTCGTCCCATGGCCGCGCGACGCTTTCCCGCCCCGCTCCGTCCCTACCTCGACCCGGTGGTCGCCTCCGTGCGCACCGTCGCCGGGCGGGTCGCGAACCGGGGGGAGACCGAGCGCCTGCTGCTCGAGCTCGACCTCACCCGCGGCCTCCTGGAGGCACCGCCCACGTCGCCCCTCGCCGCCTTCCGCGCGCTGCAGACCCCCACGCTGCGGGGCGTCGTCACCGCGCTGGAGAAGGCCGCGGAGGACGACGAGGTCGTCGGCGTGGTGGCCCACGTCGGCGGCTCGCTCGGCCTGACCGCCACCGCGGAGATCCGTGCGGCCGTGGCCACCTTCCGGGCGGCGGGCAAGCGGGCGGTCGCCTGGTCGGAGACCTACGGCGAGATGGGGGGCGGCAACGCGGCGTACCACCTCGCCAGCGCCTTCGAGGAGGTCTGGGTGCAGCCCACCGGCCAGGTCGGGCTCGTCGGCGCCCACGCCGAGGTGACCTTCCTGCGGGGCACCCTCGACAAGCTGGGGGTGGAGACGCAGCTGGGGCAGCGGCACGAGTACAAGTCGGCCGCGAACACCTACCTCGAGCGCAGCATGACCGAGCCGCACCGCGAGATGATGACGCGGATCGTCGACTCGATCACCGACACGCTGGTCGCCGACGTGGCCGCCGGCCGGGGGCTGGAGCCCGCCGCGGTGCGCGCCGCCCTCGAGGTCGGGCCGCTGTCGCCCGACGACGCCGTCGCGCGGGGCCTCGTGGACCGGATCGGCTACCGCGAGGACGTCTACGCGGCGCTGCGGTCGGAGCTGGCGGTCGGCGGGGAGCCGACGCTGCGCTACGTCGAGCGCTACGCCAAGCCCGGCGGCCCGCTCGCCGGCCTCAAGGACCAGCTGCCCGGCCCGCGCGGCAAGGGCGTCGTCGCCGTCGTCGGCGCGCACGGCCCGATCCACCTCGGCCGCAACGGCGGGCCGAACCCGTTGGGCGGCCCGAGCATCGGCTCCGACTCGCTCGCCTCGGCGCTGCGCACCGCCGGCAACGACCCGTCGGTCCGCGCGATCGTGCTCCGGATCGACAGCCCGGGCGGTTCCGCGGTGGCCTCCGACGCGGTACGCCGCGCGGTCCAGCAGGTGCGCGCCGACGGCACGCCCGTGGTCGCCTCCATGGGAGCGGTCGCCGGGTCGGGCGGCTACTTCATCGCGATGCCGTGCGACGAGATCGTCGCCGGGGCGGCGACCCTCACGGGCTCCATCGGCGTGCTCGGCGGGAAGCAGGTGCTGCGCGAGACGCTCGGCCGCATCGGCGTGGACCGCGAGACCGTCCGCGCCGGCCGGTTCAGCGACATGTTCTCCTCCGACCGGCCGTTCGACGAGGAGGAGTGGGCCCGCGTCGAGGGCTGGCTCGACGCCATCTACGCCGACTTCACCGCCAAGGCCGCCGCCGACCGCGGGATGCCCCTCGCCGAGCTCGAGCCGCTCGCCCGGGGCCGGGTCTGGACCGGCGCCGACGCCGCCGAGCGCGGTCTCGTCGACCACCTCGGCGGCCTCAGCCTGGCCGTGGACCGGGCGGTCGCGATCGCGGGGACGAGCCGGGGCGACGTCGACGTCCGCGCCTGGCCGAAGCCGAACCCGCTCGCCGCGTTCAACCCGCCCGAGAACAGCGAGGCCCCGGCCGCGGCGCTCCTGCCCGGCGAGGGCGTGGGCGTCGTCGACCGGGTGCTCCGGCTGCTGGTCGAGCAGGCGGGGCTGCCGGCGTACGGCGCGCTGACCATGCCGGGCCGGATCGTCGTGCGCTGAGGCCGCGGCCCGGCCCGTCGGGGGAAAGAAAACGCGGACCCGAAGGCCACCTGGATCGATCCAGGGGCACCTCGGGTCCGCGTTTTCTTCCCCGGTCCGCGTTTTCCTCGGCCCGGGGGGCAGCCGGATCAGCCGTACGTCAGCCCGTAGTAGGACAGCGCGTCGGTGACGGGCTGCACGAGCGAGGACTTCCCGCTCTCGAACCCGCCGTTGTAGGTGCAGCGCTGCGTGCTCGGCCCGCCGGAGGTGAGGCCGACGGCGTACCCGCCCGTCGTGTAGGCGCCGCCCGAGTCGCCGCCCTGGGTGCAGACCGTCGTGGTCATGAGCCCGCTGACCTGCGCCACCTGGCGACCCTGGGCGTCGGTGTAGTTGACCGACGTGTTGTAGCCGGTGATCCGGCCGCAGGTGATGCCGGTCGTGGAGCCCGACTTGCACAGCTCGGTGCCGACCGCGGGACGCGACGCGCCCAGCGGGGCGTCGAGGTTGTAGCCCGAGGTGCCGTAGGGGTTCACCCGCGTGACCACGGTGTCGTCGGCGTCGATCCGCAGGGCCCCGATGTCGCGGTCCGGGGTGCCGTCGTAGCTCGTGAAGGCCGAGCCCGCCGACGTACCGATCCGCTCGCCGGCCGAGGTGAAGGTGCCGCCGCCCTCGTTGCAGTGGCCGGCCCAGATCATGTAGCGCGCCCCGGCCCGGTCGCGCGCCGGGAAGCCGGCGGAGCAGCGGCCGCCGTTGGGCGCGTAGACGGCGTCGCCGCCGCGGACGGTGGCGGCGTTGGTGGAGTACGCCGGCGTGTCGACCGCGGCGACGGCCGCATCGTGCTCGGCGAGGAACTCCGCGGCCTCCGTCGACAGGTCGCCCGCGGTGCCGACGACCAGCCGGTCGGCGGCGACGTCGACCTGCACCGTCGCGACGCCGGTCGGGTCGAGGCTGGCGAGCTCGTCGGCCAGCGCCTCGAGCTCGGCCTCGCCGAACCGGGCGGGAGCGACCGTGGCGCCCGCCGCGGTGGCGGCGCGGGCGTCCGGCGTGCCGGGGGTCGCCCGCACGACGAGGCGGCCGTCGTCGGCGAGGAAGGCGCCGTCGAAGTCGTGCCCGGCCCGCTGCAGCGCGGCGAGGGTCGTGTTGGAGGCGGCCTGGCGCTCGAGACGCTGCTCCTGCGCCGCGACCGACCGGCCGCTGGTGGCGGCCATCAGGGCGACGACCTCCGCGTCGTACGTGGGGTCCGCCATGGCGGTCGCCCCGGCGGGGACGTCCCCGTCGGAACCGGTTCCGGTGCTGCCGGACACCAGTGGCACCACCTCCGCGGGTGCGGCGCCGGCCGGGGTCATGACGGCGCCCATCGCGGCGATGACGAGCAGCGTGCCCGCTGCTCCTGCCCGAGATCTCATCGTGGGTCCTCCCTGCTGCGTCGTCGGATCTCGACGACGGGGGGATGAACGTAAGGTCTCGCGGGACCCGACGGGGGGCCGTGCGTGCCCCAGGTTCGTGCATTGCAGAAAGATGGTGCGGGCTCAGGACTCCCGCACCTGCTGCGTCGCCGCCACGCGCCCGTCGGGGCCGAACGTGACCCGCACGCGGTCGAGGCCGCGGACGGGCTCGGTGCAGTAGACGAAGGTGCGGCCGGGCCGCAGGTAGGGCTGCCCGGCTCCCTCCAGCACCTGCTGGGTCGACGCGCCGCGGTGCGCGACGTTGAGCAGCTCCGGCACGCTGAGGCGCAGCTCCGGGTTGCGGCAGGAGTCGGGCGCGATCCCGGTCGCCCGCTCCCAGGTCTGCAGGTAGGCCTCCGGTCCGCGGGCCAGGTCCTCGAGCAGCGCGGCCGCCTGGTCGGGTCCGGCGTCGGCGGTTGCGATGAGGCGCAGGTCCTCGATCCAGTCGGGGTAGAGACCGTAGTGCGCGACGCCGTCGACGTTGAGGTCGTAGACCCGCTCGCCCGAGACCTGACGGTCGACGACGGTGCCGCCGAAGCCGGCGAAGGGATAGGTCACGGGGTTGTCGACGTCCGCGCCGCGGGGGTTGCCCTGGGCGCCGAGGCCGTTGATGTCCGCGCCGTACCCGAAGCCGAAGTAGTAGCGCGGGTCCGCCCAGGCGAGGTGCCGCTGCCACTTCTCGTAGAACCCGACGGAGTCGCCGGCGTACGGCGCGACGAAGCCCCCGAGGGCGTAGATGCGCGGGTAGGCGTCGGGCGTCGACCAGGAGTGGCTGGACAGCACGCCCGGGTAGCTGCGCGCCTCGAGCCGGTCGAGCAGCGCGGACCGCCCCGCGACGGACATGTGGTCGGGGTCGATGAGCATGCCGCGGTCGGCCATGGCGTCGACGAGGTGCGCGCCGAGGTCGGTGAGCCCGCGCCGGTTGCAGTGCAGCGGGCTGGGATAGATCGGCAGGGCCGGGAGGCTGAGCAGGCCGCTCGCCTCGACCACGGCACCGAAGATCGCGTCCTGCTGCGGCCCGTCCGCCTGGGGCGGCAGCGCCGTCGACTGGGTGCGGTCCGCGGACTCGCCGTCGGCGGGCTCGCAGTGCTCCATGTTCCAGAAGGTGCCGGTCTCGAGGAAGTTGCCGAGGTTGACCGCGACGCCGATGGCCCCGGCGTCGCCGGCGACGCCGGAGAGCGCGTTGTCGAACTTGTTGACGATCTCCATCTGGCGGACGCCCAGGTCGTACATCTCGTCGAGCTGCGCGTCGATCGCCGCGGTGTCGCAGTGGGGCACGTCGAGGGTCATCGAGCAGCCGAACGGCACCGAGGTCTCGATGCCCATCACGACGGCGAGGCGTCCGCCGTTGATGACGGCGCGGGCCTCGGCCGGGGTGCGGACGATGCGGTACCAGCCGCGCCCGGGACCGCCGTGCTGGGCATCGACGTAGCGCTCGAACTCGACCATCCGCTGGGCCTGGCGGCGGATCGTGTCCATGTCGTCGCAGTTGTAGCCGGGCTTGCGGATCGGGTAGATCTCGCACAGCTGGCCGTTCTCCACCAGCAGGTTGACGAGCACGCGCTGGCCGCCGCGCCAGTTGCGCTCCATCCACGTCATGTAGGTGCCGCCGTGCGTGAGCGAGTCCGGCGCCGGGAAGTCGCGGTAGGTCGGCCAACCGGTCGTGTCGTGGGAGGGCCGGCCGCTCAGCACCGTCTCGAGCGGCGTCGCGAGGCCGAGGGTCGCCTCGTGGTCGGGGCAGTCGCGGGTCGCGTGCTCGATCCCGTAGCGGTGCCACGGCCGCCCGCAGTGCGCCGCGCCGCCCAGGAACTCGAACGCCATCCCGTGGGTGTGGGCGTCGATGTAGCCCCGCACCTCCTGGTACGGCGTCACCCCGGCCAGCGGGTCGCCGTCGATGTTCACCTCCGCCTCCGGGTACGTCGCGCACCCGGTCGCCGTCCGCAGCGCGAAGCGCGTGCCGGGCTCGGTCAGGGCGGCGCCGGTCGGGGTGACGGCCAGCCGCAGGTCGAGGGCGAGGTTGGCGAAGGTGAACCGTCCGTCGTCGCCGCGCTCGGCCACCCACTCGGCCTGCTGCGACGGCGCCTCGGCGATGCGCACGCCGCCGTTCGACGCGGCGGCGGTGAAGCGCTCGTCGAGCGTGTAGAGGAGGTAGACGCCCAGGTCGGTGGCCTGGAACCGGAACGGTGTCGCGTCGCTCGCCCGCGTCGTGCCGGCGGAGACCCCGGTGCCGCGGGAGGTCCCCGTGACGACGTACCGGCCGTCCGGCGCCTGGAGGGTGTAGCAGCCGCGGGCCATCGCCCACACGTCCTCCGGCACGGGCAGGCGGGGACGCTCGAGGTCGACGGTGGTGGTCGCGGGCTCGGGTGCCGCGCGGCCCGCCTCGACCCCCGCGCGGTTGGCGGCGGCCCGCGCCGGTGTCGTCGGGTCGGTGGCGGCCTCCCCGCTCCGGGAGAGGTCGTTCCGCGTCGTGGGGTCGGCGTGGTCGTGGGACGTGCCGTCCGCGTGGGTGTGGACGCCGTCGACGTCGGTGGTGCCGAGCCCCGCGGCGTACGCCTCCGACTGGTCGGCCAGGTCGTGGATCGCGCCGCCGGTGCGGTCCGGTGGCACGGCAGTGGTGTCCCGGGCCCCCGCCCCACCCCCGAGGAGGCGGGGGCCGTCGAGCAGCGCCGCCGCGGTCACGACCGCGGTGACGAGGGCGAGGAGGACGTGCAGCCGGGCGCGGCTCCGGTCCGTCGGGGCAGGGCGCACGGGTGACCTCCTGGATCGCTTGTCGGGTGCAACGATCGAGGGTGAGCCGGGTCACTCGTGACCTCGCCGTCGTGTAACGCGGTGTCCGGGCTACTGAGGAGGTGGTCGACCACCGGCATGGACGCACCAACACCGCACCAGTTGCGATCGCCGAGCCGGTGGGGGTACGCGGAACGTTCCGTCGTGGGGGAGGTGACCTTGCGACGAGGGGTCCGGTACGGCGAGGGTGGAGCCGCGAGGGCCGACGCACTCGGGCGTCGGGCCGCGACGTTCTCGGGAGGACCCGTCATGCACGACCGCCCCACCCATCCACCGCTCCGCCGCCTCGCCGGTGTGCTCGTCGCGCTCGCCGCGGCGCTCGGCCTGTCGCTCGTGGCGACGGCGTCACCCGCCCAGGCCGCCTGGCCCGTGCTGCAGCAGGGCTCCAGCGGACCCGACGTGGCCGCGGTGCAGCACCTGCTCACCGCCCGCGGGCACGCGACCGACGCCGACGGCGCCTTCGGCCCGGGCACCGCGAGCTCGGTCCGCGCGTTCCAGGGCAGCGCCGGCCTCGCCGCGGACGGCATCGTCGGCGCCCAGACCTGGGGCGCACTCGTCGTCACCGTGCGCGAGGGCGACAACGGCTCCGCGGTGTCGGCCGCGCAGACCCTGCTCAACAAGCACGGCGCCGGCATCGCCGTCGACGGCGCGTTCGGACCCGGCACCGCCGGAGCCGTGCGCAGCTTCCAGTCCGCCCGCGGCCTCGCGGTCGACGGCATCGTCGGCCCCGCCACCTGGGAGACGCTCGCCGGCTCGGGCGGCGGTGGCGGCACCGCCGGCTGGTCGCCGCTCATCCCGCGCGAGACGGTCGGGCGCGGCTACTACGACGACCCCCACCACACCTACCCGGCGCTCGACCTGCCGACGCCGACGGGCACCCCGGCGTACGCCGTCACCGGCGGCACCGCCACGGCCACCTACAACGACCGCTGCGGCAACGGCGTGAGCCTGTCGGCCGGTGGGGCGACCTACCTCTACTGCCACTTCTCCAGCCACGCCTTCTCCGGCACCCGCACCGTCAACGCCGGCGACCTGCTCGGCCACACGGGCAACACCGGCAACTCGACCGGCCCCCACCTGCACTTCCAGGTGACCGTCGGCGGCTCCCTGCGCTGCCCGCAGACGCTGGCGCTGGCGTTGTACGACGGCGTCGCGCCCCCCGACCCGGCCTCGCTGCCGACGTCGGGCTGCGTGGGCTGACCTCCCCCTCGACACCGCCGCCGGCCGGGCCCTGAGCCCGGCCGGCGGCGGTCTTCGTGTGTGGCCGGGCTGGTTGGATGACGTCATGGCGCGGGTGTCGACGACGGGGTGGTACGGCTTGTCCGCGCGGCACTCGAGCCGCGAGCTCCTGGTGGCCCCGGAGTGGGAGGGCATGCCGGAGCTGGGACCGTGGCTCCTCGACGACGGACGGGACGCCTACGAGCTCGTCATGGAGGGGCGGCAGGACGAGCTGGGGTTCCCGGTCTGGTTCCGACAGGTGGAGGGCTCCCGCGACAAGCGGCGCGGCGACATGCTGGCCGGGTCCGGCCTGGGCCTCAAGGTGGTCTCCCGCCGCCTCGTCGAGGCCCTCGAGGAGCTCGGGGCACTCGACGGGGTCCGCACGTTCCCGGTCGAGCTGCGCGACCGCCGGATGCGGCGCATCGACGCGGACTACCTCGGCTTGTTGGAGCCGATCGGCCACGGCGAGGTGCGCGCCCGGATGCCGGAGTGGCGCACGTGGGACCTCGTGGTCAGCGCGCGCGTCCTCGACGGCCTGCGCGAACGGGGCGTCACCGAGCTCAAGGTCGAGCCGGACGTCGACCCGACGGTGGCCCCGGAGCCCCTGCCGGAACCGACCCTGGCCGACGTGGTGATCGGACGCGGCTACCTGTGGCGCTACGTCGCCGACGACGCGGTGCCCGAGGACCAGCTGCTCCGCCTCCCGGGTGATCGCGCGCTGCGCGACGTGCTGACCTTCGACGGTCGCGCGATGGGCGAGAGCCTCGAGTGGGCCGTGCTGATGCACGTGGACGACGAGTACTTCCCCCTGGACCGGGTGCTCGAGGGCTTCGACCTGCTGGGGATGGACGACGCGGCGACGATGGTCCGCGCCACGGCGCGGAGACTCCGCGGCACGACCCTCGAGGATCTGCCGCCCGCCGACGAGGACTGGGGCTCGGGGCACCCGGCGTGGGACGCGTTCAGCTCCGGGGGGCTCGATGCCGCTGCCGAGCGCATGGTCGAGCTCCGGCCGGAGCTCTTCGACCCCGAGCCCTGAGGCGACCTCGCCGAGCCATCCGCCCGGAAAGGGCCACGAACGACGGGCTCTGGCGCCGTCCGGCTGGCGTTCGTGACCCTTTCCGCAGCGGACCCGGACCAGGCCCGACCGACGCCGCTCCCGCGCCGTACCGTGGCCGCGTGACGCGCTACTCCTTCCGCCAGGTCGACGTCTTCGCCCCCGGTCCGCTGACCGGCAACCCGGTCGCGGTCGTGCACGACGCCGACGCGCTCGACGACGACCGGATGGCGGCCTTCGCCCGCTGGACCAACCTCTCCGAGACCACCTTCCTGCTCGCCCCGACCGCGGAGGGCCGGGCGGCGGGCGCGGACTACCGGCTGCGCATCTTCACCCCGGGCGGCGAGCTGCCGTTCGCCGGTCACCCCACCCTGGGCAGCGCCCACGCCTGGCTCGAGGCCGGCGGTGAACCGGCCCGGGACGACGTCGTGGTGCAGGAGTGCGGGGTGGGGCTCGTGGAGGTACGCCGCGACGCCGGCCCCCTCGCCTTCGCGGCCCCGCCGCTGCTCCGGTCGGGCGACGTGGCACCGGACGTGCGCGAGCAGGCCACGGCCGCCCTCGGTGTCGCTCCGGAGCAGGTGCTCGACGCCGCCTGGGTCGACAACGGACCGGGCTGGGTGGGCCTCCGGGTCGACAGCGCCGCCACGGTCCTCGCGATCCGTCCCGACCTCGCGGTGATGGGCGACCTCAAGGTGGGCGTCGTCGGCCCCCACACGGACGCGGACCGGGAGGCCCTGGGCGCCGACGTCGAGGTCCGCGCGTTCGTGCCGGGCCTCGGGGTGCCGGAGGACCCGGTGACCGGGTCGCTCAACGCCGGACTCGCCCTGTGGCTCACGGCGGGCGGGGTGCTGCCCGCGTCGTACGTCGCCCGCCAGGGCACCGCCGTCGGCCGCGACGGCCGCGTCACGGTCACCACGGCCGACGACGGCCGGATCTGGGTCGGGGGCGTGACGACGACGGTGCTCGCGGGGGACGCCGCGCTCTAGCGCAGGCGGCGGGTGAGGAGGGCAGCCGTACGGCGCACCGCCGTCGCCAACGCCGTGGGGTCCGCGACGGGGGAGTGCCCCGGCTCCGTCGGGTAGGTGACGGCGAGGCCCGCGACGGGGTGGTCGTTGTGGTCGAGCACGGGCGCGGCAACGCTGGCGAGGCCCGGTGTGACCTCGCCGTCCTCCTCGGCCCAGCCGCGGCGGCGCGTCGCGCTCAGCACCTCCCGGAGCGCCGTCAGCGTGCGGGGGCCGGTGCCGTGCCGGTCGACGAAGGCCTCCCGGTCGGGGAAGAGCGCCCGCACCTGGGCCGCGGGCAGCGCGGCGAGGATCGCGCGACCGCTGGCGGTGAGATGGGCCGGGAGCCGCACGCCGACGTCCGTCACGAGCGGCGGTCGGCCCGGGGCGCGCTCCTCCACGACGTACAGCACGTCCCGCCCGTGCGCGACCGCCAGGTGCGCGCTCTGCCCGACCTCGTCGACGAGCGTGGCGAGCGGGCGTCGCGCGATCCGCGCCAGCGCGCCCTGCCGCACGTAGCCGCTGCCCACCTCGAACGCCGCGACGCCCAGGCCGTAGCGCCGCTCGTCGGCGAGGTGCACGACGAAGCCTTCGGCGACCATGGCGCCGAGGAGGTGGTACGCCGTGCTGCGCGGCAGGTCGCACGCGCGGGCGATGCGGTCGAGCGGGACGGGGCCGGGCTGCTCGGCGAGGAAGCGCAGCACCTTCAGCGTGCGCGTCGCGGCGGGGACCTGGCTCACCGGGCGATCATCTCGCGGGGACGGCGCATGTGCCTCGCGGCCTCGCGGCCTCGCGGCCTCGCGGCCTCGCGGCGGCTCGGCTCGGGGCGCCCCCTCGTGTAACGCGGTGTCCGAGCGTCCATGGAAGCCCCAGGACCACTGGTGCGGTGTAGGTGCCACCTGTGCGGTGGTCGACCGCGTGTGAAGTAGCCCGGACACCGCGTTACATCGGCGCGGATCCGGACCGCCCCCGCCGGTCACCCCCCGATGAGCGGCACGTCGCCGTCGTCGATGCCGTCGAGGTTCATGTCCCGCGTGCGGGCCTGTCGGGCGTCCCAGCGCAGCAGGAGGCCGCCCAGCACCGCGCAGATGAGCGAGGCGACGAGCACCGCGGCCTTGCCGGCGGCGACGAAGTGCTCCTCGTCGAACGACAGCTCCGCCACGAGCAGGGCGACCGTGAAGCCGATGCCGGTGAGGAACCCGATCGGCAGCAGGTCGCGCACGCCGATGCCCTGCGGCAGCCGGAACGGCGTGAGCCGGGTGACGAGCGCCGTCGTGCCGAGCACGCCGACGACCTTGCCGACGACGAGGCCGGCCATGACGCCCAGCGCGACCTCCTCGCTCAGCACGCTGCCGAGGCCGTCGTCGACGACGGTGACGCCCGCGGCGAAGAACGCGAAGACGGGCAGCGCGATCGTCGAGGACCAGGGGTTGAACACGTCCGCGACGTGGTGGGCCCGGCCGTGCGGCTCGCCGTGCAGGGGCAGTGCGGGCGCGACGAGGCCCAGCAGCACCCCCGCGACGGTCGCGTGGACCCCCGACTCGTGGACGAGGACCCAGGTCACGACGGCGATCGGCACGAGCGCCCAGACAGGTGGCGCCGGACGTCGCAGTAGCACCGCGAACAGGGCGATGAGCGCCGCGGCGGGCACGAGCCAGAGGGGCTCGAGCCCCGACGTGTAGAAGACGGCGATGATCGTGATGGCGATGAGGTCGTCCACGACGGCCAGGGTCAGCAGGAAGACCCGCAGCGCGACCGGCAGGCCGCGGCCGAGCACCGCCAGCACGGCGAGCGCGAACGCGATGTCGGTGGCGGCCGGGATGGCCCACCCGTCCCGGTGCCCCGCGTCGCCGCTGCCGACGACCACCGCGAGGTAGATCGCCGAGGGCAGGACGACGCCGCCGACGGCTGCGCACACCGGTACCGCCGCCTCGCGCGGATTGCGCAGCGACCCGGCCACGAGCTCGTGCTTGAGCTCGAGGCCGACGACGAAGAAGAAGACGGCCAGCACGGCGTCGGCCGCCCAGGTCGCCAGCGACAGGTCGAGGTGGAGCGCCGAGGGTCCGACCGTGAGCGCGGAGAGGGACTGGTAGGCCTCCCGCCACGGCGAGTTGGCCCAGACGAGCGCGACCACGGCGGCCGCCATGAGGAGGAGGCCACCGGTGGTCTCCCGGCGGGTCCAGGCGGCGAGCCGGGCGGCGCGGGACGTGCGGGGCTGGGGGGACAGGCTCACGGAGCTCCTCAAGGGGTCGGCACCTGCCCCGGGAGGTCCGGGGCGCCCGCCGACCAGACTTCCCGGCACACCGGGATCGAGGTTACCCGCTCAGACCTCGCGCCGCTCCACCACCGCGTTCGGCCGGAACAGGTGCAGCCCGTCGCGGGCGGTCGGCCGCACGAGGTCGAACCCGCCGGTCGTCACCAGCGTCCACCGGCGGTCCGGACCCGCCTCGTGGCCGAGCACCGCGCCGTCCCCCGCCGCCGTCAGCACGGCGAGCAGGTCGTCCACGCAGGCCGCGTGCACGGGCGGGAGACGGAACGCGTTGTCGTCCGCCTCCGACGCCGTGCCGACGAGGTGGAGCGGGCGGTCCAGCGTCTGCGCGCACACGCCGCAGACCCGGCTCAGCGCGCACTGGACCACCCGGCCGCGCTGCAGCACGGCCACGTCGCCGACGCCGCCGGGGTCGGTGGCGACGAACGGCACGGCCGCCAGGTGCGGCGATCGCCCCGGGTCCCCGCCGAGACCCAGGCGCGACAGCCGCAGCCCGGCGCTCACGCGCGGGCCGAGGCGCTGGCCCGCGACCAGCCCCCCAGCTCCGTACGGCGCGTGGGCCGCTCCGCGTCGCTCTTGCGTCCGCGGTCGGCCACCTTGCGCGTGGGGGGCTGGATCGCGCCGTACTTCTCGCTCGCGTGCTTGGTCCACGAGTTCGGAAGCGACAGCAGCGTGATGGTGCGCAGCGCTTGGCCGTACTGCTTGTAGAGCGGGCCGGTGGTGTAGGGGATGCCGTGCTCGGCGCAGATCTTGCGCA
This sequence comes from Nocardioides zeae, assembly GCF_030818655.1. NCBI lineage: Bacteria > Bacillati > Actinomycetota > Actinomycetes > Propionibacteriales > Nocardioidaceae > Nocardioides > Nocardioides zeae. The sequence goes on along the minus strand of NZ_JAUTAN010000001.1, from coordinate 3,204,555 downwards.
CCTCGACGGCGATCTCCGGGTAGCGGTTGCTCGGCAGGTCGGGGAAGACGTGGTGCTCGATCTGGTAGCCGAGGCTGCCCGACAGGATGTGCAGCAGGCGCCCGCCGTCGAAGTTGGCGGAGCCGAGCATCTGGCGGAGGTACCACTCGGCGCGCGTCTCGTCCTCGACCTCCTCCTCGGTGAAGTGCAGGGCACCGTCCGGGAAGTGGCCGCAGAAGATGATGACGTAGGCCCACAGGTTGCGCGTGATGTTCGCCGCGACGTTGGCCTGCAGCGTCTGCTTCCAGCCGGGGCCGGAGAGGGCCGGGTAGACGATGTAGTCCTTGAGGATCTGGTTGCGGCCCTTGCGGAAGATCTGCTTCAGCTGCCGCTTCATCTCGACGGGGTCCTTCTCGAGCTTGCGGATGCGCTCGATGTCGAGGTCGTGGAGCGCGACGCCCCACTCGAACAGCGTCGCGAGCAGCGCGTTGTAGACCGGCTGGCCGAGGTTCGCCGGGTGCCACTTCTGCTCGCGGGGCCATCCGCAGGATGCCGTAGCCGATGTCGTTGTCGTAGCCGAGCACGTTGGTGAACTGGTGGTGCACGTAGTTGTGGCTGTGCTTCCACTGCTCGGCCGGCTGCGCGGTGTCCCACTCCCACGTGGAGGAGTGGATCTCGGGGTCGTTCATCCAGTCCCACTGCCCGTGCATGACGTTGTGGCCGATCTCCATGTTCTCGAGGATCTTGGCCACGCCGAGCAGTGCGGTGCCGCCGAGGACCGCGCCGCGGCGTACCGCCTTGCGCTCCTTCGGCGCCCAGGCGCCGACGGCCATCGCGACCCGCCCGGCGAAGGCCATGCCGCGCTGCACGCGGATCAGGCGGTGGATGTACGCCGCGTCGTCGGCGTTGCGCGACGCCTCGACGCGGGCGCGGAGCTCGTCGAGGCGTCGCCCGATGTCCTCGACCTCCTCGGCGGTGAGGTGGGTGTATTCCTTCACGTCGGCGATGGCCATGGGGGCCTCCAGTCAGGGGACGGGTCGGGGGACGGGTCGGGGGATCAGATGGCGATGGTGCAGTCGCCGTCGGGGACGGTGACGCAGGTCTGGATCTGCTCGTTGGGCTGGTCGAAGCGGTCGCCGTTGCGGACGTCGGTGACCGAGCCCTTGACGAGGGTGAGCGTGCAGGTGTGGCAGATGCCCATGCGGCAGCCGTAGGGCATGCCGACGCCGGCCGCCTCGCCCGCCTCGAGCACGGTGGTGCCGGGCTCGGCCTCTTGCTCCTTGCCGGAGTTCTGGAAGGAGACCGTGCCGCCCTCGCCGGCGTCGTCGCCGCGCTCGAGCGTGAAGCGCTCGAGGTGCAGGGCGTCCTCGAGGTCGGCGCCCTGCCAGTGCTCGGTGGCCGCGTCGAGCATCGGCGCGGGGCCGCACGCCCAGGTCTGGCGCTCGCGCCAGTCGGGCACGACCTCGTCGAGCTCGTCGAAGGTCAGCACGCCGTCGGTGTCGGTGTAGATCGGCGTGAAGGTGAGCGAGTCGTGGTTCGCGGCGAGGCGGATGAGGCGCTCGCGGAAGATCATCCGCTCGGGCGTGGGCGACGAGTAGACGAGGTGGATGTCGGGGAGCGGCCACCGGCCCTCGCCGGCCCGCCGCACGAGGGTCTTGAGCATCGCCATGATCGGCGTGATGCCGGAGCCGCCGACGAGGAAGAGGATGCGCTCGGGTGGCGGGTCGGGGAGCACGAAGTCGCCCGCGGGGGCGGCGAGCCGCACGACGGTGCCGGGGGCGAGGCCGTCGATGAGGTGGCCCGACAGCTTGCCCTCGGGCATCGCCCGGATCGTGATGGTGATGCGACGGCCACGGCGTCGGGGCGTGCTCGTCAGGGAGTAGGAGCGCCACTGGTAGCGGCCCTCGATCGGCACGCCGATGCCGACGTACTGCCCCGCCTTGTGGTCGAACCGCCACCCCCACCCGGGCCGGATGACGAGCGTCGCCGCGTCCTCCGTCTCCCGCACCACCGACTCGACGCGGCCGCGCAGCTCGCGCGAGGTCCACAGGGGGTTCACGTAGCGGAGGTAGTCGTCGGGATGCAGCGGGGTCGTCAGCCCCTCGGCCAGCGAACGGACGGCGAACCAGTCGCGGCGGCGCCGCGTGGGGCTGAGCTCGCGGACGGCGGTGCGGACGGCCATGGGCGCTCCCGGAGGGGTCGGGTGATGCGGGTCACGTCTTCAGTGGCCAGTTGTACACCGAGGGTGGTGACGGCGGGAGGGCCTGGGAAAAGAAAACGCGGACCGGGGGCCGGGTTCGATCGATCCAGGGGCCGCCCGGGTCCGCGTTTTCTTCCCCGGTCCGCGTTTTCCTCCGCCTACCGCTCCCCGCGCACCGGCACGAGCGGGGCGGCGAGCAGGGGGAGGAGGGCGACGAGCGCGTACGTCGCGGGGTAGCCCCACGCCGTCACGGCGAGCCCGGCGACGGGCGGGACCGCGGAGGCGACGAGGTTCTGGGCCGTGTTCTGCATGCCGAGCGCCCGGCCCGACCAGAACGGCCCGGCCCGCTCCGCGACGGCGGTGAAGGCGAGGCCGTTGTCCGCGACGGTGACGGCCGAGGCGAGCACCATGAGGGCGACGGCGACGCCCGGCACCCACTCGGCGGTCACGCCCAGCAGGCTCATGGTCAGGGCGGCGACGACCGCGACCCACCGCAGTGGTCGCATCCGGGAGCCGACGACGTCGGACAGCCACCCGGCGCCGACGCGGGCGACGGCCCCGGCGACCTGGGTGCCGGCCACCACGCCGCCCGCCGCGCCGACCGACCAGCCGAGGTCGGTGACCATCCAGGTCAGGGCGAAGGTCCACACCACGAACTGCGGCACGACGAGGAGCACGGAGACCCCGTGGATCCGGGCCAGGTAGCGGTCGGCGCGGTAGGGGTTGGGGGCGTCCGCCCGCTCCGCCGCTGGCGGGCGCGGCGGGTCGAGCACGACGAGGGCGACCACCACGAGCGCCACCAGGGTGGCGGCGGTGGGGATCCAGAGAGCTGCGGCGACGCCGTACCGCTGCGCCACGACCGCCATCGTGGCCGCCGCGAGGCCGACGCCGAGGGGCTGCGCGGTCTGGCGGATGCCCATCGCGAGGCCACGGCGCTCCGGTGGGAACCAGCCGACGACGACCCGGCCCGACGCCGAGTTGGTGGCCGCTCCGCCCACGCCCGCGACGAACAGCGCGCCGGCCAGGGGCACCAGGCCCGTCGTCTGGGTGGCCACGAGACCGCCGGCGGCGGCGAGCCCCAGGCCGCTCAGCAGGGCGAACCGCTCGCCGCGGCGGTCGACGACCGCGCCCCAGGCGAGCAGCGCGACCATGATGCCGGCGAGCGGGGCCGAGGCGACGAGCCCCGCCTGGGCGAGCGGGAGCCCGGCCTCGGTGTGGAGGACCGGGATGAGGAACGCCGGTCCGTGCACCATCACCGACGACGACGCCTGCGCGCCGGTGCCGGCCGCGAGCATGCCCCACCGCCGCGCGGTGGTGATGCGCTCGTGGACGGGCAGGTCGGTGGCGGTCACGGGTCCAGTCAAGACCCGCGTGTCCGTCATGTGAAATCACCGTCTCGTCCAGCGAGACGGGCGGGGCGCTACGGTCGAGGGGTGATCGTCACCTTCGACCTGTTCAGCGCCCTGACCGACAGCCGTTCGGGAGCCTCGGCGTTCCTCGGACGCCTCGCCGCCGAGCACGGGTGGGCCGTGTCCGGCGAGGAGCTCTACGACTGCTGGGACCGCCACAACAAGGCCGCCCAGCGGACGGCCCGGCCGCCGGTCACGTTCCGCGACCTGTCGGGGGCGTCGTTGCTCCGCGCCTACGACGAGCTCGGGCTGGCTGCGGACGACCGGGTCGACGTCGACGCGGACCTCACCGCGCTCCAGGCCTCGGCCGCCGACTGGCCGCTGTGGCCCGACGTGGCGGCGGGCGTGACCGCGGTGGCGGCGCGGCACCGCGTCGGCATCCTCTCCAACGTCGACGACGACCTCGCCCGCACGACGCGGGCCCACGCGCTCGTCGACCCCGCCCTCGTCCTCACCTCCCAGCGGCTGGGGGCCTACAAGCCCAGCCCGGAGCTGTACGCCGCGGCCGCAGTCGCCGTCGCCCCCGAGCCCCTCGTCCACGTGGCGGCCTCGGGCCGCGACGTACGGGGTGCGCTCGAGGCGGGCCTGGCGACGGTGCGGCTGGTGCGGCCCGGGCACGTGGTCGACCCCGCCGGACCCGTCCCGCCGGTCGAGGTGGCGGACGCCGGCGACCTCCTCCGGGCCGTGGAGGAGGCCGCCGGCGCGGCGGGGTGAGGGTGCGTCGGGGCCGGGTCGCGAACTGTTGGGTTGGTGTGGGTCCCGGGCGCTGGGGCCTGCCCCAGCCGCCCAGTTCTGGCGACGAACGAGGCCCGGCCTCAGGCCGTCGGCACCACCAGCAGCACCCAGGCGACGATCGGCGCGACGACGACGATCGACATGCCCCACTGCATGAGCCGCTTGAACACCATCTCGCGCTCCTTGGCGTCGGCGTTGGCGACGACGAGGGCGCCGTTGGTGGAGAACGGGCTGCAGTCGACCACCGAGCTCGAGATCGCGAGGGCGGCGATGAGGCCGATGGCGTTGACCTGGCCGGTGAGCAGGAACGGCACGGCGAGGGGGATGAGCGCGCCGATGATGCCGGTGGTGGAGGCGAAGGCCGAGACGACCGCGGCGATGAAGCAGATGAGCAGCGCGGCCACGAGCGGCGCGCCGACCTCGGCGACGCGCTCGCCGACCCAGTCGACGACGCCCTGGGCCTGCAGCAGGTTCACGTAGGTGACGATGCCGCCGATGAGCAGCACGGTGCCCCAGCTGATCTTCTCCACCGCGCCCTTCGCGGAGGCGGGGAACGCCAGCGTGAGCGCGACGGCGATCGTGAGGGCCGTGAAGCCGACGTCGAGGTCGAAGCCGAGCGCGCCGATCATCAGGGCGACGAGGCCGAGGAGCGTGACGATGCGCTGCGCGTCGAGGGTGTGCTGCGCGGCGGGCTCGTCCTCGGGGGCGCGGCTGCGGGTGGCCTCGACGGCGGAGTGCGGCGTGCCGGGTCCGCCGGCGTGGGTCGCGGCGTGGGCGACGGCCTCCGCCTCGGCGCCCATCTCCTGCACCGCCTCGGTCTCCTTGCCGCGGGCGAGGAGGGCCCGTCCGCCGAACGCGAGGTAGGTGATCGCGGCGATGAGCGCCGCGGCGGAGAAGGTGGTCACGAAGAGCACGAGCTGGTTGCCGGGGAGGTCGTTCTGCTCGACGACGCCGTTGGTGATGCTGCCGAAGATGCCGATGGGGGAGAAGCTGCCCGCCGTGGCGCCCTGCACGACCATCATGCCCATCATCACGGGGTGGATCCGGTAGCGGAGCGCGAAGCCCATGGCGACCGGCGCGACGATCGCCACCGCGGCGGGGCTGACCGCGCCGATCGAGGTGACGGCCGCGCAGACGAGGAACATCGCCCACGGCACGAGGGCCACGCGGCCGCCGACCGCGCGCACGGCGGCGTGCACGATCCAGTCCACGGTGCCGTTGTTCTTCGCCAGCGCGAAGAGGTAGGTGACGCCGACGAGGATGACGAAGAGGTCGCTGGGGAAGCCACCCAGCACGCCGTCCGCGTCGAGGTCGTAGACGCTGAGTCCGACGACGAAGGCGGCCACGAGGGCGAGGGCGCCCATGTTGACGCCCCTGACCGTCGCGACCAGGAAGACGATGACGAGGACCGCCAACGAGACCAGTTCGGTGGGCATGGAGTTCCCTCTCGGATTGTGATGCACGTCATGTGCCGACCGGGGGATCATGTCAGTGGCTCAGCCACCTGGCAACCGGACCACGTCCGGGTAGGATGCCGCCATGCCCGGTGACGCCCCCCGCCGCCTCCAGCCGCTGCGGCGCGAGCGCCTCTACGAGAGCCTCGCGGCGCACATCTCCGACTTCATCGAGGCGCAGGGGCTCGTCGGTGGCGACCGGCTCCCGTCGGAGCGGCAGCTGGCGGCCGAGCTGGGGGTCAGTCGAGCGACGCTCTCCCGGGCGCTGGCGGCGCTGGAGACGAAGGGGCGCATCGAGGTGCGCCACGGCGTGGGGGCGCTGGTCCGCGAGGCGGACGCGCCCGGCGGTGCCGAGGGATCCGGCGGTCGGGCCGGGGGTGACGGCTGGGGGCGGCGGGTCGCCGAGAGCCCGGTCTCGGAGGTCGTGGTGGCGCGGGAGGCGGTGCTGGCCGGCCTCGCGCGTGCGGCCGCGAGCAACCCCGACAGCTCGCTGCGGGTGGCGATGCTCGCGCCCGACGGTCGCGCCCGGGACTTCGAGCACACGTGGCGGTGCGTGCGGCGCCTGTCGGCGGCGCCCCTGCTCGCCGATCTCGACGACGTGCTCGCCGAGCACGCCCCGGCCCCTGCGGTCGACGCCGATCCCGGCCTGCGTCACCGCCTCGACGTCGTGGCCGACGCCATCGTCGCGGGCGACGCGGCCACGGCGGCCACTGCGTGCCAGGGACTGCTGGGCGGCCCGGCGGACTGAGTCCCCCGGGCCGCCGCGGCGGTTGGTGCAGCGGGTGCGTCAGGCCTGGTCGTCGCCCGTGGCCCAGGCGCGGATCGCCGCGGCGTCCCCGTCGAGCAGGGGCGGCGGGCGGTGGCCGGTGCGGGTGGTCTCGGCTCCGGCGCCGTCGAAGAACCGCAGCGGGGGGCCGGGCAGCGAGATGCGGCCCAGGGTCGGGTGCTCGATGTCGAGGAGCAGGCCCTGGCTGCGCGTCTGGTCCCAGGCGTAGACCTCGTCGAGCGTGCGCACCTTGCCCGCCGGCACGCCCACCTCGGAGAGCCGCTCGAGCAGGGGAGCGGAGTCCCAGGTCGCGAACGCCTCCTCGACGACCCCGATCACGCGCTCGCGGGCGGCCACCCGCTCGGCGTTGGTGGCGAGGCCCTCGGCCTCGGGGTCGAGGTCGAAGCCCGCGCAGAAGCGGCGCCACAGGCTCTCGCTGCCGAGGGCGATCTGCACGGCACCGTCGCGGCACCGGAAGAGCCCGTACGGCGCGATCGACGGGTGGTGGTTGCCCTGGGCACGACCGACCTCGCCGGCGACGGTCCACCGTGTGCCCTGGAAGGCGTGCACGCCGACGACGGCGGCGAGGAGCGAGGTGCGCACGACCTGGCCGACGCCGGTCACGGTGCGCTCGTGGAGGGCGGCGAGCACGCCGTACGCGCCGTACATGCCCGAGAGGAGGTCCGCGATGGGCACCCCGACGCGCTGCGGGTCGTCGGGGCCGGAGCCGGTGAGGGACATGAGGCCGGCCTCGCCCTGGGCGATCTGGTCGTAGCCGGCGCGGCCGCCCTCGGGGCCGTCGTGGCCGAAGCCGGTGATGGAGAGGACCACGAGGCGCGGGTTGCGCTCCATGAGGGACTCGATGCCGAGCCCGAGGCGCTCGAGCACGCCGGTGCGGAAGTTCTCCACGAGCACGTCGGCGCGGTCGACGAGACCGAGCAGCACGTCGCGGTCCGCGGCGTCCTTCAGGTCGAGCGCGATGGACTCCTTGTTGCGGTTGGCGGAGAGGAAGTACGTCGACTGCCGGTCCCCACCGTCCTCGGGGGTCACGAAGGGCGGACCCCAGCCGCGGGTGTCGTCACCGGTGCCGGGCGCCTCGACCTTGATGACCCGGGCGCCGAGGTCGCCCAGCATCATCGTGGCGTGCGGGCCCGCCAGTGCGCGGGAGAGGTCGACGACGACGACGTCGCCGAGGGGGCCGCTCCCGGAGCCGCCGGCGGCCTCGGTCGGGCGCTCGGGGGACGGGGCGGTGGGGTCGTGGGTCACGGTGTCCTCTCGCGGGGTCAGGTCGGTGGGAGCCCGGAGGCTCATTGGACTGGCCAATATGCCATCCCGGCCGCCGCAGTGACAGCCCGGGAGGTCAGTGCACCCGGACGGCGAGGATCGCGACGTCGTCCTCGGCGCGGCCACCGAGCATCTCGTCGGCCAGCAGGCGGACGGCCTCGGTCAGCGGTCGGCCCTCGTCGTGGACGAGACGTGCGAACACGACCCGCACCTCCTCGACCATCGCGGCGAGGTCGGCCCGGCGCTCGTCGAGCAGGCCGTCGGTGTGGACGAGCAGCAGCGTCCCGGGAGCCAGGTGGACGTGGTGGTCGTGGCGCTCCTCGACCTCGAGGTCGGGGTAGAGGAACGGATCGCCCTCCAGCAGCACCCGCGCGGTGCCGTCGGGCGCGAGCACGAGGGGCGGCGGGTGCCCGGCGTTGGTCCAGCGCAGTGTCCAGCCGTCCGCGCCGGGGACCAGGTCCCCGTGCACCACCGTGCCGTGGGCCTCGAGACCGAGCATGCGGGCGGCGTTCTCCACGGCCAGCACAGCCCGGGCCGGACCGGCCCCGGGAGCGTCGGCGCGCGCCTGGCGCAGCATGCTCCGCACCTGGCCCATGACGGCCGCCGCCCGGGTGTCGTGGCCGGTGATGTCGCCGACCGTGACCGCGACCGGCCGCGGGCCACCGGGGGCGAGGGGCGGGAGCTCGTGCACGTCGTACCAGTCCCCGCCGACCATGTCGGCCGTCGAGGACGGTCGGTAGAGCGTGGCGACCTCGAGGCCGGCCACCGCCGGCGGCTCGCTCAGCATCGCCTCCTGGAGCTCGGTCGCGGTGGTCACGCGCCGCTCGAGCTGGAGGATGCGCTCGACCGCCGTCGCGGTGTAGGCCGCGATCGCCGTCAGCACGGCGTCCTCCGTCAGCTCCCACGCGTGGGGCGCGTCCCAGCCGAAGGTGAGCGCACCGAGCGCCCGCCCGCTGCCGAGGACCGGCACGCACTCCAGCGCGCGGAGGTCCAGCTCGCGCCAGGCCGCCAGCGCGTCGGCGCTGTAGCCGTCCGCCACCAGCTGCTCCGGGCCGGCGACGATGACGCGGCGCTGCTCCGCGACACAGCGGGCCTCCGGCCAGGACGCGTCGAGCCCGACGGTGTCGGGGAGGTGGGTGACCGGCTCGTCCCAGGTGGGGTCCTCCACCCGCAACACGTGCTCGCCGTCGACGAGCGACAGGCCGACGAAGACGGGGTGGAGCGGTCCGGTGACGAGGTCGCGCACGCGTCGCAGCAGGTCCGTCAGCGACCACACCTCGCCCAGCTCGACGGCGGCCTGGAGCATCAGCTCGGCGCGCTCGCGGCCGCGGTCGACCTCCCGGCGCGCGTCGGCGGTGCGGCGCCCCGAGACCTTCAGCCGCAGGGCCGCGCTGCACGCCGCGGCGAGGTCGGCGAGCACCTCGAGCTCCGTCGGGGTCCACACCCGCGGCTCGTGGTCGATGGCGCACAGCGAGCCGAGCACCTCGCCGCCCTCCGCGGTGAGGGGCATCCCCGCGTAGGCCACCACCCCGAGCTCGGGGATCGCGAGGTTGTCCCTCACGAGGTCCACCGTGCGGGCGTCGCTGATGACGAGCGGCTCGGCCGTGGTCGCCACGTGCTGGCAGAACGAGTGGCTCAGGGGCGTGCAGCGCGCCGACGCCCACGGCTCGGGCAACCCCACCTGACCGGGGAAGACCTGGCGGTCCTGCTCGACGACGGACACCAGGGCCACCGGGACGTGGAGGGTGCTGGCCACCAGCCGGGCGAAGCGCTGCAGGTCGGGGTCGGCGCTCGGCCCCGTCCCGATCGCGCGGAGCGCGGCGAGACGACCGGGCGCGTCGAGGGGTAGGGGGGCAGCGACCGGCTCGGTGGGGTGCGGGCCGGGCCTGTCCAGCACGGGTCCCCTCCTGCCTGCCGGGGCCGTCCCTCCTGGGTGCCCGTCGGGTGCCATCATGACGGACGCCCCCACGAACGGGTGGTGCGGGCGACCTCGACCCTCCGCTACGCCAGTGCCGCCCGCAGGTCGGCGGGCTCGATCCGGGCGGGCCCGACGTAGTAGAGGACGGCCCCCGCCGGGACCGGCGTGTCCCACGCCGGGCTCACGCGCACGTCCCCGTCGACCGCCACCGCCAGCAGCGTCGTGGACCGCGCGGGGCCCAGGGCCTGCTGCCACGCGCCGTACGTCGCGGTGGCGCCCGCGGGCACCACCGTCGACCACGTGCTGGGTCCGCCGGGGGTCATCAACGCGTCGTACACCTCCGCGATCCCCGGGTCGGACAGCTCGTCGAAGACGAGCCCGAGGGCGTGCCACTGCACGCAGTGGACGGTGGCGTCGATGCGACGGATCGTGCGTCGGCGCGCGACGTCGCGCAGGGTGACCACGGTGTGCACGCCGGGCGCCGCCTCCTCGGCGGCGACCGTGAGCGTCACCGCCTCGTTGTCGTCGCGCGCGTCGACGAGCACGGCCCGCGCGCTCTCGGGGTGGGCGCGGCGGAGCACCGCGAGGTCGGTGAGGTCGCCGCGCACGAAGTGCACGTCCGCGGTCTCGGGCAGCGGGTGCTGCTCCAGCTGGTCCTCCCACGCGCACACGACGATGGGCACGGTCCCGTCGCTGCGCAGGTCGGCGACCAGCCGGTCGGTGCGCCCCGGGGTCCAGCCCACGAGCACGAGGTGGTCGGCGAGGTCGTGGTCGAGCAGGCCGTGCATGCGTCGTCCCTTCGCGGTCGCCAGCGTCGCGGCGAGGTGGGTGAAGAAGGTGGTGAGGGTGACGACGCCGCCGAGCACGACGTAGGCGCCGACGATGCGGCCGCCGGTCGTGGTGGGGAAGAAGTCGCCGTAGCCGACGGTCGAGGCCGTGACGAGGAACCACCACCAGTAGTGGCCGGGGTCGGCGATGCCGCTGTCGCGGTCGAGCAGCGCCATGGCGCCCCAGCTCGTCACGAACACGGTGAGCAGCACGAGCAGGGGCGTGCGCCAGGTGACGGCGGAGGTCATGCGGGCCCACAGGCGGGCGAGGACGAAGACCACGACGGCGCCTCAGTACCCGACCCAGGCGTGCTCGGAGTAGGTCAGGATCGCCGGGTCGAGCAGCGTCGAGACCTCCCCGCCGGGGTCGTCGCGGTCGGGCGGGAACACGGCGGCGGCGGTGAGCGTCGCGGGGGAGGCGAAGCGGAGCGCGGGGGCGTCCGGGGCGAGGGTCAGGGGCGGCGCGTCGGCGGCGGTGGGGCTGCCGCCAGCGGGGGCCTGGGCGAGCACCCAGCCCCAGTCACCGAAGGACGGGACGTCGGCGTGGTACGGCGTCGTGGCCAGCCCGGCCGCCTCCAGGGTGCGTCGGACGCACCAGAAGGCGTCGGGCGCGAAGAACGGCGACCCCGACTGCACGACCATGCGGCCACCGTCCGCCAGCAGCCCTGCCAGCGCCGTGTAGTGCTCCTGGGAGTAGAGCTTCGCGAGGGCCGGCGAGTCGGGGTCGGGGTAGTCGACGACGATCACGTCGTAGGCGTCCAGCGGCTGCTCGCGTGCCCAGCCGAAGGCATCGGCCGCGACGTACTCGACCCGGGGGTCCGCCCAGGCGTCGTCGTTGAGGTCGCGGATCGGCGCATAGGTGCGGGCCAGGTCGACGACCGCGGGGTCGAGGTCGACCAACGTCACCTCCTCGACGTCGTCGTAGCCGAGGATCTCGCGCAGCGCGAGCCCGTCCCCGCCGCCCAGCACCAGCACGCGGGCGTGCTCGCCCGCCATCGCGGGGTGCACGAGCATCTCGTGGTAGCGGTACTCGTCCACCGACGAGAACTGCAGGTCGCCGTCGAGGTAGAGCCGCACGTCGTCGAACTCCGCTCCCTGGAACCAGCCGCGCGTGACGACGATCGACTGGTAGTCGGAGCGCTCGGCGTGGACGATCGGGTCGCGGTAGAGCGCCTGCAGGGCGGTCGCCTCGAACGCGGAGGCGCGCCAGGCCATCAGCCCGAGGCCGAGGCCGGTGACGAGGCAGAGGACGAGCGCGGTGACCACCGGCGTACGCCGCGGTCCGCGCCACCCGAGCATCACCGCCACCACGCCAGCGGCCACGACGTTGAGGGCCGCCACGGCGAGCGTGCCCTCGAGGAGCCCGAGGGTCGGGAGGAGCACGAACGGGAAGGCGAGGCCGCCCACCAGGGCGCCGACGTAGTCGACCGCGTTGATGTCGGCCACCGCGTGCGCCGCGTCCTGCCGCCGCAGTCGCTGCAGGAGGGCCATGAGCAGCGGGATCTCGGCGCCGACGAGGAGACCGATCGCGAAGGTCACGACGACCATCGCGGGCGTGTAGACCGACAGCCAGGCGAACGCGGCGTAGAGCACCGGCACCGCGAAGCCGCCGACGACGGCGAGGGCCAGCTCGATCGCCACGAACGCCCGCAGCGGTCGGCCGAGCAACGGCTTCGCCGCGACGGCGCCGACGCCCATCGCGAACATCGTCACCGCGAGCACGAGGGACGTCTGGGTGATCGTGTTGCCGAGCAGGTAGCTGCCCAGCGTCACGAGGGCCAGCTCGTAGACCAGGCCGCAGGCCGCGCACACGAACACGGCGGCGAGCACGATCGTGCGGAGGGCCCGGTGGTGGGGGACCCCGGTGGGCTCGGCGGTCGTCGTCGGGGTGGCCCCGTCCGGGACCGCGGTCGTGGACGTGGTCGTCAGGTGATCGAGGCGGCGACCACGAGGCCGACCGCCAGCTGGAGGGCCACGGCCACGTAGACGGCCGGGTCGTCGGACTCGTCGACCACGAGCTCGGCGAGGCTGCCGGGCGTCAGCAGGTCGAGGAGGAAGAACGCGATGCCGAGCAGCGCGACGCCGATGATCCCGAACACGGTCGCCTCGAGCAGGGTGTCCCAGGTGTCGCCCTGCGCCGTGTAGAACGCCGTCGCCACGATGATGCCGACGGAGATCTGCGTCGAGGCCAGCACCAGCGCGGCGTCCCGCTTGTGCTCGACGAACACCTGCCGGCCGAGGTGACCGGGGGTCAGCAGGTCGACCATGAAGTAGCCGACGAGGAGGAGGACGATGCCCACGCCGGCGAACGCCAGCGTGGCCAGGGACTCGTCGAGGAGCTCGGGCATGTCGTGCCTTTCGGGAGTGGGTGGGGCGAGGGGGCGGGACGGGCGGGTGGCGCGCGGGGCTACTTGCCGGAGCCGGAGCCGCCGCCGCGGTAGCTGCTGCCGCCACCGCCGCCACCGCCGTAGTAGCCGCCCCAGAAACCGACGTACGTGCTGTTCGCGGAGTAGCCGCGGTCGAACTCGTCGAGCGTGATGCGCGACCCGTCGCCGTCCTCCTCGACCGTGACGATCCAGTCGTTGCTGTAGCGGAGGAAGGCGCGACCGTCGGCCTCGCGACGGTCGGAGGCGTCGGTGCCCGACGCGATGGCCGCCGCCGTCGTGGTGACGTCGTCGTCGGAGCGCCAGGTGACCGTCTCGTTGTCGGGATCGGAGCCCGACACGTGCGTGTAGCGGTCGTCGATCCAGCCCTTCGGGCCGTTGCCGAACCCGCCGAAGGCGAACGGCACGACGATGATGCCGACCAGCAGGAGCACCCCGATGACGAGGAGGCCCTTCGCGCGTGAGCTCATGCCGCCCCCTCAGCGTCCCGCCGGACCGGTGCTGGTCGCGGGCCCGTCCGATCCGGGGTAGACGGTCAGCTCCCACGGCTGGAGGGGCTCGCCGAGCGAGGCCTCCCAGGTGCTGCCGAACTTCTCGAAGCCCAGGAGGTGCTTCCCGTCGGCGCTGGCGTAGTCGGCGTACTCCGCCGTGCCCTGCGGCGCGGTGCCCGTCGCCCCCGAGGCACGGAACGACGCGGAGCCCTTCTCCTGCAGCCGGTAGGCCACCCCGCCGACGATGACGTCGCGGTCGCCCGCCCCGCCCTGCTCGACGTCGCCCGCCGCGATGCTGCGCCAGAGGGAGACCTCGAAGCCCTCGTCCTCCTCGACGGTCAGCCAGCGGCGGGTGGTGTCGTCGTCGAGGAAGTGCTCCGTCCAGCGGTAGCCCTCCTCGTCGAAGTCGAGACGACCCCGGACGAACAGCATGGCGCCCTCGTAGCCCACGACGTCGCCGACCTGCAGCCGCCGCAGCGGCTCGACCGACGCGAGGTCGGACTCGGCGATGACGTCGCTCGGACCGCGGCTCGACGCCCCGGCCGGCTTCGACGCGCGCGTGCGCACGATGACGACGACGGCCGCGACGGCCGCTGCCACGACGAGCAGCGCGATGACCCAACCCACGATGTGCCTCCTCCGAGATGTCCGGCGCGGTCGTTACCCCGTCATGCGGTGCGGCCAAACCCGACACCCGCGGTGGATAACTGTCGCCGCGACCTCGTAGGTTCGCCTGCGTGACGTCCCCCGACCCCGCCCCCGCGCCGGGCCTCCGCGCCGCCACCGGCGTCTTCGTGTGCTTCGAGGGCGGCGACGGCGGCGGCAAGTCGACGCAGTCGGCGCTGCTGGTCGAGCGGCTGCGCCGGGAGGGGTACGACGCCGTCCCCACCTTCGAGCCCGGCGACACGCCCGTGGGGCGCGAGCTCCGGCGCATCGTGCTCGACCCGGCCACCGGTCACCTCGCGGCGCGCACGGAGGCGTTGCTGTACGTCGCGGACAAGGCGGAGCACGTCGCGGAGGTCGTCCGGCCGGCGCTCGACCGCGGGGCGGTGGTGGTGACGGACCGGTACGTCGACTCGACGCTGGCCTACCAGGGGGCGGGCCGCGCGCTGGGCGACGCCGTCGCGGGCCTCGAGCACGTGGCGCGCTGGGCCACCGGCGACCTGCGGCCCCACCTCACGGTCGTGCTCGACGTGCGGCCCGGTGCCGGACTGGCGCGGCTCACCGGCCGCGACCGCATCGAGGCCGAGTCGGTGGAGTTCCACGAGCGGGTGCGGGCCGAGTTCCTCGCGCTGGCGGAGGCCGACCCGGCGCACTACCTGGTCGTCGACGCCACGGGCACGCGCGACGAGATCGCCGAGGCCGTGTGGGCGCGGGTCGCGCCCCTCCTGGTGCAGGCGCGGCGGGGCGCGCGATGACGGTCTGGGACCACCTGGTCGGCCAGCGGCCCGCCATCGCCGCGCTCGCCCAGGCGGCGGGCACCGGCGGGGCGCGCCCGCAGGGCATGACCCACGCCTGGCTCTTCACCGGGCCGCCCGGGTCGGGGCGCTCCAACGCGGCCATCGCCTTCGCGGCGGCGCTCCAGTGCGAGGAGGGCGGCTGCGGAACGTGCCACGCCTGCCGCACGGTGCTGGCCGGCTCCCACGCCGACGTGGCCGTGATCCGCACCCAGCGCCTGTCGATCGGTGTCGACCAGGTGCGCGACCTCGTGCGCCGCTCGGCCCTCGCCCCCGTCGGGCGGCGCTGGCAGGTCCTGGTGGTGGAGGACGCGGACCGGCTCACCGACCAGGCGTTCAACGCCCTGCTCAAGGCGATCGAGGAGCCCACGGAGCGCACGGTGTGGATGCTCTGCGCCCCCACGGTCGAGGACGTGCTGCCCACGATCCGCTCGCGCTGCCGTCTCGTCACGCTGAGCACCCCGGCGACGGCGGACGTCGCGGCCTTCCTCGAGCGCACGGCCGCGGTCGAGCCCGCGCTCGCCCTCCGGGCGGCGCGCGCCAGCCAGGGCCACATCGGCCGCGCCAAGGCCCTCGCGACCGACCCCGACACCCGTCAGCGCCGCGCCGAGGTGGTCGCCCTGCCGGGGCGGCTCCGCTCGCTGGGCGCGGCGATGGCGGCGGCGACGATGCTGAGCGAGACGACGAAGGCCGAGGCCGACGCGATCACCGTCGAGCTCGACGCGGCGGAGCGGGCGGACCTGGACGCGGCGTACGGGGTGGTGGAGCGGGGACGGAAGCCGCGGGAGTACGCCCCGGCCCGCGCCGCGCTCGAGCGCGAGCAGAAGTCGCGGGCCAAGCGGCGCCACCTCGACGTGGTCGACCGGGCCCTGACCGACCTGGTCTCGGTCTACCGGGACGCCGTGGCGGTGGGGCTCGGGGTCGGCACGGAGCTCGTCAACGAGGAGCTGCGGGAGCAGGTGGAGGCGCTGGCCGAGGCCGGCGGCCCGGAGGCGAACCTGGCGCGCATCGAGGTGGTGTTCGCCGCGCGTGAGCAGATGCTGGAGTTCAACGTCCCTGTCATGCTCGCGCTCGAGTCGATGATGGTGGGGCTCCTCCCGCGCCGTGACGGCGCCGGCGCCCCGACGGGGAGGAACGTGCGGTGAAGCGCAGCTCGGTGGTGTGGCTGGTGGTCGGCCTCGTGGTCGCCCTCGTCGTGACGGTGGGGGCGGCGGCCACGACCGCGTTCCTGCTGATGAACGGCGACGACGACGGGTCGGACACGTCCGACGACGCCTCGCCGTCACCCACCGAGCGGGGGGACGACCGCGGCCCGACCGGCGAGTCGCCCAGCCCCGAGCTGGAGCCGTTCTACACGCAGTCGCTCTCGTGGGACGAGTGCGACGAGACGGCCGAGGACGGCCGCGGCGACTTCGAGTGCACGTGGCTCGAGGTGCCGCTGGACTACGACGAGCCCGAGGGCGACACGATCGAGCTGCGGGTGCTGCGCCGCGCGGCCGACGGCCCGGCGGACGAGCGGGTGGGCTCGCTGCTCGTCAACCCCGGTGGTCCCGGCTCCGGCGGCACCGAGCTCGCGGCCCGCGAGGACGCCTACGGCGACGCGCTGCTCGAGTCCTTCGACATCGTCGGCTGGGACCCGCGCGGCACCGGCCAGAGCTCGCCCATTGACTGCCTGAGCGACGCCGACCTCGACGACTACCTCGCGGCGTCCGGTGACCCGGACACGCCGGAGGGCGTCGCGCTGGCCGAGGAGTGGCAGCAGCGGCTCGGCGAGGGCTGCGAGGAGCTGTCGCCCGACCTGGTCGACCACATCTCGACCGTGGAGACCGCGAAGGACATGGACGTCCTGCGTGCCGTGCTCGGCGACGACCAGATGCACTACCTGGGCTTCTCCTACGGCACGACGCTGGGGGCGGTCTACGCGACGTACTTCCCCGAGCGCTCGGAGCGGCTCGTGCTCGACGGGGCGACCGACCCGAACCTCGACCGCATCGAGGGCTCGCTGAGCCAGACCGCAGGCTTCGAGCTGGCGTTCCGCAACTACCTGCAGGCGTGCGTCGACGACGGCGACTGCCCCGTCGGCGACTCGGTCGACGAGGGACTGCAGACCGTGCAGTCCCTGCTCGACTCGCTGCTCGCGGAGCCCCTGCCCACGAGCGACCCCGATCGGGTGCTCACCCAGGCGCTCGGCACGACGGGCATCCAGGCGGCGCTCTACAACGAGCAGAACTGGCCGTTCCTCACCGACGGCCTCGAGGAGGCGCTCGGCGGCCAGGGCGACACGCTCCTGCTGCTGGCGGACTTCTACGCCGACCGCGACTTCAGCGGGGGCTACGCGTCGAACCTCATGGAGGCGTTCTACGCGATCTCCTGCCTCGACGACCCGACCAGCCTCTCCCCGGAGCAGGCGGCGCAGTACGCCGACGACTTCGAGGAGGCGGCGCCCACCTTCGGTGACGGCGGCGAGCTCGGCCTCGGCTGGTGCAGCGCCTACCCGGGGCGCCAGGCGGAGGAGCCGCGCGAGGTCACGGGCGCCGGCGCCGCCCCGATCGTCGTCATCGGCACGACGGGCGACCCCGCGACGCCGTACGAGGAGGCCGTCGCGATGGCCGAGACGCTCGAGTCGGGCGTGCTGGTGACGCGCGAGGGCGAGGGCCACACGGCGTACGGCTCGGGCAACGACTGCATCGACGAGGCGGTCGAGGCGTTCCTCGTCGACGGCGAGGTGCCCGAGGACGGGCTGGTCTGCAGCTAGGTGCGCGTCGCCATCTCGCCGCACACGTCGCGCCGCATGATGGCGTCGACCGCGGCACGCGGATGCGCGAGCGCCCACATGAGCTTGACCTGAGCGGTCTCGCTGCTCATCCGGCCGGCCGGCATGACGTTCGGCAGGTCCAGCAGCTCGCGGTCGCCGCGATAGGCGCCGAGGCGCTCGCCACCCGCGGCGACCTGGGTCGCGGCGACGATCGGACCGGGGAACCCTGCAAGAGCGGGGATCCAGCTCGTCGGGACGTGGCCCACGCCCGTTCCCTCGATGACGAGGCCGGACGACAGCGCGAGCACGGCCGTCAGGTGATCGGCGCCGAGACCCGGGCTCGCCTTGAGGATGGGGACGCGGGAGTCGAAGGCGGCGGAGGGGAGTGGCTCGCGCGCTCGGCGGGGAGGCCCCCACGCGAGTCGCACCTCGTCCTGCTCGACGTGGCCGAGGTTCGCCACCTCGTAGGGGCCGAACGCCGCGGGGGACGAGCTGTGCGTCTTCCGGGCGTTCGTCCCGGCCAGGATCGTGGCACGCGTGAGGTCGTCCCGGTCGGAGAAGACGATCGAGACCCCCCGGAGGCGGGGGTCGCAGGCAGCGACGACCGATGCGCGCAGGTTGGCCCGAGCGTCGCTGCCGTCGTCTCCTCCCGGGCGCATGGATCCGGTGAGGACGACGGGCACGTCGGGAGCCCGTAGCGCGAAGCTGAGAGCGGCTGCGGTGTAGTGCAGCGTGTCGGTGCCGTGGAGCAGGACGACGCCGTCGATCGGTGGGTCCGGTCGGTCCAGCAGCTCGGTGACCAGGTTCGTCGCACGGATCCAGTGGGCCGGCTGGACGTCCTTGCTGCCGATCTGGGCGACGACGTGGTGCTCGACCTCGACGTCGAGGTCGAGGATGCTCGTCGTCAGGCGGCGGACGTCGAAACCGGGCGCGGAGGGGCCGCCGGGTCCGGACTGCTGCGAGATGGTCCCGCCGAAGCTGAGGAGCGCGAGTCGTCGGCGCACGTTCACCTCCGACGGCTCCATTGCGGAGCCGCGAAGGTGCGGGGTGTCGAGGTGAGCTCCACGCAGCCGTCCGCGGTGACGACGACCGTGGTCGCGTGGGTGATGAGGGCGGGATCGTCGACCAGGGTCTGCACCAGGATGGGCTGGCCCTCCTGCAGGACTGCTGGATTGCCACGGGTGAGGTCGACCGCGAAGTTGGTGAGACCCATGGAACCGCCGACGCGCCGGTGGTAGGGAATGCCCCGGGCCTGCTGGTAGACACGATCCGCCTCGCCGAAGACCTCTCCGGCGGTCCGCCCGGCTGCGATCGTGTCGCGCGCGGCGTCGTGCATGGCGAGCACCAGTGCATAGGCATCGGTCAGCTCCGGGCGCGGCTCCTCGCCGAGGTAGAAGCAGGCTTGGGCGCCCGTGCGCAGGTGGTGGTCGACCCCCATGATCTCGATCGTGGCGACGTGGCCCTCGACCAGCTCCTGGGTGACCCGGGTGTCGTGCATCGCGCCACCACGCGGGCCCGTCCACACGGCCACGAGTGCCTTGTCGAAGTCCGTCTGTCCGGCGGCGTACATCGCCTCGTGGGCCGCGCCGACGACGTCGTGCGCGCGCCGGCCGGGTGCGAGCGCTCGGCTGGCTGCCTCGAGCCCGGCCATGGTGACCCGAGCGGCGCCGTCGATGGCGCCGCGCTCGTCGGCCGATGGTGACGAGGCGAAGCCCTCGACGCGGCCCGTGATGTCGACCGCGTCCGCGATGTCGAAGACGGCGCCCAGCTCTCGCCACTGACGCACCGACAGGAACCGCTGCTCGACGCCGACCCGCAACGTGCGGGGTGTGGAGCCGTCGAAGAGCGTGTCCCGCATGCGGGGATACGGGTCGACGTCGTCGTCGAACAGCAGGACAGCGTCGATCCTCTGGTCGTCGGCGGTGACCGCCTCGAGCGAGCGGGCCACCAGGACCGGGTGGCCCTCGCGGGGGACGAGGATGCCGTGGAACCTGCTGGTCCGCGCCGCGACGTGGGCCGCCCGGTAGCCGCTGAGGTAGTAGATGTTCTCGGGCCTGGTCACGATCCACAGGTCGCAGTCGAGATCGGCCATGGCCGCGCGCACCAGGGACATGCGGCGCTCGAACTCTGCCGTGGTCAGGTCGTGCATGGGGTCGTCTCCTCCGGATGGGGTGCCCTGCGCTCAACTGTATACTGCCATACAGAGACCACCATCTGACGCGGAGGATCCCATGACGGCACGTGCCGACCAGCCCCAGAACCCATTGGCGATGACCTACGGCGGACAGGAGCCCGGCGCGGTCCGCGCGGTCTCGGCGGGCGATGCCCCGGTGCCGCCGGGCTCGCTGATCGACTCGCTGGGCATCCGTCTCACCCACGTGGGGCCGGGAGCCGCCGTGGCGACCATGGAGATCGCGACCCAGCACCTGAACCAGGCCGGGGTCGCGCAGGCCGGTGCTGTGATGGCCCTGGCGGACGCGGCCGCCGGGTGGGGGGCGAAGACCGCGCTCCGTGCCGGCCAGAGCTTCACGACGCTGGAGCTGAACGCGAACCTGGTGCGGGCCGCCCGTCCGGGAGACCGCCTCGTCGCCACGGCCTCGCCTGTCCATCTCGGGCGGACCTCGATGGTGATCGCGGTGACGGTCGTGGTGGAGGTCGAGGGCGGGGCCAGCAAGACGCTCGCCGAGTTCCGCTGCACCGAGCTGGTGCTGGGATGAGGCTCGCGACCGTCCGTGTCGAGGGGCGCACGCAGGCCGCAGCCGTCGACGACGAGTCGGTGCACCTCCTGCCGTTCCCCGACCTGGGCTCACTGCTGGCCGGTGGCGGCGACGTCTCGGACTGGCGTTACCACGCGCTCGACGAGCGCAGCCTGTCGGGCGTCGAGATGGCTCCCGTCGTCATGCCCGATGCGATGTACGCCGTCGGGCTCAACTTCCGCTCGCACATCCTGGAGATGGGGCGTGAGCTCCCCAGCCGCCCGACGATCTTCACCAAGCACCGCTCGACCTTGATCGGCGCGCACGACGCGATCAGCCTCGACGACGCCTCCGAGCGTTGGGACTACGAGGCCGAGCTCGCCGTCGTCGTGGGGCGTGCGGCCCGGCGGGTGACGGTCGCGGAGGCGACCGAGGTGATCGCGGGCTACTGCGTGACGAACGACGTCACCGCGCGCGACTGGCAGAACCACGGCAGCCAGTGGACCCCGGGGAAGAACTTCGAGGGGACCGCCCCGTTGGGCCCCGTGCTCACCACGCGAGCAGCCGTCACGGACCTCGGCGACCGCATCCTGTCGTGCCACGTCGACGGCCAGCGGGTCCAGCGCGCACCTCTGTCGGACCTGCTGTTCGGCCCTCCCGAGGTCGTCGCCTACCTGAGCACGTTCGTGACCCTGCGCCCCGGGGACGTGATCGCGATGGGCACCCCTGCTGGTGTCGCGGCCGGAGGCGGAGGGCCGTGGCTGCGTCGCGGCTCCGAGCTCCGCACGGAGGTCGAGGGCCTGGGTGCCTGCCGAAACCTGTGTGCGACCTCCGCACCGTCGTGACGGTCGAGCGCACGAGAGCGTGAGTTGTTTCGACCGTGAAAACACTGTGATGCATCTCGCGACCACCGTTGACCGTCTGATGTAACACCGTATACCGTCTTCCGCACTACCAGCTCATCTCGGCCTAAGCGTGGGAGACGCAGATGCGATTGATCGGAAACGCAGGTTCTCGTCGGCGGCGCAGTCGCGCCGTGGCACTGGCTGCTGCCATGTCCTTGGCCGCCACGGGGCTCGCGGCCTGCGGGGGCGGCGCCGAGGGGAACGGCAACACGGGTGCGGACTGCAACCCGGCTGACGTCACCGTCTCGGGCGACGGCACGGCGACGGCTCCGGAGGAGTGCAACTTCGAGGGGCAGACGCTGACGGTGGCCGCCTACACGGGCGCCATGACCGAGGCGTTGCAGGCCGGGGTCGGCAAGCTCGTGGAGGAAGCCACCGGTGCCACGATCGAGTGGGTGGGCGTCGACAACGCCACCGCCATCAGCCAGATCCTCGCCAGTCGTGGCGCTGCGCCTCCGTTCGACGTGGTGAGCGCGATGACGACCGTCGACCAGATCAGCCTGGTGGACAGCCAGCTCCTCGTGGAGCCGAGCAACCTCGACGAGTTCGCCGACTTCCCGGAGCAGGCCTTCGGTGCCGAGGGCTACCAGCCGGGGTTCTACTACTTCGTCACCGGCATGTGCGTCCGCTCCGACAAGATGGCCGAGGCAGGGCTCGACGCCACCGAGGGCTTCGACCTGCTGCAGGAGCCGGCCCTCGCGGGGAAGGTGGCCTTCCCCAACGCCGGCATCAGCCAGTGGGACCTGCTGGTGCCGCGCGATCAGCGACTACCTGGGCTCCTCCGTGGACGACCCGAGCGCGACGATCGACTGGCTGAACGACATCGACGGGCTCAAGTTCTGGGCGAGCAGCGGCGACCTGGACCAGTGGCTGACCGCGGGTGACGTGTGGGCTGCTCCGGCCACCGACGGTCGTTGCCTGGCCCTGCAGGAGCAGGGCGTGCCGGTCGAGTACCACGAGCTCGACATGGAGGTCGACGGCACGACGTACTCCGCCGTCGGTGCGACCACCGGTGCGTACGTCGTCGCAGGCACGGAGGTGTCGAAGCTGGCGGAGATCTACGTCCACCTGGTCAACCAGCCGGCCGGCCTCATGCCCTACCTGACCGATCGCGCCATCTACCGACCGACCAACCCGGAGACCTTCACCGCCCTCGAGGCCGAGGCTCCGGAGCGCGCCGCCCTGCTCACCGGCGATCCGGCGACCTACTACCAGGCCGACTACGAGGCCTTCCTCGAGAGCCGCCCCGAGTGGATCGAGCAGTGGAACCGGGAGTTCCAGGGCTGAGCCCGTCCGACCGACGGCCAGGCGCTCGGCGCCGAGCGCCCGGCCGTCGCGTCCGGCACCCACCCGACACCGACGCGTGCCCCACCTAGCAACCGGGAGAACCCGTGAGTGAACTCGTCGCCAGCAAGATCTGCCTGAAGTACAAAGACAACCCGGTCCTGCGGGACTTCGACCTGTCGCTCGCGTCCGGAGAGTTCGTCACCCTGCTCGGCGCGTCCGGCTCGGGCAAGACGAGCATGCTCCGCATCATCGGGGGCTACGTCAACGCCACGTCGGGGACCATCACGGTCGAGGGGCGCGACATCACGACCCTGCAACCGCAGCGACGGAACATCGGCACCGTCTTCCAGCAGTACGCCCTCTTCCCGCACATGACGGTGGCCGACAACGTCGCCTTCGGCCTGCGCACCCGGCGGGTGTCCCGGTCCGAGACCACTCAGCGGGTGATGGCCATGCTCGAGATGGTCGACCTGACCCGCCTGGCGGATCGCTATCCCGCGCAGCTGAGCGGCGGGCAGCAGCAGCGGGTGGCGCTCGCGCGGTCGATCGTCATCAATCCGTCGGTGCTCCTGATGGACGAGCCGATGGGTGCGCTCGACGTCAGCCTCCGCGTCCGCCTGCAGCAGGAGCTGAAGCGGATCCAGACGTCGCTGGGCATCACGACCCTCTACGTCACGCACGACCAGTCCGAGGCATTCGCGATGTCCGACCGCATCGTGGTGGTGCACGAGGGTCGGCCCGTCGACGCAGGCAAGCCCCAGGACCTCTTCTTCAACCCGAGGACGGAGGTCACGGCGCGCCTGCTCGGTCACGTCAACCTGCTGGACATCGAAGCCGTGAGCACGGGCGACGGCCGGTCCACGGTCCTCCTCGCCGGCACGGGCGATGCGGTGACCGTCGCAGGTGCCGGCGATGTCGCCGATCCGACCCACCTGCTGCTGCGCGCCGGCGCTGCGAGCATCGCCTCCGACGCGGGGCCCGCTGCGCTGAAGGGGACCGTCGTGGGGCGCACCTTCGCCGACGGCATCCCCCTGACCTCGGTGAAGATCGGTCGGGGGACCGTGCACCTCGAGGACCGCCAGCTGGCCACGGAGGTCGGCGACGTGGTGGGGATCGACATCGACCCGGAGCGAGTCCTGGTCCTGGGAACGGATGCGCCGCGATGACGACCGTGATCGACGACCGGCGTCAGGACGCTCCGCCCGCCCCGAACGTCACCACACCTCCCGCAGGCACCAACCGGGTCCTCGACGCGCTGTACGACGTCGGATCGCGCCTGCTCGCGGTGTTCGTCGTGGCCTTCCTGCTCGCGCCGGTCGTCGTGGTCGTCATCGTGTCCTTCTCGACCAGCGGGATCGAGTTCTGGCCCCGGTCGTTCGGCTGGGACGCGTACGGCGACATCCCCGGCTACATGTTCGAGGCCCTGTGGCTGAGCACGAGGCTGGCCGCGGTCGCCGTGGTCATCTCCCTCGTCCTCACCATTCCGCTCGCCGTGGCGATGGTGCGCGGGCGTCTCCCGGGTCGGTCCCTCGTCGAGGCCTTCTTCCGGAGTCCGCTCCAGCTGCCCGCCCTCGTCCTCGGTGTCGCGTTGTACCAGTACTTCATCTTCATCGGGTCGTCCGGTGTGACCCTGCGCGGCACCTTCATCGGGCTGGTCGTCGGCCACGTCATCGCCATCACCCCGTTCCTCCTCAGCGCGGCCGTCGGTCGGCTGAGCGAGATGGACCCGGTGATCGAGGACGCTGCCGCAGGGCTCGGTGCGGGCTTCTTCCGGGTGCTCCTGCGCGTCACCCTCCCGCAGATGCGTCCGGGCCTGGTTGCCGGCTCGTTCCTCGCCTTCCTCGTCTCGTTCAACGACGTCGCGCTGTCCGTCTTCCTGACGGGCGCGGGTCAGTCGCCGCTGCCCGTCGTCATGCTCTCCGACGCCGAGACCATGCCGGGCGTGTACCTCTACGCGATCTCGGCCGTCGTCGTCGTCCTCTCCCTCGTGGCCTGTGTCGCGGTCGATCGTCTGGTCGGCCTGCGCTCGGTGGTCGGGGCGGCGCGATGAGCTACTGCCCACGGCACCCTGGAGGTTCTCCGCGATGATCCGCGACAAGAAGGTCGCCTGGTTCGCGATGCTGCCGGCGCTGGTGATCTTCGTCATCTGGTACGTGATCCCCGTCGGCAAGTTCTTCGCCCTCAGCTTCACCGGATACGCAGGGCCCGCGCTGACGGACGGGCAGGCCACCCTCGCGACGTACACGGGCATCCTGACCGATCCCTACTACCTGGCCGTCATCCGCCGCACCGTGGTGCTGGGGGTCGTGGTCGCCGGAGCAGCGGTCCTCCTCGGATACCCGCTGGCCTACCTGATCGTCTTCTCGAGGCGCTGGGGGACCTTCGTGTTCCTGGTGACCGTGTCGACCATGTTCGTCAACCCGGTCGCGAGCGCGCTCGGCCTGCGGGTGATGCTCACCGACAGCGGAATGCTCAACGAGGCGTTGACGGGAGCGGGCCTCGTGGACTCCCCGGTGACCTTCATCGGCAGCTTCTCGGGCGTCGCCATCGGCCTGGTCCACGCGATCATCCCGTTCATGGTGCTGAGCCTGGTGCCGATCCTCGACTCGGTGCCCAAGGACTGCATCGCGGCGGCGCGAGGTCTGGGAGCCTCTCGGCGCTACACCTTCACCCGGGTGATCTTCCCGATCTCCGTGCGGGGTCTGTTGCCGGCCTTCCTGCTCGCCTTCGCGGTCACGGGGGGTTCGTTCACGACGGTCGTCCTGCTGGGAGCCGGCAGGGTCGGCGTGCTGTCGCTCCTCATCTGGCAGCAGACGCTGAAGAACCTCGACTACGCGGCGAGCGCGGCCCTGTCGGTGATCCTCGTGGCGGTCATCCTCGTGCCGGTGGCTGCGGGCATCTGGTACGCGAACCGCATGCGACGGAGGCTGGGACATGAGTGACGCACCGACGACGGTCCCCGGTGAGGTCGACGTCCTCGTCCTGGGGTACGGGGGCGCCGGCGCCAGCGCCGCCATGACGGCGCACGACAGCGGCGCGACGACGCTCCTCGTGGAGGCCGGGCGGCAGGCGGGCGGGAACACGCGAGCGTCCGGTGGATCCCTCCGCCCCGTCCAGGATCCCCAGGGGGCCCTCCAGTACCTGGAGCACCTGGCCCAGGGGGAGACACCGTCGCGCATGCTCGAGGCGTTCCTGGCCGAGACTCCACGCACGCTGCGTTGGCTGGAGAGCCTCGGTGCCGAGCTGGTCCCTCTCGACGGACGCGCGATCAGCAGCTACCCGCGTATCACGGACGTCACCTACTCCGGTGTGCCCGGGGCGGACGCGATGGCCGGCCGCCTACGGGTCGCGAGCCCGCGTGGAGAGCTGGGTGGCGAGGCGTTGTGGAACGTGCTGGAGGCAGGGGTCGCCGCGCGGGGCATCCCCGTCCTGCTCGGCGCCCGCGCGCGGACGGCGGTGCGTCGTACCGACGGTTCCTTCCGGGTGGTCGTGCAGACGGGCGCGGACGAGCGTGAGGTGGTGGCACGCGCCCTCGTGCTGGCGCTCGGCGGTTTCGGCCACGCGGCCGACCTCGTCGAGGACTTCGTCGGACACCCGCTCGTCGCCTTCGGTCCTCCCCAGAACCGCGGCGACGGCCTCCTGATGGCGCAGGCGCTCGGCGCGGACCTCTGGCACACCCCAGCCGTCGCGGCCACCCTGGGCTACGTGCTCGACGGCGTCGACGGCCCGGTGCGCCACCAGTCGCCAGCGGCGGGCTTCGTGTACGTGGACTCGTCCGGTGAGCGCTTCGTCGACGAGACCGGCACGGACTTCCACGCGCTGCCGATGGCCTTCCTGAAGGCGGACGCACGGACGGGCCGCTACCTGCGGATGCCGTCGTACTTCGTCTTCGACGAGCGCACGCGCGCGGCCGGCCCGATCGCGAACGGCGGTCTCACGTGGGCCGACATCGACTGGAGCGAGGACAACGCACGCGAGGTGGAAGCGGGGCTGATCGCGACCTCCACCACGATCGCCGGGCTCGCCGAGACCCTCGGTCTCGACGCGGCGACGCTGGAGCGGACGATCGGTCGCTACAACGAGGGCTGCGCGCGGCGGGACGGCGACGCGCTCGGCCGCCAGGACCTCGAACCCGTGGCGGAGCCGCCGTTCTACGCGGTCCCCGTGACCCCGGTCCTGGTCAACACCCAGGGCGGTCCGCGTCGTGACGAGCACGGCCGGGTTCTCGGCCCCGACGGGACGGTCATCCCCGGCCTCTACGCGGCGGGCGAGCTGGGTTCGATGTGGGGCCAGATGTACCCGGGTGCCGGCAACCTCACCGAGGCGCTGGTGTCCGGTCGTGCCGCAGGACGACATGCCGCCGGCGAGATGAGGAGCTGAGTCGTGGGACAGACGACCGAGACCGAGCAGGGAGCCGCGGCGCAGGCGCGACCGGCCGCGACGGAGAGGCTCGCCGCCATGGTGGCCGGTGTGACCGCCGAGGACCTTCCGCCCGCTGTCCTCGACAGCGTGCGGCGCTGCCTCCTCGACTACATCGGCTGCAGCCTGTACGGGTCGACGCTGCCGTGGAGCGCGGCGGTGCGCGCCGTGGCGCTGGCGGAGGGGGCGACGGGTCCGGCGCTCGTCGTGGGGACGTCGGCGACCGGCTCGCCGACCGCGGCAGCGATGGCCAACGGCACCGCGGCGCACGCCTTCGAGATCGACGACCTGCACGAGGCCGGCTGCCTGCACCCGGGCGCCGTCGTGTTCCCCGCGGCGATGGCGCTCCTGCCCCACAGCGACGAGGCGGACGGTGCGACGTTCCTCGCGGCGGTCGTCGCCGGGTACGAGGTCGGTGCGCGCCTGGGCAGCGTGCTCGGGATCGCGCACTTCCTGAGGGGGTTCCACCCCCAGGGGACGATCGGCGCGGTCGCCGCGGCCGCGGCGGCTGCGCGCGCCCTCGGGCTCGACGTCACCCGGACGCGGCACGCGCTCGCGATCGCGGCCAGCCAAGGTGCGGGCCTGATGGGGGCCCAGGAGGAGGGCATGGTCAAGCGGTTCCACTCCGGGTGGGCCGCCCAGAGCGGGGTGTACGCCGCGCTGCTCGCCGCGCAGGGTCTCGAGGGCTCCCACGACATCCTGGAGGCCGAGTTCGGCGGGTTCGTCGCGTCGCTGCGTGGTGACGTGGTGCAGTGGGACGCCCTCGAGCCGGCCGCGGACGGCAGCTGGGAGATCGACCGCGTCGGCTTCAAGGCATACGCGAGCTGCGCGGTCATCCATCCCGCCCTCGCGCTCGTGACCGAGCTGCTCCGCGCCCACGACCTCGGACGTGACGACGTGGCGTCGATCGACATCGACGTGCCGACCGACGCCTTCGTCCACTGCGGTTTCGAGACCCAGACGTTCGACGCCGTCAGTGCACAGATGAGCTTCTCCTTCGCCGTGGCCGTGCTGGTCGCGCACGGGGAGACGGGTGGTGCCGCGTTCACGCCCGAGCGGCTCGACGACCCCCTGGTCCATGCGGTCGCGGCACGGGTGCGCGTGCGTCCCGACGAGGACTTCGACGCCCGCGGCGAGGCGTTCCGCTTCTCCACGCGGGTGACCCTGGGGACGCACGACGGCCGTCGGCTCGTCACGGAGTCGGTGCACCGGCCGGGCAGCCCCCAGCTGCCGCTGAGCACCGCGCAGCTGGTGGCCAAGTTCCGGGAGCTCGCGCTCGCCGTGCCCGAGGTGGACGCCGAGCGGGTCGCCGCCTGTGTCCTGGAGGGGGACGCGAACCGCCTCCTCGACGTGACGCGGCTCCTGCAGGTCGGGGGTGCCGCGTGAGCGGGCCGACGTACGACGTCGTCGTCGTCGGCCTGGGTGGAGCCGGCGCCGCGGCGGCGATCGAGGCCCACGACGCCGGTCTGGCGGTCCTGGTGGTGGAGAAGGCGGCCGAGGGGGGTGGCAACACCCGGGAGTCGGGAGGGTCGCTGCGGCACGTCGATGACCAGGAGGCCGCGTGCGCCGCCCTGCGCACGTACGCCGACGCGGTCACGGGCGAGGACGTCCAGCGAGCGTTCGTCGAGGGCCTGCCCTCGACCACCGCGTGGCTGACCTCGCTCGGCGCGGACCTCGTGGCCCCCAGCGCGTGGACGAAGGGTTACCCGGGCACCAAGTCCCAGACCCTCGAGGGTGCCGGCCGCGACGGTGCGCTGGGCGGACGACTGCGCGTGGCGGCCGACGACGGGCGCTCGGGGGGCGAGGCGCTCTGGGACGTGTTGCGGGCCGCTGTGGAGCAGCGCGGCATCGAGGTGCGCCACGGAATGCGGTGCGAGGCGCTGCTCGTCGACGACCATGGTGCCGTGCGCGGCGTCCGCGCCCGCGACGCGGGAGGCCAGGGCGGTGCGGTCGAGCTGACCGCCCGGCGTGGTGTGGTCCTCGCGACCGGGGGCTTCGGAGCCGACCGCCAGATGCAGCTGAACTTCCTGGGCCGCAGCATGCCCTCGATGGGGCTGCCCGACGGCAACACCGGTGACGGGGTCCGTCTGGCGCAGCAGGCCGGAGCCGGGCTCTGGCACGTCAGCGCCTACGCCACGGTGATGGGGTACGACCTCCCCGGGGTGGACCAGGCGCTCCAGCACCAGATGCCGGTCCCGAACTACGTCTATGTGGACGCCGGGGGCAACAGGTTCCTCGACGAGCTGGGCTACGACTGGCACGCCCTGCCGCATGCCTTCCTCCCGACGGTGGGGGAGCCGGGGGCCGCGGCCTGGGGGCGCACCTTCGTCGTCTTCGACGAGACCGCGCGCCGGGCCGGGCCGATCATCAACGCGACGACCCGGGCGGGGCGCCGGCTGGGGTGGAGCGCCGACAACTCCGCCGAGATCGAGCGGGGCTGGATCAAGCGTGGCACCACGCCCGAGGAGCTGGCGGAGCAGCTCGGCCTCCCGGGCGAGGCGCTGGCCAGGAGCCTCGCCGACTACGACGAGGCCTGCAGGGGAACCCGCGCGGACGCGTTCGGGCGGACCGAGCTCGCCGGGCTCGCCGCGCCGCCCTACTACGGGCTCGAGGTCCTCCCGATCCTCTGCAACACCCAGGGCGGGCCGCGTCGCGACGCACGCGCTCGGGTGCTGGATCCCTACGGGAACCCGATCGCGGGTCTCTACGCCGCGGGCGAGCTCGGATCCATCTGGGGCAAGCACTATCCCGGTGCAGGGAACGTCACCGAGGCACTGGTCTTCGGCAGGATCGCCGGCCGCGAGCTCGCGGGCCGGACAACGTGAGAAAGGACGAAACCATGAGCAAGCCCGTCGTCTACGTCGTGCAGTGCGCGGTCGATGCCGACTACGAGGCCGAGTTCGAGCGGTGGTACGCCGACCGGCACGGCCCCGACCTGGTGCGGTCAGGCTTCCTCTCCGCGCAGATGTTCCGTTCCCTCGACGAGCCGAGCGCCTACCTGACCGTGTACGACGCGCCGGAGCACAACGTCTTCACCTCCGAGGTGTACGCCGCCGCCCGTGCCGCCGATCCGGTCCTCCCGATCGCCGAGAGCCACATCGGTTCGAAGATGACGAAGGGCCGGTTCGCGCACCGGGTCGCGGCCGGCGTGGCCGGGAGCGGCTTGCCGTCGATCGATTCCGAGCACGTGGTGACGCTGCGCGCGCAGGTGCACGAGACGCAGCTCGACGCGGCGTTCGCGACGTTCGCGGGCGAGACGGCCCCGGCGCTGGTGGCCGCCGGGGCGAGCAGGGCGTGGTGGTCGCACCTCGTCGGCCTGCACAACCTCTTCCCCCAGCTCGTCCCGCCGAACACGCTGGCCGTGGCCGAGGTGGACGCCGCTGCGTGGAGCGCCTTCGAGGTCCCCGAGCTCGTCTCGGAGACAGCAGACGGCGGCGGCGCTTTCGTCGTGCACCGCTACGAGCGCATCTTCAGGTTGGCAAACGGCAATACGGTATACAGTAATGCGGTATAGTGATCGCCATGCGATGTGAAGAGATGGATGACCTCCCCGCAGGTGCACCTGGTCGAGGAGGGCATGCGTGAGGGACTTCAGATCGAGAGTGCCGACATCTCGGTCGACGAGAAGCTGCGGCTCCTCGACGCGCTCTCCCGCACGGGCCTGAAGACGATCGTCGTCGGTTCCTACGTGAGCCCGAAGTGGTGTCCCCAGATGGCCGACACCGAGGAGCTCGTCGCGCGGATGCGACCGGCGGACGGGGTGACCTACACCGCGCTCGCGCTCAACCGACGCGGACGGGAGCGGATGCTGGCGCAGTCGCCTCCGCTCAGCGAACGGGCCGGTGCGGGGCGGACGCTGGTCCACCTGTGCGACGTCTTCGCGCAGCGCAACACGAACCGCACCCAGCAGCAGGAGATCGCCGCCTGGGAGGGCGTCGTGGCTGACGCGGTCGCCCACGGGACCACCGAGGCCACGATCGCGCTGAACGCCGCGTGGGGCTCCAACTGGACCGGCGACGTCGCCGAGGAGACGCGCCTCGACCTGCTGGAGGCGCAGCACCAGCTGTGGACCGACGCGGGCATCCCGGTCACGCGCGTGTGGCTGGGGGATCCGATGGGGTGGAACCTGCCGCACGTGGTCGAGCGCCACCTGCGCAACATCATGGAGCGATGGCCGTCGATCACGACGTTCCACCTCCACCTGCACGACGCCCGGGGTGCCGCACTGCTCTCGGCGTACTCGGCGCTGCGCGTCCTCACCAGCGAGCACACGCTCGTCCTGGACACGTCGATCGGCGGGATGGGCGGTTGTCCCTACTGCGGGCACGGCCGCATCACGCGCATGATCCCGACGGAGGACGTCGTGGACCTCCTGGAGGAGCTGGGGGTCAAGACCGGGGTGGACCTGCCGGCCCTGATCGAGGCCGCCCACGTCGCCGAGTCCGTCGTCGGTCACCCGCTCTGGGGCCACGTCTCGAAGGCGGGCCCGCGGCCGCGGGGCAACGACCTCTACGCGATGGACATGCCGTTCGTCGAGACCGAGGAGCAGGCGCAGCACTTCCGACTCGGGCCGACCGTCTACGAGGGAGCCCTCTCGCCGTGGAAGAGCCCGATCACGTCGCCGATGAGGAGTCAATGATGGATCTTCCTGCCGACACGTCCGCCACCACCGGCCCGCCGGAACCCGCGGGACCCGGGTCGCTGGGCGACATCAGGGTCCTCGACATCACCACCAACGTCGCCGGTCCGTTCGCGACGCAGGTCCTCGGCGACCTCGGGGCCGACGTCATCAAGGTCGAGCGGCCCTCGGGCGGTGACGACACCCGTGGCTGGGGTCCGCCGTACTGGCCCAACGGCGAGAGCGTCACGTTCTCCACCCTGAACCGCAACAAGCGCAGCCTCGCTCTCGACCTGTCGTCCGACGAGGGCCGGGAACGGCTCCGCGGCCTCGTGGCCGAGGCGGACGTGCTGGTCGAGAACATGCGCCCCGGCGCCATGGACCGGCTCGGGTTCGGCGACGACGCGCTGCGCGCCCTGAACCCACGACTGGTGGTCTGTCACATCACCGGCTTCGGTCCGGGACCGTCGGCGGCCAAGCCGGCGTACGACCCCCTGATGCAGGCATTCAGCGGTCTCATGGGGATCGTGGGCGAGCCGGGCCGCGCACCCGTCCGGATCCCGGTCTCGGTGCTCGACAAGGGAGCCGGCATGTGGGCCGTGATCGGCATCCTCAACGCGCTCCGGTTGCGGGAGCAGACGGGCGCGGGGTCGGTCGTGGCCACGTCCCTGCTCGAGACGGCGCTGCAGTGGGAGCCGGCGCAGCTCCTGGGAGTGCTGGCCGACGGGAGCGTCGCGGGCCAGCTGGGCTCGGCCACCCTGGGGATCGCGCCGTACCAGGCGTTCCTCGCCCAGGACCGACACCTCGTCATCGCCGTGGGGAACGAGCGCCTGTGGTCGAAGTTCACCGCCGTGATGGGTCGCGAGGACTGGCGCACCGACGAGCGCTTCGTCGACAACGGCTCGCGGTTCAGGAACCGCGAGGTGCTCGCGGAGGAGATCGAGGTCGAGCTCAAGAGCCGCCCGGCGCAGGAGTGGATCGCGACCTTCGAGGCGGTCGGGATCCCGTGCTCGCTGATCCGCCGCGTCGACGAGGTGCTCCGCGACGAGCAAGTGGTCGCGACGGGGGCGGTGGCCCCCCTCGAGCACCCCGAGGTCCCCGCCTACGCCACGGTGCACACCCCCGTCCGCACCGACGGTGAGCACTTCGCACTGCGCCGCCGCCCCCCCGTGCTGGGGGAGCACTCCCTGGAGTCCTTCGAGGGTTCCGCTTCCCGACAGGAGCGACGATGACCGCAACCGACGACCACACGGAGACGGACGGGCTGCTCGTCGAGCACCGTGACCACGTCGCGTACCTCACGCTCAACCGCCCCCACCGGCACAACGCGCTGGACAGCGCCCTGAAGCGCGACCTGGTGAGGTGCGCATCGGACCTCGCGGAGGACCCCGAGGTCCGGGTCGTCGTGCTGAGCGGTGCCGGCGACCGTGCCTTCTGCGTCGGGGCCGACCTCAAGGAGATCGACCAGACCGCTCGTGCAGGACGCAGGCTCACCACGCCGATGACGGGTGAGGCGCGCAACGTGTTCGAGGCGGTGCTGGAGATCCCGAAGCCGACGATCGCGGCGATCGACGGCTACGCCCTGGCCGGGGGCTTCGAGCTGGCGATGGCGTGCGACCTCAGGATCGCCACGCACGGCTCGGTCTTCGGGATGCCGGAGGCCAAGATCGGGATGGGTGCCAACTTCGCCTCAGTGATGCTGCCGCGGCTCGTCGGGCCGGCGGTGGCCTACGAGCTGCTGTACACCGCGGAACGCTTCGACGCGGCGCGCGCCCTCGACGTCGGCCTGCTGATGCGCGTCGTGGACAGCGCCGACCTGACGGCCTCGGTCGAGGCGCTGGCGCGTGGCATCGCCCGGAACGCGCCCCTCTCGCTCTTCCGCTACAAGCAGATGGTCCTGCGCGGCATGGACCTGCCGGTGCCGGCAGCCCTGCGGCTCAACGTGGGGCCGAACCCCTACGCCTCCGCGGACCGCGAGGAAGGAGTCCGCGCCTTCCTCGAGAAGCGCGAGGCCTCCTGGCAGGCCCGGTAGCCCGACCGCCCCTTCTGCCCCACCCCGACACAGGAGACCCCGATGACGAAGCTCGAGCTGAGCCTGGCGCTGCGCACCAACCCGCGCGTCCAGGCGCTGGTCGACGACCCGCACGCGATCGAGGGCGTGCGCCTGCGCACGTCCCTGCTGCCGCCGGCCGACACCTTCTGGCGCCAGCTGAACTTCCAGGACTTCGACATCTCCGAGATGTCGTTGGCCTCGTTGACCCGGTTGCGGCTCCAGGGCGACGACACCTGGGTCGCGCTGCCGGTCTTCCCCGACCGGCGGTTCTTCCACGCCGCCGTCGTGGTGCGTGCGGACTCCGACGTGCGGACCCCGGCCGACCTGCGCGGCAAGCGGATCGGCGTGGCCGACTACTCCATGACGGGAGCCGTCTGGGCGCGCGGCGTGCTGCAGCACGACCACGACCTGCACCCGTCGAGCATGACGTGGTTCCAGGAGCGCACGACGCGCCTGAGCCACGGCGGCGCGACGTCGTTCCGCCCGCCGGAGGACGTCGAGGTCGTCCAGATCGGCCCCGACGACAGCCAGCGGAGGATGTTCGCGGAAGGGCGCCTCGAGGCGTCGATCCTGTTCATCACCTACAAGACGATGCTGGACCGCAGCACGGGCTCGATGGACGAGGCCAACGTGCGCCTGCTCTTCCCCGACGACGACGCGGAGAAGGCGCGTGCCTTCGGCACCTGGGGCTTCCTCCCGTTCAACCACTGCATGGTCGTCCGGCGCAGCCTGGTCGAGGCGCACCCGTGGCTGCTGCTGAACATCTACAAGGGCTTCCTGGATGCCAAGACGACCCACCTCGCCGCGCTCCAGGAGGCGGTCCGGCTCCACCGTGAGGTCGGGCTGGTGCCGGCCTCCGGGAGCACGGACGTCGACCTCTTCCCCTACGGTCTGCGGGCCAACGCGCACGGGCTCGACACGCTGTCGCGGTTCTTCCACGAGCAGGGCATCACCCCGTCGTCCTTCACGGTCCGTGAGCTCTTCGACGACCGCTTCGCGTCGCTGTGAGCCCCGCGCAGCCGCCGCCGGCACCGGCCGGCCTCGACGTCGGCCTTCGCGAGCGCACCGTCCCGCGGGTGCTCGCGGCAGCCGTCGCGGAGCACGGCCCCCGGGTCGCCGTCCGCGACGGGAGCCGTTCGCTGACCTACGACGAGCTGCACCGCGAGGTCCGGGAGCTGGCGGGTGGGCTGGGGACCTTGGTCGACGGTGACGGGGCGCGCGTCGTAACCGTGCTGGACAACCACGTGGACCAGGTCTGCCTCTGGCTGGCCATCGCCGAGGCGGGTCTCGTGTCCGTGCCGGTGAACCCCGAGTCGACGAGCGCCCAGCTCGCCCGCTCCGTCGCGTCCGTCGACGCCTCGGTCGTGGTCGTCGAGGGCCACCGGCTCGACACCGTCCTCGCGGGCCTCGCCGACCTCGGACCCGACGCGCGCCGGCTCACGTTGGTCGTCCGAGGCGGACGTACCGATGCGCAGCAGGTCCCGGAGGGTGTGCGGGTGCTGCCGTGGGCGGAGCTCCTGCGGCGTCCCGGCGGAGCCGCCCTCGGCTCCGACGGTCCCGAGCCCTGGGACCTGCAGGCGGTGATGTTCTCCTCCGGCAGCACCGGTGGGCCCAAGCGGGTCCTGGTCACCCAGGCCCAGACCGTGACCCGGGCGATGGTCGTCGACCAGCGCCCGGCGACGGGTGACGGCGTCGTCCTGCTCACCGTTCCGCTCTTCCACGTCGCCGGGCAGTGCCGCGGCGTGCTGGGCCCCCTGATGGCGGGTCTGCAGGTGGTGGTCGCCGAGCGTTTCAGCGTCAGCGGCTTCTGGTCGACGGTGCGCGCGCACGGCGTCACCTCCACCCTGCTGATGGGCTCGATGATGGAGTACCTGCTCCAGGTGCCCCCGGAGCCGGCAGACGCCGACAACCCGCTCCAGCAGCTGTACGCCGCGCCTGTCTCCCCCCGCGCGGCGGAGTTCGCCGCACGGTTCGGGGTGACCGTGCACGCCAGCTATGGATCGACCGAGGCGGGGACGGTGTCCACCGGCCCCTCGACCAGACCGGGATCGCTCGGCTGGCTCCACCGCGACTTCGTGGCCCAGGTGGTGGACGAGGTGGACGTCCCCGTCGCGCCGGGCGCGGCCGGCGAGCTGGTGCTGCGGGCTCGGCACCCCTGGCTGATGACGCCGGGCTACGAGGGTGACCCCGCGGCCACGACGGCGCTCTTCCGCAACCAGTGGCTCCACACGGGCGACCTCGTGCGGCAGGAGGAGGACGGCGAGCTCGTCTTCGTCAGTCGGCTCAAGGAAGTCATCCGCAGCAACGGGGAGAACATCTCGCCCTCGGAGATCGAGGACTTCGTGCGGGGCCTCGACGACGTCGTCGACTGCGCCGCGGTCGGGGTCGCCAACGAGGGGGGCGAGGACGACCTCAAGCTCGTCGTGGTGCCCGGACCCGGTCGGACGACGGTCGAGGACCTGTGCCGTCAGATCGGCGAGGGCCTGCCGCGCCACATGTTCCCGCGTTACGTGGAGCTGCGGCCCGACCTCCCGAGGACGGCCACGGCGAAGACGCGGAAGGCGGAGCTGGCCACCCGCGACGGCTCCGGGGTGGTCGACGTCGCCCACCTGCGGCCCGCTCGGCGCTGACCTGGTCGCGGTTCGCGCGAACCGCCCGGAACGCTCGGCTGATACGGTATACGAGAACACAGAGAGGATGACGCCATCGTGATGACGCAGGGAGGCGACGCCACCGGCAGCCCGGTGTGCCCGGTCGCGCACGACAGTGCCGCGTTCGACCCGTACGACCCCACCCTGGGTGAGCCCGGCGTGTGGGCGGTGTACGAGGAGGTGCGGGCGGCGGGCCCGGTGGCCCGCTCGGAGGAGCGTGGCGGTTTCTGGACGCTCACCGGTTTCGACGACGTCCGGACCGCGCTCCGCGATCACGAGACCTATGCCTCCGGGTGGGGTCACCGGCTGCCGACCGACGGGAGCCACCGCTCCATCCCGATCGACACCGACCCGCCCTTGCACACGCACTACCGCACGATCATGGGACTCGCGCTGTCGCCGGCGCGCATCCGCGACATGGCGCCCTTCCTGCGCCAGATGGTGTCGACCATCGTCGACGACTACGCCCGCGAGGGCGGGGGCGACGCGGTGCGGGCCATCTCGCTGGCGATCCCGCTGCAGGTCCTGACGGAGCTGGTCGGATTCAGCCAGCACACGGTCAACCGCTTCCGCGAGCTGACCGAGGAGATGTGGAGCCGGGTTCCGCAGGTCCCGTTCGCGGAGGCGCGCGCGTCGATCTTCGACCTCATGGCGGAGGAGGTCGAGCGGCACCGGCAGGAGCCGGCCGACGACTTCGTGGACGCGCTGCTCGGGGCGACGGTGGGAGACCGGCCCATCGAGGACGACGAGAGGCTGCGGGTGCTCGGCACCCTCGCCGTCGCCGGCCACGAGTCGACCATGAACGCCATCAGCATGCTGCTGTGGACGCTCGCGACCCACGAGGAGGAGCAGAGCGCGTTGCGGGCGGACCCGTCGCTCGCGCCGAAGTACATCGAGGAGCTGCTCCGCCTCCGCACGCCGGTGCAGAACATCGCCAGGCGCGCCACGTGCCCCGTCGACGTGGCGGGTCAACGCATCGACGAGGGCGACTCCGTCCTGCTCTCGTACGCCGCGGCCAACCGCGACCCGGCCAAGTTCGACCGACCGACCGAGTTCGTGCCCGGCCGCTCCGAGCGGGGCCACCTCGGCTTCGGCTGGGGCATCCACCAGTGCATGGGGGCTGCCCTGGTCCGCTCCGAGCTGACGATGCTCCTCGAGGAGCTCTGCAAGCGGCCCCCGCTGCGCCTCGACGGCGAGGTCGAGTGGTCGCCCCTCCAGGGCGGGACCCACCTGGGCCCAGCCCGGCTTCCCCTACGGTTCGAAGGAGCGTGAGTGCGATGACGGTGCACATCGACATCGATCGTGAGGCCTGCAACGGCTACGGGAACTGCGTGATCGCGGCTCCCGAGGTCTTCGACCTGGAGCCTGGCACGAGCATCGCTTACGTCCTCCCGGGGCACCCGACGGAGGCGGACCGTGACGCGGTCGAGGAGGCTGTCGCCGACTGCCCGGTGCAGGCCCTGAAGCTCCGCCGGCCATGATGAGCGTGCGTGCTCCCGGCGACGCCCACACGGTGATCGTCGGGGGGTCGGTCGCCGGCGTGCGCTGTCTCCAGGCGTTGCGGCAGAAGGGGTACGACGGCCGGATCACCCTGGTCGAGGCAGAGGTCCACCAGCCCTACGACAAGCCGGACCTGTCGAAGTCCGCACTGACGGGCACTGAACCGCGACGCCTGCTGGACCTCGCCGAGGTCGACGACCGGGACGAGGTGGTGCTGGGAGACCCCGCCACCGGGGTCGACCTCACGCGTTCAGAGGTGGCCCTCTCCAGCGGTCGCGTCCTGGTGTTCTCCGACCTGGTCGTCGCCACGGGGGCCCGTGCGCGCCGGCTCCCCTCGTTCGACGTCTTCCCGAACGTCCACTACCTCCGGTCCCTCGACGACGCCCGTCGCCTTCGTGCCGACCTGGCCGCCGCCCGTCGCATCGTGGTCGTCGGTGGTGGCTTCATCGGGGGCGAGGTGGCCAGCTCCGCGAGGGAGCGCGGCGTGGACGTGACGATCGTCGAGGCCGGCCCGCGGCTGCTCACGCGCTCGATGCCGGCCGAGGTCGCCGAGCACCTCCAGGGCATCTACGAGCGCCACGGCGTGCAGGTCGTCTTCGACACCGTCGCCGCCCGGGGCGTCCCGGGCGACGGGGGAGTCCTGCGATCGGTCGAGATGGGCGACGGATCCGTGGTCGAGGCCGACCTGGTGGTGATCGGCGTGGGGTCCGTCCCGAACTGCGAGTGGCTGGCCTCCAGCGGCATGCCGATCGACGACGGACTCCACTGCGGGCCGGATCTCCGGGTGGCGGGCACGGATCGCGTCTTCGCGATCGGGGACGTCGCGCGGGTTCGTTCGGCGACCGACGCGAACGGATCGACCAGCTCTCGTCACGAGCACTGGACCAGTGCCCGCGAGCAGGCGTCGATCGCGGCCCAGAACATCCGGCAGGTCGGCTCCGCGACGCACCGGGCCACCGGCTTCGTGTGGAGCGACCAGTTCGGCCACCGCATCCAGCACGTGGGCTCCGCCGATCCCGGCGCGGACGCCGTGGTGGACGTAGCCCACCTCGATCACGGCGGTGTGATCTTCCACCACCGCGGGGCGACGGGACAGGTCGTCGGTGCCACCGCCATCGACGCCCAGCGCGAGTTCGCCGCGGTGCGCCGCGCGTTGTCGCTGGCGCCGTTCGCCGCGGTCTGACGCCCGGGGACGTGACGGCTCGGTCAGTCGGCGGCGACGGTCGGAGCGGCGCTGGTCCCCCCGAGCCCCCGGTTCTCGAGATAGGTGAGCAATGCCAGCGCGGCGTGCTCGAAGTGTTGCGCGGTGAGCGCCTCCGCAGTGTCCGGATCGCGGTCCCTGATCGCCTCGTAGATGGCTCGGTGCTCCTCCGGCGTGTCTCCCCACCACCCGGCCTTCTCGTCCATGAAGTCCTGCATCAGCGGGAGGGACACAGCCCGCAGGGTCGCGATCAACCGGGACGACCGCGCCATTCGGTTGACCTTGTGGTGGAACGCCCAGCTCGACTTGGCGATCGCGTCGCGGTCCACTGCGGACTCGCCCGCGCTCACCAGCTCCTCGAGCTCCGCGATCTCCTCGTCGGTCCCGCGGAGCGTGGCCCGACGGGTCGCGAGGCTGGCGATGAAGGCCTCGATCTTGAACGTGTCGACCAGGTCCTGGGCGTCGAACTGGTTGACGATCATCTGGTTGCGCCTGTTGCGCACCACGAACCCCTCGTTCGCGAGCATCAGCAGCGCGTCACGCACCGGGATCCGGCTGACCCCGTAGATCTCGCACAGCTTCTCCTGGGGCAAGGGGGACCCGTCGGGGAGCTTGCCCAGGATGATGTCGCGCCGGATGGCGCTGGCCACCTGATTGCCCAGGGACTGGGGACGCGTCACGGCGACGTGGGTCGCAAGCTCACTGAGGGGGGCCGCAGGCATGGCGACAGAATACTGCATACGGAATCACCCTGTTTGGCCGTGACCCGTGTCGCAGGACGACGGTGAGCGGATCAATGGACAGGGAGCGTATGACCATCTACTGTATACCGTGTTGCAACAGCGGGGATCGAGAGCGACGGAGGAATCAGCGGTGATCAAGGACTTCGAGCGGTTGTCGGGCGACCTGGCGGAGATCCGGGCGGCGGTGGGACAGCTGTGCGACAAGTTCCCGGCGTCGTACTGGCAGGAGATGGACGCCGAGCGCCGCTACCCCGAGGCCTTCGTCGACGCGCTGACGGAGGCGGGGTGGCTGTCCATCCTCATCCCGGAGGAGTACGGCGGCGGCGGGATGGGCATCTCCGCGGCCTCCGTCGTCCTCGAGACCATCAACCGGCACGGCGGCAGCGCCTACGCGGCCCACGCGCAGATGTACACCATGGGCACGGTGCTGCGGCACGGCTCGGACGAGCAGAGGCAGCGCTACCTGCCCCAGATCGCCGACGGGTCGCTGCGGCTGCAGTCCTTCGGCGTCACCGAGGCCGACGCCGGGTCGGACACGACCCAGATCGCCACCTTCGCCGACCGTGACGGCGACGACTACGTCATCAACGGGTCGAAGGTGTTCATCTCCCGCTACTTCCACTCGGACCTGATGCTCCTCCTGGCGCGCACGACGAAGCGGGCGGACGTCGAGAACAAGGCCGACGGCATCAGCACCTTCATCGTCGACCTCCGCACCGCGGGCGACGCCATCAAGGCCTCCCCGATCAAGACGATGGTCAACCACGAGACGACGGCGCTGTTCATCGACAACCTGCGGGTGCCCGCGGCCAACCTCATCGGTGAGGAGGGCAAGGGGTTCTCCTACATCCTCAGCGGCCTCAACGCGGAGAGGATCCTGACGTGCTCGGGCCAGCTCGGAGGGGCGTACTGGTTCCTGGACCGGGCTGCGCAGTACGCCAACGAGCGTGTCGTCTTCGACCGCCCGATCGGCAAGAACCAGGGGATCCAGTTCCCCCTGGCGCAGGCGTACGTCGAGCTCTCGGCCGCGAGCGCCATGCGCTGGCGTGCCATCGACCTGTTCGAGGCAGGGGAGCAGCCGGGCTTCGAGGCGAACTCGGCCAAGTACCTGTCCTCGAAGGCCCAGTGGGCCGCTGCCAACGCCGCCATGGACACCTTCGGTGGATGGGGCATGACCGAGGAGTACGGGATCGAGCGCAAGTTCCGCGAGGCGCGGCTCTCGCTCGTCGCCCCCGTCAGCAACAACTTGGTCATGAACTACGTGGCGACCAAGATGCTCCGACTGCCTCGCTCGTACTGAGCGGAACGAACAGCAATGGGACTCACGCGTGACCTGGCCGCGTTCGCGACGGCGGCCACACCCTCCGAGGGGGCTGCACCGATCGTGGGCCGCTCCCTGGTGGACACGGTCGGTGTGGCGGTAGCGGGCGCCGGTCGGCTCGGCGAGGGCGTGCTGGAGCGGCTCCTCGTCGCGCACGGCTCCCCCGGGGCCGGTCCTGCGTTCCTCCTGTCCACCGGGGAGCGGGGTGCGGTGCTGTCCGCTGCGTTGTGCAACGCCACGGCAGCGCACGTCCTCGACTTCGACGACGTCTCGCACGCGGTGCGGGGGCACCCGAGCGCCGTCCTCATCCCCGCCCTGCTCGCGCAGTCGGAGGAGACGGACGTCAGCGGCGCCGAGTTCGTCGCGGCGTTCGAGGTGGGTCTCCAGGTCGCCGCGGCGCTCCTTGCCGGGGTCGGTCCGACGCACTACGCCGACGGATGGCACGCGACCTCGACCTTCGGCACCATCGCCACGGCGGCGGCAGCGTCCCGCCTCCTGCGACTGGACGAGGGTCAGGCCGCGGAGGCACTCGGGCTCGCGGCCTCGTTCGCGGCCGGCAGCCGTGCCAACTTCGGCACGATGACCAAGCCCCTGCATGCGGGCCACGCGGCGCAGTGGGGCCTGTTCGCCGCACGCGCCGCCGGCGCCGGGTTCACCGCCAACCCCGACCAGCTCGAGAGCCAGACGGGATTCCTCCGCCTGCACGGTGAGCGCGACGTCGCGGGCGCCCTGGACACGCTCCACGGTCCGCGGGTCCTGACGAGCGACCGCGGGCTCAACGTCAAGAAGTATCCGTGCTGCTACTTCGCGCACCGAGCCATCGAGGCGACGATCGGTCTCCGGGAACGGGTCCGGACGGAGGACGTCGAGCGGATCGAGGTGACGGTGCCTCCGGGTGCCACCGCCGCGCTCACCTTCGACGCGCCGCGCACCGGGCTCGCCGCCAAGTTCAGCGGGCCCTTCCTGGTGGCGTCCGCCCTGCTCGACGGCGCTGTCCGCTTCGCGACGTTCGACGCGGCCCAACGGTCGCGTGCCGACGTCGCCGACCTGGGGCGTCGCGTGCGGTGGTCGGAGTCCGCGACGCCGCCGTACGGCCCGCCGGAGTGGTCCGAGGGTTACGCCGTCGTGGTCGCCCACCTCCGTGGTGGCGAGACTGCGTGCGCCCGCGTCGACGTCCCGCGTGGCGACTGCCGCGATCCGCTGGGACAGGCCGAGCTGTGGGCCAAGTTCGCGGACTGCGTGGACGGCTGCGAGCTCCCCGGCGCCGACCCCCGGACGTTCTTCGACCGCCTGCTCGACCTGCCGTCCTCGCCCTCGGTCGCGACGTGGGCGGCGCCCGCGTGAGCAGGTGAGCAGGTCCCCCCGTCCGCACCAAGCCAAGGAGCTGAACCAGATGGTCAAGAAGGCACTCGTCGTCGGAGGCACGGGCCCCACCGGCCCCCTCATCATCCGAGGACTGCAGGAACGCGGTTACGCACCGACCATGCTCAACCGGGGGAGCCGCGTGCTGCCCGAGCTGGCCGACATCGAGCTGATCAAGGCTGACCCGCACTTCGCCGAGACGTTCGCCGCAGCGGTGCAGGGGCATCAGTACGACCTGGTCATCGCGACCTACGGCCGTCTGCGGGTCATGATCGACACCCTGCGCGAGGTCACCGACCGCGTGGTGAGCGTGGGCGGCACCGCCTATGCGGACCGGGGCGGGCGCCCCGCCCACGAGGACTCCCCGCGGTACACCGAGAACAAGATCGTGGCCAAGATCGTCGAGACCGAGCAGGCGCTGCTGGCCGCGCACGACGCCGGCTACTTCAACTGGTCCCACCTGCGCTACCCGAACCTGTGGGGCAGCCGCCAGCTGGCGCCGCGCGAGTGGAGCATCATCCGTCGCCTCAAGGACGGCCGCCGTACGATCCCCATCGCCGACGGGGGGCTGACCCTCGAGAGCAAGGCGTACGTCGAGAACGCGG
This sequence comes from Nocardioides zeae, assembly GCF_030818655.1. Taxonomy (NCBI): domain Bacteria; kingdom Bacillati; phylum Actinomycetota; class Actinomycetes; order Propionibacteriales; family Nocardioidaceae; genus Nocardioides; species Nocardioides zeae. The sequence continues at coordinate 3,161,535 of NZ_JAUTAN010000001.1, read as the reverse complement.
CCCACGCCGTGCTCCTGACGGTGGACAAGCCGGACGAGTCGGCGGGTCAGCAGTACAACGTCTGCGACGACGAGACGCCGAGCGACGCGACCCGCGTGCGGGACCTCGCGCGCGCGTTCGGCGTGGACGACGTGCAGCTGCTCAGCCTGCCGGAGGCAGCGACCGGGCCGGCCTCCTTCTGGGGCATCGGGCGGGACCTCAGCTTCTCGCGCGAGGGACGGCCGCCGAGGACCGTCCACAAGCTCCTCAGCAACACCAAGATGCGCGAGCAGCTGGGCTACGAGGACCTCGTCCCCTACGAGGAGGCGGTGCGACGGACCGTCGAGTGGTACGTGCAGAACCCGGCGGACGCTCGCGACGAGGAGCAGCTCTCCGACCCGTTCGACTACGCCGCCGAGGACGCCTACGCCGATGCGCTCGCGTCGTTCGTCGACGACACCAGGGCGATCCCCTTCGCCGGTGTCGAGTACGTCCACCAGTACAGCCACCCGAAGAAGCCCTCCGATGTCGCCTGACCAGGCCGTGGCGACCCCGGTGCCCGAAGCCTCCACCGTCGACCAGGAGCTGCCCATGTCGCCACGGATGACGATCGACGGTGCCGGTGTCGCCGGGACCCGCACGTTCCCCGTCCACGACCCGGCGACGGGCGAGGTCGTGGCGCAGGCGCCGAACTGCACCGATGAGGAGATGGAGCGGGCCATCGAGGCGGCGAGGCGGGCCTTCGAGACGTCGTGGTCGCGGGACAGCGACCTGCGCGCCTCGGCGCTCCGGGCGTGTGCGGAGGTCCTCCGCGCGAACGTCGACGAGCTCGCGCCCCTGTTGACCCGCGAGCAGGGCAAGCCCATCGCGGAGGCGCGCCGGGAGATCGGCGTCGCGGCCGACCGCTTCGAGTACTTCGCCGGGCTGAGCCTGAGCGAGCAGATCATCGAGGACGACGATCGGGCGCTCGTGCGCGTGGTGCGCAAGCCGCTGGGGGTGAACGTGATGCTGACGCCCTGGAACTCCCCGCTGTCGGTGGCCGGCAATAAGATCGCGCCCGCGCTGAGCGCCGGTAACACGGCGGTGCTGAAGCCGTCGCCGGACACGCCGCTCACGACGCTGCGGCTGGGTGAGCTGCTCGCGCCCGTGCTCCCGCCCGGCACCCTCAACGTCGTCTCGGGCCTCGAGCCCCTGGGCGCCAACCTGTGTGGTCACCCGGTCCCGCGCCGGATCAGCGTGACAGGGTCGATCGGTACGGGCCAGGCGGTCCTGCGGACGGCGGCTGCCGACCTGAAGCGTGTCACGGCGGAGCTGGGCGGCAACGACGCTGCCATCGTCCTCCCCGATGCGGATCCCGAGACCATCGTGGACGGCATCTTCCGTGCGGCGTTCGCGAACTCGGGCCAGATCTGCGTGGCCATCAAGCGCCTGTACGTCCACTCCTCGATCAAGGACAGGCTGGTCGAGCTCCTCCTCGAGCGGATCGCGCAGGTGCGCCTCGGACCCGGGCTCGACGAGTCCACCACCATGGGGCCGCTGGCGACCGCAGCGCAGCGCGACTGGGTCGAGACCCTGGTGGCGGAGGCCGCCGCCCAGGGGGCGACGGTGCTGACCGGCGGGCGCCGGGTCGACGGACCGGGCAACTTCTACGAGCCGACCCTCGTCGTCGACGTGGACGCCTCCATGCGCCTGGTCGCCGAGGAGCAGTTCGGCCCCGCTCTGCCCGTGCTGGCCTTCGACGACGTCGAGCATGTCCTCAGTGAGGTCAACGGGGGCATCCACGGACTCGGCGGCTCCGTGTGGTCGAGCGACCCGGAGCAGGCGTTGGCCGTGGCGGAGCGTCTCGAGGCAGGCACCGTCTGGATCAACGGCCATCGCATCCTGGCGGCTCACCAGCCGATGGGGGCGGTCAAGTCCAGCGGCGTCGGTGTCCACGGTGGTGAGCTGGGCCTGTGGGACTGCACCGAGACCCGACTGATCTGGCAAGGGCGGGCCGCGAGCTCGGCCGCCTTCCCGCCCGGGCTCGTCGCCGCGCCGAGCGTGACGAGCTAGCCGGTTCGGGTGCGCCGGGGCTCCCGTCGACGCGCGGCCCGCAGCGAGGTGGGGATGTTCGCCTCGCTGCGGGTCCGCAACTACCGGATCTACGCGCTCGGGGGACTGGTCTCCAACGTCGGCACGTGGTTGCAGGCCACGGCGCAGACCTGGCTCGTCCTGGAGCTGGGGGGCAGCGGTGCCGACATCGGTCTGGTGCTCGCGCTCCAGATGGCACCGACCCTGCTGCTGTCCGCGTGGGCCGGTGTGCTCGCCGACAGGTTCGCGAAGCGTCCCCTGCTGGCCTGGCTCCAGGTCGCCATGGCATTGCCTGCGACCGTGCTGGGAGCGCTCGCCATCGCGGGCGACGTCAGCCTGGACCACGTCTTCGTCCTGGCGACCGCCTTCGGTGTCGCGCGGGCTCTGGAAGCACCGGCGCGGCAGTCCTTCGTCGCCGAGATCGTGGGTCCAGGACATCTCAACAATGCCGTGGCCCTGAACTCTGCATCGTTCAACGCCGGGCGGTTGGTCGGGCCGGCAGCAGCCGGTCTGACGGTCGCCACGCTGGGGTCGGGCGTGTCGGCCACCGGCGTCGTCATCGTGGCCAACGGCCTGAGCTTCGGGTTTCCCCTGCTCGGCCTCGTGATGATGGATGGCGGGCGCCTGAGGCCGGCCCCCGTGACGGCAGATCGACGGCGCGCGATCCGTCACGCCGTGCGCTACGTGCGCACGCGGCCCGACCTCCTCCTCATCTTCGCGTGCGCGTTCTTCCTCGGTTGCTTCGGGATGAACTTCCAGATCACCAGCGCACTGATGGCCACGGAGGAGTTCGGCCGGGGTGCAGGCGACTTCGGTCTCCTCGGTTCGCTCCTGGCGCTCGGTTCCCTCGCGGGCACGCTGCTCGCGGCTCGGCGCCCGGCGCCGCGGTTGCGCGTGCTGGTCGCTGCGCTGGCCGTGTTCTCGACGATGCAGGTCATCACGGCGGCGATGCCGACCTTCGTCACCTACGCGGCGCTCCTCCCCTTGGTGGGGGCTGCGCTCTTCACCGCGGCGACGACGGCGAATGCGCTGGTGCAGATCACCACCGCTCCGAGCATGCGAGGCCGGGTCGCGTCCCTCTACATCATGGTCTTCCTCGGGAGCGTCCCGCTCGGCGCGCCGCTGATGGGCGTCGTCGCCGAGCTGGGCGGCGCCCGTCTGGCACTCACGATCAGCGGTGGTGTCGTGGGGTTCGGTTCGCTCGCCGCCTCCGCGTGGTTCGCCCGCACGCGCCGTCGCGGCGTGGCGAGGGGTCACGGACCGGCCCACGGCTAGCGCGGTGCGAACGGCTCGGCGATCTGCTGGATCCGCCGCGTGGCCAGCTCGATCATGAGCTGCGCGGCGGGCGACAGGGTCGCGCCGGAGCGGTGGACGACGGCGAGGGTGTCGTACTGCCGCGGGCGCAGCGAGACGTAGCCCGCCGACGGCGCCAGGCGGGGGAGCAGCTGCAGCGCGGCTCCCTTGGGGATGACGCTGTCGGCGAGGCCCATCCCGACGAGCTCGACCGCGGTCTCGATGTCCTCGACCTCGATCCGCGTCGTGGGGTTGCGGCCGGTCTCGTGGAGCATCTGCCGCAGCACGATGCGCGTCGAGTCGACCGCCCGCCAGGTCGTCTCCGGCATCACCAGCTGCGCCTGCGCGAAGCGCTGCGGCGTCACGGGCGACGTCAGCCGCTCCGGGTCCGCGCTGATGTAGACGAGCTCGTCCTTCGCGACGGGCGTGACCGTCATGCCCTCGCTGGTCGCGGCGGGCACCGCGATCATCGCGGCCTCGAGCCGGCCGCGGCGGAGGTCCTCCTGCACCTCGTTGGAGTTCTGGCCGATGAGCTCCACCCGGACACCGGGGTAGCGGGCCAGCACGTCCGCGACCAGCCCGGCCCCGGCGTACAGGCGGGCAGCGCCGAACATCCCGAACCGGATGGTGCCCGTCTGCAGCGCCTTGGCGCTCGTGACGGCACGGCGCGCCTCCTCGGCGGCCGCCAGCGTGCGCTCCGCGTGGGGCCGCAGCTCGTCGGCGACGGTGGTGGGCACGACGCCGCGCCCGACGCGGCGGAACAGCTGGACGCCGAGCGACTTCTCGAGCGCCCGGATCTGCTCGGACACGCTCGGTTGCGCGTAGCCGAGCTCGGTCGCCGCGGCGGTCAGCGAGCCGTGCTCGTACGTCGCGAGGAAGCACCGGAGCTGGTGGAGGGAGAGCACGGTCACATCATAGGAATGACCTAGGGATCGCGCTGGAAAGTGAGGCTACCCCTGGAGTCTCGACGTCGAGAGGATAGGAGTCGTCCCCGATCTGACTCCTGAGGAGGCCACCGTGTTCGTCCACCGCTGCAGCAGCTGCGAGAAGCGCCAGCTCATCTTCGACACCCAGTTCAGCGCGGTGCGCGCCGTCGAGGGCGGGTGGGTCGCGACCTTCACCTGCTGGTGCGGTGCTACGCAGGAGCACGCCAGCGAGGGCGCGCGCCTCGCCGGGCTGACGCTCGCGGCCTGAGCCCCCGAGCGCCGCGACCGGGGCCCGATTCGCGCGGGTGTGGACCGGTCGCTATGCTCTCCTCGCTGTCCGTTCCGGCGGGCAGCGCGCCGCCTTAGCTCAGTCGGTAGAGCGAATCACTCGTAATGATTAGGTCGTCAGTTCGATTCTGACAGGCGGCTCCGACACACAGCCCCCGACCTGCAGAGATGCAGGTCGGGGGCTGTGTCGTTGTCGTTGCGGCCCTGGGCAGATCTAGGCATCGAGCACGAGCCGCGGCGACCGTGCTCGGCCGACGCAGATCATCATGCTGCGGGACGCCTCGCGCTCCTCGGGGGTGAGCACGAAGTCTCGGTGGTCGGGCTCGCCGGCGAGCACCGGGACCTCGCAGCTGCCGCAGGTCCCCTCCTCGCACGAGTACATGATCGGGACGCCCGCGTCCTCGGCGACCTCCATGATGGAGCGGTCGGCGGGGACCGTGAGCGTCACGCCGGTGCGGGCGAACTCCACCTCGAACGCGCCGTCGTCCTCCGTGGTGGCGGGGAGGGCGACGGGCGCGAACCGTTCGAGGTGCAACGTCCCGGGGGGCCACGCCGCGGAGGCGACCTCGACCGCGTCGAGCAGCGGCGCCGGTCCGCAGCAGTAGATCGCGGTGTCCGGCTGGGGCACGGCGAGCAACCCGTCGAGGTCGAGCAGCCCGTGCTCGTCCTGGGGGCGGATCGACACGCGGTCGCCCCACGCCTCGACGAGCTCGTCCGCGAAGGCCATCGACGCGCGGGTGCGGCCGCCGTAGAGCAGGCTCCAATCGGCCCCCGTCGCCGCGACGGCCGCGATCATCGGCAGCACCGGGGTGATGCCGATTCCGCCGGCGACGAAGACGTAGCGGCGCGCCGGCACCAGGGCGAAGTGGTTGCGCGGGTGGCTGACCGGGACGACGTCACCGGGACCGAGCCGGTCGACCACGTGGGCCGAGCCGCCGCGGCTGGCGGGGTCGCGGAGCACGGCGACCTCGTAGCGGTCGGGGTCGGCGGGGGAGGAGCACAGCGAGTACTGGCGCACCAGCGCGGGGTCGCTCCCGAGGTGCAGGTCGATGTGCGCGCCGGGCTCCCAGGGGGGAAGGGGACCGCGGTCGGGTCGTCCGAGCGTGAGCCGGACGGTGTCGACCGCGACGGTCTCCTTGTCCAGCACGACGAGCTCGATGGTCTCGGGGGTCGGCATCAGGGCACCTCGTGGTCGTGGTCGCGGGTCGGTCGTGCGGCGCGCCGGGTCTCGCCCAGCTGCTGGAAGACGTGCAGGAGCTCGGGACGGTCCACGGCGCCGACCTGTGCGGCCGGCTCCATGCCGACCAGGATCTTCTTGATCGGCACCTCGAGCTTCTTGCCCGTCAACGTGTGGGGGATCCCGGGCACCTGGACGACCTCGTCGGGGACGTGGCGGGGCGAGACCTTCTCGCGGACGGACGTCAGGATGGTCGTGGCCAGCTCGTCGTCGAGCCGTCGGCCCGGTGCGAGGGTGACGAACATCGGCATCCAGTAGCCGCCGTCCGGCTCGTCGATCCCGACCACCAGTGCCTCGAGGACGCCGGGCACGTCCTCGGCTGCCTGGCAGATGTCCGCGCTGCCCATGCGGATGCCGTGCCGGTTCAGCGTGGCGTCGGAGCGACCGTGGACGATCACGGTGCCGCGCGAGGTGACCGTGACCCAGTCGCCGTGCCGCCAGACGCCGGGGAAGTCCTCGAAGTACGCGGCGCGGAGGCGGCTGCCGTCGGGGTCGTCCCAGAACGCCACGGGCATGGACGGCAGGGGTGTGGCGACGACCAGCTCGCCGACCTGGTCGACGAGGTCCTCCCGCTCAGCCGACCAGGCCCGCAGGTCGACGCCCAGCCAGCGGGCGCTGATCTCCCCGACGTGGTCCGGCACCGTCGGCACACCACCGGCGAAGCCGCTCACGACGTCGGTGCCCCCGGTGGTCGGGGCGACCCGCACCGCGGGCCCCAGGTCGTCGGCCACCCACTGGTGCACGGGGCGGGTGAGCACCGACCCGGTGCAGCCGAGCACCCGCAGGGCGCTGAGGTCTCGGTCGGTCGACGGGTGGAGCCCCGCGTCCCGGGAGGCGGTCAGGTAACCGGGGCTGACGCCGAGATGGGTGATGTGCCCGCGTTCGGCGACCTTCCACAGCGCCGGGGGCGTCGGCGCGCCGTCGAAGCAGTGGACCGGGGCACCGCACAGCAGGCCGCCGAGACGCAGGTTCCACATCATCCAGTTCAAGGTCGTGTACCAGAAGAACTGGTCGCCGGGCCCGAGGTCGAAGAACAGCCGCAGCGTCTTCAGGTGCTCGACGACGACGCCGGCGTGGCCGTGCACGATGCCCTTGGGCGGCCCGGTGGTCCCGGAGGTGAAGAGCACCCAGAGCGGGTGCGCGGACGGCACCGGGACGGGTGCCGGACCCGGCCCGGGGCGACTGACGGCGGTGGACCACGCGACCGCGCCGTCCGCGAAGGGGTGGCCGTCGCCGACGAGCACCGAGAGGCGCAGGCCGGGGAGCCCGTGGCGGAGCACCTCCACGTCCGCCGTCCGGTCCACCCAGCGCCCGCGGTGGTGGTAGCCCGCGGCCGCGACGAGGCACGTGGGGTCCAGCTGGCCCACGCGCGCGAGCGCGGCCTCCCCCGCCAGGTCGGTGCCGCACCCCGCCCACACGGCCCCCAGGGTCGCGGCCGCCAGGAACGCGACGATCGCCTCGGGCCGGTCGGGCAGGTAGCCGACCACCCGGTCGCCCGGACCGACCCCGGCATCGGCCAGGGTCCCGGCGAGCGCCGACACCTGGCGCTCGAGGTCGGCCCAGGTCAGGGTCTGGGTGATCCCCTCCTCGTCGTGCCCCACGATGGCGGGGCCGGTGCGGGGCACGGCGAAGACCTGGGCGGCGTAGTTGAGGCGGCCGCCCGGGAACCACCGTGTGTCCGGCAGCGGTGCACCGTCCGTGACCGCGTCGGGCTCCGTCTCCCAGACCACGCCGCAGAACTCGTCCACGGCGCTCCAGAACGCCGAGGTGTCCTGCACGGACCACCGCCAGAGCGCGTCGTACGACGCCGTGGCCGGGGGGCCGCCGTACCTCTCCGCCAGCCGGGCGAAGGCCGTGATGGCGGGCTCAGCCACGGCCCACCACCCCCGACCAGTCCCGCTGGCGGCGTTCCCGGGCGGGGCGCGCCCGACCGAGCGGCACCGGGTCGGCGCCGGCCACGATGGTGTTCGACAGGGCGCCGATGCCCTCCGCGACCAGGGTCACCTCGTCGCCGGGGGCGAGCGGGGGGACCACGTCGGTGCCGAGACGGGCCCAGTACTCCAGCAGGCAGCCGCCACCGCACGTGCCCGACGCCAGGACGTCGCCGGTCCGGAGCTCGGTGCCGCGCGACGCGAACGCGATCATCTCCTCGAACGACCACGCCATGTTGACGGAGCTGTCGCCCCCGGCCGGGAGCGGCACCCCGTTGAGCTCGACGTGCAGCTCGAGCGCGAGCCGGTCCTCCCGCCGGTACGGCGCGAGCTCGTCCGCGGTGACGACCCAGGGCCCGAATGAGTTCGCGAAGTCCTTCCCCTTCATGGGACCCATGCCGAACGGGATGACGGGTTGCATCAGGTCGCGGGCCGACCAGTCGTTGAACAGGGTGTAGCCGGCGATGTGGTCGCCCGCCTGCTCCGGGGTCAGGTCCTTGCCGGGCTTGCCGATCACGACCGCCAGCTCGAGCTCGAAGTCCAGCAGCTCACAGCCGGGAGGAACCGCGATCGCGTCGCCGGGTCCTGCGACGGCGTTGCGGTTGTAGAAGGTGAAGACCGGCATCTCGTACCAGACGGGATGCGGCTCGGTCGCGCCGAGGATCTGCAGGCTGCCCTCGAGGTGCTCCTCGAACGTCAGGAAGTCGCGGAGGCTGGTGGGCTCGATCGACGCGCGGAGCCGCACGTCGGACAGGGGCAGGGGCTCGCCCCGTCGCGGCCCGCGCCACCGTCTCGGCGCGCTCCGCGGGCGAAGCTGCGAGCAGGGCGAGGTGGTCGACCCCGGGGGCGAGCGGTTGCACCCGGTCCCCGTCCACGACGCCGATGCGGGTCGCTCCGTCGACCTCGACACGCGCGATCCTCATCGCCGCACCCCCGCGTCGTAGGCGGCGATGCGACTGAACTGCTCGAGCCGGTCGGAGCGGGGTCGCGTCGGGTCGAGCTCCTCGTAGACGTTGAGCACGTTGGCCGCGATGCGCTCCTGCTCCGTCATGTCCGCGAACGGTGTCAGGTCGATCGCCGACACGGCTTCCTCCACGGAGAGGCCGGCGCGGAAGTGGGCGGTCGCCTCGACGGCGACGTGCTCGAGGTAGGCCCGCACGCGCCGTACGGCCGTGTCGTCGGTCAGCGGCCCGTGACCGGGCACCACGACGTCGGGCTCGAGGGCGAGCACCTGGTCGAGAGCGGCGATGCACCGCGAGATCGGTCCGGTCCACACCAGGGGTGCGCCGCCGTTGAAGACGATGTCCCCGGTGTAGACGACGCCGGCCTCCGGCACGTGCACCAGCACGTCGCCCGCCGTGTGGGCGGGTCCCACCTCGATGAGGTGGACCTCCCGGCCGCCGACGTCGAGGACGAGGCGGCCGCTGAAGGTGCGCGTGGGCGGCGTCGCGACGATGCCGTGCATGTCGAAGCCGACCGAGATGGGTCGGATGAACTCCCCGATGTGGCCGTCCCGCTCGTGCAGCCCGACCATCTCGTCGACGGCGTGCTGCGTCATCGTCGCGGCGGCTGCCGCCGAGGCGATGATCTCCACGCCGTCGCCCCCCACCAGCTGGTTGCCGAACCAGTGGTCGCCGTCGGAGTGGGTGTTCACCACGGTCCGGATCGGGTGCTCCACCGTGAGCGGCGCGTAGCCGTCGAGCATCTCGCGGGTGTGGGCCAGGTCGTAGAGGGTGTCGACCAGGAGCGACTCGCCCTCGCCGCGCACCAGGCCGGAGTTGCTCTGCCCCCAGTGGCCGGACGGCACGAGCCACGCGAACGCGCCGCGGCCGAGGTCGTGGGGTCCCTTGGCATAGCTCATCGACCCGCCCCCTCGGCGGTGACGACGCGCACGGGCAGCGCGTCGAGCTTCTGCACGGTCTGGCTGGCGCTGGGCACCGGGTCCCCGGCGCGCTCGAAGCGCACCACCCGCTTGCTGAGCTCGCTCAGCAGGGAGGCGACCTCGACGCGGGCCACCGGGGAGCCGAGGCACACGTGCAGTGCGTTGCCGAACCCGAGGTGCGTCTTCGCGTTCTCGCGGGTGAGGTCGAGCCGGTGCGGGTCGGGGAACTGGCGCGGGTCGCGGTTGGCGGCCGCGAGCATGACCGCGACGCGGGCCCCCGCCGGGATCGGGACGCCCGCGACCTCGGCCGCCGTGCGGGTGCGACGGAAGAAGGCCCGGAACGGCGCACCGTGCCGCAGCACCTCCTCGACCGCGTTGGGGACGAGGTCGGGGCGCTCGCGCAGCAGGTCCCACTGCTCGGGCTGCTCGATGAACGCGTTGACGGCGTTGCCGATCAGGCCGCCGGTGGAGTCGATACCAGCGAGCCACATCGAGGCCAGCACCATCACCCGCTCTGTGCCTTCCTCGAGGCTGCCGTCGTTGCCGCCGGAGTCGACGATGAGTCGTCCCAGGCAGTGCGCCGGCATGGCCGGCAGTCCCTCCGAGACCAGCCAGGTGACGGCCTCCATCACCTGGCTGGCGTGCTCCGGCGTGCCGGCCGGCTCCTCGGCGCGGCTGGTCGCGTCGCTCCAGTCCGCGAGCGCGGCGGCGCTCGGCGGGGTGATCCCCGTCAACAGGGTCATGGCCCGGTCCGGCATCGCCCGGGCGATGACGGGGATGGCGTCGAACTCCCCGCGGTCGACCACCTCCTGCGTGATCTCGCGCGCGACGTCCTCGATGCCGGGGCGGAGCGCCTCGACCGCCCGCTTCGAGAAGGAGGGCTGCACGGAGCGCCGGATGCGGTCGTGCAGCGGGGGGTCGTTCTCGATCAGCGGGTAGCGCTCGGTCCGCGTGGTCGGGACCTCGAAGGTGACCCCGTCGCCCGAGACGAACTGGGTGTGGTTGCGCAGCACCTGGACCGCCTCGGCGTGCCCCGCGACCAGCCACAGGTCCCGCTCGGGCACGTGGACCACGGGCCCCTGGGCGTGGAGCCGGTCGTAGTACGCCGCGGGAGCGAGCTGGGCCTCTGGCGCGTAGGGGTCGAGGTCGTGGGGTTCTACTGTGGTCGTCGCGTGGGACATGGTGCTCCTCGTGATGGAATTGCACTTGAGTGCAAAGTGGCCGCGGTCACATGGTGCACTTGGGTGCAAAACCTGTCAACAGCCGGCCCCGGAAGGATCGAGATGCCCCTGTCGTCGCCCCCGTCGCCCCCGCGCCCCGACCGGGCGGCGCGGACCCGCGCGGCGCTGCTCGAGGCGGCGTCCACGCTCTTCGTCTCCCGTGGCTACGAGGAGACGACGATGGCCGACATCGCCGCCGAGGCCGGCGCCTCGCGGCGGACCGTCTTCAACTACTTCCCCACCAAGGGCGACATCCCGATGCTGTGGGTGCGGCAGATGGCCGACCGCGCCATCGAGGACGCGATGGGGGAGGCGGCGCCGTCGGACCTGGTCGTGGCGGTCCGGGCCTACTTCCGGTCGATCAGCGAGGCCGTCGAGTCCACGCCCGAGCTGAGCCGCCAGATGATGCTGGGGTGGACGGCCGCGCTGGGGCCGACGCGCTACGAGTCGCAGCTGCTGGCGGACGTGACGCCCTACGTGGAGGCCGCCCGGGACCGGGGGCAGGTCGATCCGACCGTGGACGTGGCCGACGTCGCCCGGGCCCTCAGCGACGTGCTACAGGGCGCGGTGTTCCGCTGGGTGCGCGAGCCCGAGACCGTCCTCCACGAGCGCGTGGACGCGGCGGTGACGCTCGTGCTCCGCGGGATCACGGTCGCCGTCGACTGACGGAGAGCCGCACGAAAAAAGAGAACGCGGACCAGGACGCCTGCTGGATCGATCCAACAGGCCTTCCGGTCCGCGTTTTCTTTCTGCGCCTCCCCCCGCCGCCCCTCAGATCGCCGACGGGTGCGGCGCGAGCGGCGTGACGTCGATGGTCATGTAGGGGAAGAGGGGCAGGTTCCACAGGAGGTCGTGGAGCTCCTCGGTGGAGTCGACGTCGAACACCGAGATGTTCGAGTAGGCCCCCACGACCCGCCAGATGTGGGGCCACTTCCCGGAGCGCTGCAGCTCCTGGCTGTAGGCCTTCTCCCGGGCGAGGGTGTCGGCGCGCACCTCGGGGTCGAGGTCGCGGGGGAGGTCGACGTCCATCCGGACGCAGAACAGCACGGGCTCAGGCCGGGTCGAGCACGAAGTCGTAGGTGACCTCGTCGCCCTGGCCGTCGGCGCGCGGCGTCGGCGCGAGCACGAGCTCGGGCTTCACGGCGGAGGCGATGTCGTTGGCGACGTGCTCCCCGCCCTCGAAGTAGAGCTGCGTCGTGATGAGCCGGTGGCCGGGCGCCGACACCTTGAGGTGCAGGTGCGCGGGACGCCAGGCCGACCAGCCGGCCGCGTCGATGAGGCGGCCGCAGGAGCCGTCCGTGGGGATCTGGTACGGCGCGGGCTGGATGGTGTCGATCCAGAAGCGCCCCTCGTCGTCGGCCGTGATCGAGCCGCGGAGGTTCCACTCGGGGATGCCGGGGGCGAACTGCGAGTAGAAGCCTGCGTCGTCCGCGTGCCACAGCTCGACGAGGGCGCCGCCCAGCGGCGTGCCGTCGACGGCGCGCACCTGGCCCTGGAAGCGGAGCGGCGAGCCGACCTCGTCGTCGCGCTGGGGGAGCGTGGCCTGGGCGGGGAGCGCGGGTGCGCCCGGGACGTAGTACGGGCCCTCGATGGAGCCCTTCGAGCCCTCGCGGTCGGCGTTGGCGACCTCCTCGACGACGTGCTCGATCCACACGTCGAGGAAGAGCGGCCACTCGCCGTCCTGGCCGACGGCGATCATCCAGGCCTTGAGGGCGTCGTACTCCTCGTAGGTCACCTGCTGGTCCCGGATCACCTCGTGGAGCGCGGTGAGCGCGGCCGTCGCCACCTCGGAGACGCGCTCCTTCGAGACGGCCACGGCGGCCTTCTGCTTCGCCTGGAACTGGGCGGTCGCGTTGGCGCCCGAGTCGGCGGCGCGGGCGACGGTGGCGTCGTGCAGGTCGGTGTCGTGGTCGAGCTGCTGGGTCATCGGTGACTCCTCGGTGGTGGTGCGGGGCGACGGTCGTGGAACGGCGGAACGGGTTCAGGTGTCGAGCCGGTAGCGCTCGAGGCGCTCCGGGTCGACGGCGATGCCGAGGCCCGGGCCCTCGCGCACCTTGAGCTCGCCGTGCTCGATGACGAGCGGGTCGGCGAGGAGGTCGTCGGTCATGTCGAGGAAGTTGGAGAGCTCGGCCGCGCGACGCGACGTGAGCTCGTACGCCGCGGCGAACGCCGCCGAGCACAGCGAGCCGACCTGCGTGTCGATCTGGTTGCCCACCACGACCTCCACCCCGAGGCCCTCGCAGAGCCCGACGAGACGCTGGCTGGTGGTGAACCCGGTGCGGGACGTCTTGAGCGAGATGCCGGTGGCCGCGCCGGCGAGCAGCTCGCGGGTCACCTCGCCGGGCCGCGCGACGGACTCGTCGGCGAAGAACGGGATGGTCGACTGCTGCACGAGCCAGCGACGGCCCAGCACGTCGTCCGCCGGGCAGAGCTCCTCCGCCATGGTGAGCCCGAGGTCGGCCATCTCGGCGAGAGCTCGGGCCGACTCCGAGGCGGTCCAGCCGCGGTTGCCGTCGACGTAGAGCTCCACGTCGTCGCCGAGCCCGGCGCGCAGGGCGCGGCAGACGTCGACGTCGAGGCGGTAGGGCCGGCGGCCGACCTTCACCTTGAAGACGGTGATGCCGTAGGTCTCCCGGATCCGCTCCGCCTCGGCGACCATGGCCGCCGGCTCGGCGAAGCCGACCATGTGGGAGACCCGGACCCGGTCGGTGAAGCCGCCGAGCAGCTCCGAGACGGAGACGCCGAGGGTCTGGCCGATCGCGTCCCAGATCGCCATGTCGACCGCGGCCTTGGCGACCGGGTTGCCCACGGTGCGCTCCAGGCGGCTCCGCACCTGCTCGCGGTCCAGGATCGAGAGACCCTCGATCGCCGGTGCGAACAGCTCGGTGACGACGCTGCGGATGGAGGTCTGGGTCTCGCCGTAGGTGTACGGCCGGGGCGGGGCGTCGGCCTGTCCCACGATCCCGTCGTCGGTGTGCACGCGCACCAGCACGTGGTCGGCCGTCGCCACCGCGCCGCTGGCGAACGCCAGGGGCTTGCGGTAGGGGATCGCGTAGGGGATCGCCTCTACCCGGCTGATCTTCATGCGACGACGGTCACACGAGATTCGTGTCGAGTGAAGGACTCAGTTCCTCTCGATCGAGACGTGCGGCGACCTAATAAAGGGGTGTCGCCCCGATCGCGCCCAGGAGGTCGAGCACGCGACGGACGACGGGGGCGTCCTCGCCGCGTCGCGTGGCCACCCCGAGGTCGACGCTCGGTGCCGTGCCGGCCAACGGGCGGTAGGCCGCGCCCGTGATGCGCAGGTGCTGGACCGACTCCGGCACGAGCGCGACGCCCAGGCCCGCGGCCACGAACGACACGAGGGTCGAGGTCTCCGCGACCTCGGCCACGGGCTGGGGCTCGAACCCCGCCGCACGGCAGGCGGCGAGCACGGCCTCGTGCACGACCGACCGGTGTCCCGACGGGTACGTCACGAAGGACTCGCCCGCGAGGTCGGCCAGCCGCACCGCGGAGATCCCCGGCGCCGCGACGAGCGGGTGCGCGTCGGGCAGCACCGCGACCAGCGGCTCGCGCCGCAGCAGGTGGACGTCGAGCGCGTCGTCCTCGACCGGCGGCCGCAGCACGCCGACGTCGAGCGAGCCGTCGTGCAGCCGCGCGACCTGGCCCGGGGTCAGGATCTCGCCGTGGAGCTCGACCTCGACGTCCGGCAGCTCGGCGCGCAGCACGCGCGCGAGGCGCGGCAGCAGCTCGTAGGTCGCCGACCCGGTGAACCCGATCGCCACCCGCCCGACGCAGCCGTCGGCGACCCGGCGGGCGTCGTCGGCCGCCCGGTCCACGGACGCGAGGATGGCGCGTGCGTGGTCGAGGTACGCCGCGCCCGCGGCCGTGAGCTCCACGCGCCGCGTCGACCGGGTCAGCAGGGTGACGCCGAGGTGCGCCTCGAGCTGCTTGATCTGCTGGCTGAGCGGCGGTTGCGCGATGTGCAGCCGCTCCGCCGCCCGCCCGAAGTGGCACTCCTCGGCGACCGCGACGAAGTACCGCAGGTGACGCAGCTCCATGGCGGGAGCCTGTCAGCGGGTCAGAGCCGGCGCAACGGCAACCCGGTGCGCGACGCGAGCTCGTCGACCGAGGCGCCGTAGGTCTCCAGCACGGTCACCCCAGCGTCGGGACCGCCCACGGCGAAGACGCCGTGGTCGGTGTAGACGCGGCTCACGCACGCCGCCCCGGTCAGCGGGTAGGTGCACGCCTCGACGAGCTTCGCCGTGCCGTCCTTCGAGAAGAGCGTCATCATGACGAGCACGTCCTTGGCCCCGATGGCCAGGTCCATGGCCCCGCCCACGGCCGGGATCGCGTCAGGCGCGCCCGTGTGCCAGTTGGCGAGGTCGCCGTTGGCGGCGACCTGGTAGGCCCCGAGCACGCACACGTCGAGGTGGCCGCCGCGCATCATGGCGAAGGAGTCGGCGTGGTGGAAGTACGCCGCGCCCGGGAGCTCCGTCACCGGCACCTTCCCGGCGTTGGTGAGGTCGGGGTCGACCTCGTCGCCCTGGGCGGCCGGGCCCATGTTGAGCATGCCGTTCTCGGTGTGGAGCACGACGCCCGCGTCGGGGGCGAGGTGGTCGGCCACGAGGGTGGGCTGCCCGATGCCGAGGTTGACGTAGGAGCCCCGCGGGATGTCGCGCGCGATGATCGCGGCGAGCTCGTGCTTGTCGAGGGGGCCGCGGTCGGTGTGCTCCGTGGTCGCGGACGGCAGGACGAGGGTGCTCACGCGGTGGCCTCCGGATCGGTGGTGGCGGACAGGTCCAGCACCCGGTCGACGTAGATGCCGGGCGTGACGACCGCTTCGGGATCGAGCTCGCCCAGCCCCACGACCTCCCGCACCTCGACGACCGTGGTGGTCGCCGCCGTGGCCATGACGGGCCCGAAGTTCCGGGCCGTCTTGCGGAAGACGAGGTTGCCCATGGGGTCGGCGCGGTGCGCTCCGATGAGGGCGACGTCGCCCTTGATCGGCATCTCGAGCACGTGGCGGCGGCCGTCGATCGTGCGCTCCTCCTTGCCCTCGGCCAGCAGCGTGCCGACGCCGGTGGGGGAGAAGAAGGCGCCGATGCCGGCGCCCGCCGCACGCATGCGCTCGGCGAGGTTGCCCTGCGGCACGACCTCGAGCTCGATCTCGCCGCCCCGGTAGAGCCCGTCGAAGACCCAGGAGTCGGACTGGCGGGGGAACGAGCAGATGATCTTGCGGACCCGCTTCGCCGCGAGCAGCGCGGCGAGACCGGTGTCGCCGTTGCCGGCGTTGTTCGAGACGACCGTCAGGTCGCGGGCACCGGAGTCGATGAGGGCGTCGATCAGGGTCACCGGCATGCCGGCCATCCCGAAGCCGCCGACGAGCACGGTGGACCCGTCGGCGGTGCCGGCGACGGCCTCGGCCGGATCGGTGTGGAACGTGGTCATCGGGCCCCTCCCGCCGTGGCGTCGAGGTTCTCCAGCACGACCGCGAGCGCCTGGCCCACGCCGATGCAGATCGCGGCGAGCCCCCACCGCTCGCCGCGCTCGCGCAGGACCGCCGCGAGAGTGCCGAGCACCCGGCCGCCGGACGCGCCGAGCGGGTGGCCCAGGGCGATCGCGCCGCCCCGGGTGTTGACGATCCCGGGGTCACGCAGCCCCTCGGGCAGCCAGGCGTCGACGCAGGCCAGGGACTGCACCGCGAAGGCCTCGTTGAGCTCCACCGCGCCGACCTGGTCCCAGCCGATGCCGGCCAGGGCGAGGGCCCGGTCGGCCGCCTCGGCGGGCGCGAACCCGAAGGCCTGTGGCTCCAGCGCGCTCGCCGCCCGGCCCGCGATCCGCGCGACGGGCTCGGCGCCGACGCGGGCCGCGGCCCCCGCCGTACCGAGCAGGAGGGCCGAGGCGCCGTCGGAGAGGGGGGAGGCGTTGCCGGCCGTGATGGTGCCGTCGGGGCGGAAGGAGGGCGTGAGGCCTGCGAGCGTGTCGACCGTGGTGTCGGGGCGGACGCCCTCGTCGCGGGCCACGGTCGTCGTGCCCTTGCGGCCGGGGACCTCGACGGGCGACACGAACGCGTCGTAGAACCCGTCGGCCCAGGCCTGCGTGGCGAGCTCGTGCGAGCGAGCGGCGAACGCGTCCTGCCGCTCGCGGCTGATGCCGAAGCGCTCCTGGAGCTGCTCGTTCGCCTCGCCCAGCGAGACCGTCCACTCCTGCGGCATCCGCCGGTTCACGAGCCGCCAGCCGAGGGTCGTCGAGACCGCGGTGACGTCGCCGGCGGGGAACGGGCGGTCGGACTTGGGCAGCACCCACGGCGCGCGCGTCATCGACTCGACGCCGCCGACGACGGCGATGCCGTCCTCGCCGAGGTCGCCCGACGCGAGTGCGCGGGAGGCCTGGATCGCGGCGTCGAGGCTCGAGCCGCACAGCCGGTTGATCGTGGTCGCGGGCGTCGCGACGGGCAGACCGGCGAGCAGCCAGGCCATCCGGCCGACGTTGCGGTTGTCCTCGCCCGCGCCGTTGGCGTTGCCGAAGAACACCTCGGTGCGTTCGGCGAGGCTCGCGGCGTCGAGGCCGGGGGTGCGGGCCAGCAGGTCCGTGAGGACGCCGGCGGCCAGGTCGTCGGGCCGCACCCCGGCGAGCGCCCCGTTGAACTTCCCGAACGGCGTGCGGGTGGCTGCGTACAGGTAGGTGTCGAGCTGCTCCACCGGAACTCCTTGTTCGCCTAGCGAACGTCCGTTCGCTTTCCGAACCGACTGTACGCCGCGAGCGAGACCGTGCCAAGGTCGCGCCCCCGAGCGGTTCAGCGACCGATGCGCTCCAGGTCGGCGCCGATCGCCGCGGTGCACGCGAGGAGGGGCGCGAGGACCTCCCGCTCGAGGTCCCGCTGGTCGAGCGCGGACGTGGACACGTTGACGGCGGCGACGACGCCACCCGCCGTGTCGCGGACCGGTGCCGCGATGGAGCGCAGCCCGCGTTCGAGCTCCTCCTCGACGGCCGCCCAGCCCCGCTCGCGCGTCCGCCCGACCTCCGCCCGCAGCGCGGCGCGGTCCGTCAGGGTCCGCGGCGTCCAGGCGACGAGGTCGCCGTCGAGGACGTCGTCGACCGCCGCGTCGTCGAGACCGGCGAGCAGCACGCGGCCCATCGAGGTCGCGTACGCCGGGAACCGCGTCCCCACCGTGATCCCGACGCTCATGATGCGGCGGGTGGCGACGCGCGCGACGTACACGACCTGGTCGCCGTCGAGCACCGCCAACGACGTCGACTCGCCGACCTGGGCGGAGAGGGCCTCGAGGTGCGGCTGCGCGACCGCCGGCAGGCCGAGCGCGGAGAGGTAGGCGAACCCGAGCTCGAGGATGCGCGGGGTCAGGCGGAAGGTGCGGCCGTCGGTGGCGGCGTACCCCTCCGTGACCAAGGTGTGGAGCACCCGCCGCGCGGTCGCGCGGGAGAGTCCGGAGCGGCGGGCGGCGTCCGACAGGGTCAGGCGGGGGTGCTCGCCGTCGAACGCCCGCACCACCGCCAGCCCGCGCACGAGCGACTGGATCGGCTCGGGCGGGGTCGGCGCTGCCGGCTCGGCGGCAGGCTCGGGATCGGTCGGCATGGTGGCCACAGCGTGCCAGACGGTCGACCCGCGCCGTACCGGGTCGTGGCCCCAGCGCTACGGAAGACGGTGCGCTGGGGCCACGACCCGGGGTGGGTTCAGCGCGCCTCGCGCAGGACCCCCGCGACCTGCTCGGGGATCGTCACCATGGCCATGTGTCCCGCGTCGAGGAAGACCTCGTTCCCGCCGACACGGCGCGCGGACGCCTCCTGCAGGACCGGCGTGTAGCAGGCGTCGTTCGTCAGGCGCACGTAGGTCCGGGGGACGTCGGCCTCCAGCCCGGACAGGTCGACCGGCTCCGTCAGCAGCGCCGCCGCGTCGTCGACGACCTGCGCGAGCGTCCACGCGGTCTGTGCCTCGTCCATGTCGTTGCACAGCATGGCCTGCGCGCCGGCGGGGTCCTGGTGGTAGATGCCGTCGCCCGTGGAGGCACGCACGGCCTCCCGCACCCCCGGGTCGATCTGGTCGAGCACCGCGGACCCGTCGGGCGGCACGACCGCCGACAGGAAGACGACGTGCCGCAGCCGGGGGGCGAGGGCGGCCATGACGCGGGGCACCGTGACGCCGGCGAACGAGTGGGCGACCAGCACCAGGTCGTCCCCCTCGAGGGCGGCGACGTCGTCGAGCAGTGCCTGGGCGCAGTCGTCGAGGGTGACGGACGTCAGCGGCACGTCGGCCCGGGTGCCGCGGCCGGGCAGGTCGACGGCCACGGCGGGGCCGTCGAGGTGGGGGAGCAACGGCTCCCAGCAGCTGGCGCCCATGCCGGCGCCGTGGACGAGCACGTACATCGCGTTCTCCTGTCGAGCGACGGGGTGGGGTCGATGGATCAGCGGGCGGTCCAGCCGCCGTCCGCGTAGATCTCCGAGCCGGTCATGAATGCCGCGTCGTCACTCGCGAGGAAGGCGACGACGGCGGCGATCTCGGCGGGCGTGCCGAGACGTCCCATGGGCGTGCCCGCGAGCATCGCCGCGTGCCGCTCGGTCCCCTCGAACCGCTGGAGCAGCGGCGGCGTGCCGATGAAGCCGGGGTGCAGCGAGTTGACCCGCACGCCCCGGGTGGCCCAGTGCAGCGCGGCGTTCTTCGTCATCGTGCGCACCGCGCCCTTGGCTGCGTGGTACGCGAACGAGTTGCCGAAGCCGCCGACCGTGCCGAGGATCGAGCAGAGGTTGACGATCGCGCCGCCGCCGGAGGTCTCGATGAGCGGGCCGCCGTGCTTCATCCCCAGGAAGGTGCCGGTCTGGTCGACGCGGACGACCTGCTCCCAGTGCTCGACGGACTCGTCCTCGACCGTGGCGAGGCTGCCCAGCGCTGCGTTGTTGACGAGGGCGTGGAGGCCGCCGTCGGCGGCGACCTGCTCCAGGGCGGCGACCCACGAGTCCTCGCCGGCCACGTCGAGGCGGATCGCCCGGTGGCCCTCGCCGGGCAGTGCGGCGACGAGCTCCTGGCAGGGTGCCTCGTCGAGGTCGGTGACGACGAGCCGTCCGCCCTCCCCGGCGATGCGTCGGCAGATCTCGGTCCCCAGGCCACCGGTCGCTCCCGTGACCAGCACGGTGCGTCCCGCGAACCGCGGCGTCGCGCTTGCGAGCTCCATCGCCCGCCCTCCTCGTCTGGCGCCTGGTGCCGGCAGCCGTTGTGGTTCAGTATGAAGTGAACTCAGGTCAGTTTGCCACCCCGATCCGCAGGGAGCCACCATGTCCACCGCCGTCCGCATCCCGCTGCCCGACCTCGCCGGCGCCGTCGGCTCCGCGCTGGGCCCCGGGCCCTGGCTGCAGGTCGACCAGCAGCGGATCGACACGTTCGCCGACGCGACCGACGACCACCAGTGGATCCACACCGACCCGGAGCGGGCCGCGCGGGGTCCGTTCGGAGCCACCGTCGCCCACGGTTACCTGACGCTGTCGCTCGTCGCGCCCCTGCTCGACGCGCTCGTCGTCGTGGACGGTGCCGCGATGGGCGTCAACTACGGGCTCGACCGCGTGCGCTTCCCCGCGCCCGTCACCGCGGGCAGCCGCGTGCGCGCCAGCGCCGTGCTCGCCGACGTCCAGCCGGTGGGAGGCGGTGTCCAGGCGCGGTTCGACGTGACGATCGAGGTCGAGCACGGCGCCAAGCCCGCCTGCATCGCGACGGTCCTGTGCCGCTTCTACGGTGCGGAGCCGTCGGCGTGAGGACCCGCGAGCTGCGTCTGGTACGCCGCCCCTCCGGCACGCTCCGAGCCGCCGACCTGGAGGTGGTCGAGGTCGAGGTGCCGCGCCTCGCGGACGGCCAGGTGCTCGTCGCCACCAGCCACCACTCCGTCGACGCGGCCGTGCGGCTGCGGATGGACCCCGAGAGCCCGCCCGGCTACCTCCCGGCCTTCGGTCTCGGTGAGGGGATCGAGGGCCTGGCGGTGGGCACCGTGCTCGAGTCGCGGGCGTCGGGGTTCGCCGAGGGCGACCTCGTGCAGCACGCGCGCGGCTACCGCGAGCTCGCCGTCGTCGACGCGGGCGCGGGCGCACTGGGCGGTGCCGGTGCGCTGACCCGGCTCGACGCCGAGCTGGCGCCGCCGGAGGTCCACCTCGGCCTGCTCGGCGGGACCGGCCTCACCGCGTGGTCCGGCATCGTGCCCGTCGCCCGTGCTGCCGAGGGCGAGACGGTCTGGGTGTCGGCGGCGGCCGGGGCGGTCGGGAGCGTGGCGGGTCAGCTGGCGCGGTCACGGGGGTGCCGCGTGGTCGGGAGCGCCGGAGGTCCCGAGAAGGTCGCCTACCTGCGCGAGGAGCTGGGGTTCGACGCCGCCTTCGACCACCGCGCGGGCGTGGCGGAGGGCCTGGCCGCCGCCGCCCCCGACGGGATCGACGTCTACTTCGACAACGTCGGCGGGGGACACCTCGTCGCGGCGCTGGACCACCTGCGGCCCTTCGGTCGCGCCGCTCTCTGCGGTGCCGTCGCGGGGTACGACGGCGCGCCCGCCCCCGGGATCGACAACCTGTTCCTCGCGACGAGCAAGAACCTCACGCTCCGCGGCTTCCGCGCCGGCGCGTTCGCCGAGCACGCCGACGAGGTGCGCGTCGAGCTGGCCGCCCTGTGGCGCGCGGGTCGGATGCGGCTCGACACCGCGACGTACGACGGCCTGGAGCAGGCGCCCCAGGCCGTCGTCGACCTGCTCACGGGACGTACCCGCGGCAAGTGCATGGTCGTGACCGGCTGACCCACGGGTCAGCCGGTCAGGCCGATCGCCAGGTCAGGCCTCGAACTCGAGCGCGGGGGTGCGGGCCATCAGCAGGCGACGGACCTTCCCGTCGACGAGCTGCGCCGAGGCGTTGAAGCTGGCCTCGAAGGCGCCGTCCCGCGTGGTGCGGCCGAGCACGAGCTCGGTGTCGCCGACCGTGCTGCCGGCGATCACCTCGTGCACCAGGGTGCTCTTCTCGCGCTGGGCGAGGTAGCCGACCAGGCCCTCGCGGTCGCCGGTGAACTCCGCGGCCTGGTCGGCCCCCCGGGAGAACAGCACGGACATCACGAAGTCGTCGGTGATGTGGTCGAGCACCCGGTCGGGGTCGTCGGAGTCCATGAAGGTGAACCACTGCTGGAGGAAACGGGGTCGCGCTCATGCGTCCACCCCCAGCAGGGCGAGCTCGACGTCGAAGGAGACCTGGTAGCGGGTGATGAGCCCGTCCGTGACGCGCACGGCCGCGAGGAAGTGGCCCGTCGTCGTCACGCCGTCCTCCACGACCGCGCCGTAGACGAACTCGAGGTCCTCGTCGACGCCGGTGCGCAGCGGGTGGTGGGCCCGGTCGACCGGACCCCGGTCGCGGAGGTAGCCGACCATCTCCTCGCTCGTCGTCCCGCGCCGCGACTCCGCGGGCAGGTGGATGGCGAAGGTGACCTCCGGGTGGAGGCGTGCCTGGGCGGCGTCGATGTCGCCGGCGTCGACGTCGGCGTAGTAGCGCGTGAGGTGGTTGGGTGTGGCCATGAACTGAACCTAGTTCAGGTTTGGCTGCCCGCCAACCGTTGCGCCGGAGAGGCCTCGGTCCTATCTTGAACTGATGTCACTTCAGTTTAGGAGACGACCGTGAGCGCACCCGACCGTCTGCCCCCGCTCTGGCCCGACTCGGATCCCGCGGTCCTCGCGCCCGTGCCCGAGCACGAGGACCTCCGCGCCGTGGCGAGGTCGATCGTCGAGAAGCACGGCGACCTCGAGCAGCTGCTGGGTGCGGTCGAGAGCGGCCAGGTGCCCACCGAGGTGTGGCGACGGCTGACGGCCGAGCTCGACCTGACCGCGATCGCCGTGCCCGAGGCCCAGGGGGGCGCGGGGTTCGGGCTGCGGGAGCTCGTCGTGGTGCTGGAGGAGACGGGCGCCGCCCTCGTGCCCGACCCCGTGCTGTCCTCGGCCGTGCTCGGCCTGCAGGCGCTGCTCCTCGCCGACGACCCGGCGGTGGCCGCGGACGTCCTCGCCGACGCACTGGCGGGGTCCGCCCTCGTCACCGACGCGTGGGGCCACGCCGAGGCCCTGCGCCTGGAGGGCGGCACGGCCAGCGGCCGGCTGCACCGGGTGCTCGACGCCGTCGGGGCCACGCACCTCGTGGCACCGGCCGTGGGACCGGAGGGGCGGATGCTGCTCCTCGTCGACCTGGCCGAAGCCGGCGTGACGCCGCTCGAGCACCTCGACGTCACGCGTCGCCTGGGTGACGTCGTGCTGGAGGGCGCGTCCGCCCGTGTCCTCGTGGGGCCGGACGGCGTCGACGACGCCCTGCGGCGCCTCGCGGTCCTGCGCCAGGTCGCCGTGGCGGCGGAGCACGCGGGCATGGTGGCGCGGCTCCTCGACATGACGGTGGCGCACGTGACGACCCGCCAGCAGTTCGGCCGCCCCATCGGTTCCTTCCAGGCGGTCAAGCACCGGTTGGCCGACGTGCTCGTCGCCCGCGAGCGCTGCCGCTCCGCAGTGCGGTACGCCGCGGCGCGCCTCGACGACGACGTCGCAGCGGGCCACGACCTCGGCGGCGCGGAGGTGGCCGCTGCCGTGGCCGCCGCCGTGGGCACCGAGGCGGTGCTGGCCGCGGCCCACGAGGCCGTCCAGCTGCACGGCGGCATCGGCTTCACCTGGGAGCACCCGGCCCACCGCTACCTGCGTCGGGCGCTCGGCGACGAGGCCCAGTTCGGCTCGGCGCGCGACCACCGTGCGCGGCTGGCGGCGCTGCTCGCCGTGCCCGGCTCCACCCCGCTCGAAGTTTCCTGAACTAACTTCAGTTCAGGCATTGACCGGCGCCAGTCCGGGCGCACATACTGAAGTGAATCCAGTTCATTCTGAAAGGACCCGCTGTGATCGACACCGACCACGTCCTGCTCGAGAAGGACGGCAATGTCGCCCGCGTCTGGCTCAACCGGCCGCACAAGAAGAACGCCGTCACGGTGGAGCTGCTCCACCGCCTCGACGAGATCATCAAGGAGGTCGACGAGGACCCCGACCTCCACGTGCTCGTGCTCCGCGGCAAGGGCGGCACGTTCTGCTCGGGCTTCGACCTCGACGAGCTCCTCGAGAACTACGTCGGCAACACCCAGGCCATGGAGGTCGCGGTGCTCTCGGCGCAGGTCTGCGACCGGCTCTACCAGATGAACACGCCCTCCGTGGCCGTGCTCGAGGGCTACGTGACGGCCGGCGGCTTCGAGCTCATGATCTCGTGCGACTTCGCGGTCAGCGCGGACGACGCCAAGATCGGTGACTTCCACATCCGTCGCGCGCTCTTCGGCGGCGCCGGCCCGATCTACCGCCTCCCGCGCATGATCGGCCTCCGCAAGACCAAGGAGCTCATGCTCACGGGCAAGCTGCTCTCCGGCACCGAGGCCGTCGACTTCGACCTCATCAACGCGTCGGCCCCCGCCGAGGAGCTCGACCAGCTCGTCGCCGACTTCGTCGCGCCGATCATCGACAAGAGCCCCTTCGCGATGCGTCTCACCAAGATGACGATCAACCAGGGCCTCGACGCCGACGTGCGCTCGCTCATGGTCATGGAGCACCTCGCCGTGGGCAACGCGCTGCAGTCGGAGGACGCCAAGGAGGGCGTGCAGGCCTTCCTCGGCAAGCGCGAGCCCAAGTGGGTCGGTCGCTGACCCGACGGGTCACCGCCCCCACCCCCTAGCCCGTCCCAGCCCGACACCGACGTCGACCGAGGAGAACCGTGACCACCGCACCTGCCGCACCCGCCGCCCTCGAGGGCAGCCGCTGCACCGTCTGTGGGAACGTCGCCTTCCCGGTCGCCGACGGCTGCCAGCGCTGCGGCTCGAACGAGACCGCCGCGCTGCCGCTGTCGAGCCAGGGCACGGTCTGGGGGTGGACGGTGCAGCGGTTCGCACCGAAGTCACCGCCGTACGTGCCCCCGGCGGAGGGGTTCCGCCCCTTCGCCGTGGGGTACGTCGAGCTGCCCGAGGGGGTCAAGGTCGAGGCCGTCCTCGACCCCCGCGGGGCGGACTTCGCCACGCTGTCGGGGGCGCAGGTCGCCCTCGTCGCGACCGAGCCGGTGCCGTGCTTCGCCGTCGTCGACGGAGGTGCGCGATGACCGTCTCGATCATCGGTGCGGGCCTGTCCCGCTTCGGGCGCCAGCCCGGCGTCAGCGGTCGCGCCCTCGCCCTCCAGGCGGTGCGCGCCGCCCTGACCGACGCCGGCATCACCTGGCCCGACGTGCAGGTCGCCTTCGGCGGCAGCGACGGCTCGGGCCTGGCCGACACGCTCGTCAGCGACCTCGGCCTCACGGGCATCCCCTTCACCAACGTGAAGAACGGGTGCGCCACCGGAGGCAGTGCGCTGGTCGCGGCGATCGACGCCATCGAGTCCGGGCGGGCCGAGATCGCGCTCGCCGTCGGCTTCGACAAGCACCCCCGGGGAGCGTTCGACCCGCGCCCCGAGGAGTGGGGCCTGCCCGCCGGCTACGGCGAGGCGGGGCTCATGGTCACCACCCAGTTCTTCGCGATCAAGATCGCGCGCTACATGGAGCAGCACGGCATCTCGCGGCAGACGCTCGCGCGGGTGGCGGCGAAGGCCTACCGGAACGGTGCGCTCAACCCCAACGCCTGGCGCCGCGAGGCCATGGACGAGGAGGTCATCGCCTCCGCCGACATGGTCAACGACCCGCTGACGCGCTACATGTTCTGCTCGCCCGGCGAGGGCGGCGCCGCGATCGTGCTCGCCAGCGAGGCCGCCGCGCGCCGTCTCGGCGGCCGCCCGGTCAAGGTGCTGGCCGTCTCGGCGCGCACCCGTTCCTTCGGCTCCTTCGAGGTCTTCAGCCCCGCCGTGCAGGGCGCCGGCGAGCCGTCGAGCGTGAGTGCCGACGCGGCCCGCGCGGCCTTCGAGATGGCGGGCGTCGCGCCCTCCGACATCGACGTCGCGCAGCTCCAGGACACCGAGAGCGGCGCCGAGATCATGCACCTCGCCGAGTGCGGCTTCTGCGAGCACGGCGAGCAGGAGAAGTGGCTCGCCGAGGGCCTCACCGAGATCGGGGGTCGTCTGCCGGTCAACACCGACGGCGGCTGCATCGCCAACGGCGAGCCCATCGGGGCCTCCGGCCTGCGCCAGGTCCACGAGATCGTCACCCAGCTCCGCGGCGAGGCGGGGGAGCGCCAGGTCGCCCCGGCCCCGCGACTGGGCTTCACCCACGTGTACGGCGCGCCCGGCATCAGCGCCTGCACCGTCCTCGGCGTCTGAGGGAGGCCACCGTGACCCTGCCCGACTTCGACACCTTCGTGGCCGACGCCCGTGCCTGGCTGGCCGGCGTCGCCCCGCCCCGCACCGCGAGCGCCTGGGGCGAGGGCAGCGACTCCGTCGCCGTCTTCGAGAGCTGGACGCCCGAGGAGGAGCGCTCCGAGACCGACCGCATCCGGGCCTACGAGCAGGCGCGCTTCGACGCGGGCTGGGGCCCGCTCACGTGGCCCGCGGAGTACGGCGGGCGGTCGCTCCCCGCGTCGTACGCCGTCGCGTTCCGCCGGGTCGAGGAGGAGTTCGCGGTGCCGAAGCGCACCGAGATGTTCCCCGTCACCCAGCAGCTCGTCGCGCCGACCGTGCTCCAGTGGGGCACGCCGGAGCAGAAGGAGCGCTACCTGCGCGCCATGCTCCGCACGGACGTCATCGCCTGCCAGCTCTTCTCCGAGACGGAGGCCGGTTCCGACCTCGCGGCGGTCCGCACCCGCGCGGTGCGCACCGACGACGGCGGGTGGCGCATCGACGGCCACAAGGTCTGGACGTCCGGGGCCACGGTGTCCGACGTCGGGATCGCGGTCTGCCGCACCGACCCCTCCGCCCCGAAGCACCGCGGCCTCACCGTGTTCCTCGTGCCGCTGGACGCCCCGGGCGTGACCGTGCGGCCCATCCGGCAGATGACCGGCGGCGCGTCGTTCAACGAGGTCTACCTCGACGGCGTCGTGGTCGGCGACGAGCAGCGGCTCGGCCCCGAGGGGCAGGGCTGGAAGGTCGCGCTGACCGTGCTCGCCTCCGAGCGCCTCGACTCGGGCGGCCTCGGGCTCGACAACGCCGACCAGGCCGTCGAGATGGCCCGGCACCGCGCGACCCCGCTCGACGCCCTCGAGGTGGACCGGGTCGCCGACCTGGTCACCCGGGCCTACGTGCAGCGGCTGACCGGCATCCGGGTCGCCGCCGCCGTCGTCGCGGGGCAGGACCCGGGCGCCGAGGCGTCCGTCGGCAAGCTGCTCGCCACCGACACGATGGCGCGCACCTCCGAGGTGGCGCGCCTGCTGCTCGGGCCCGACCTGACGGTCGACTCGGGACGCTGGGGCGAGCACGCCTGGCTCGAGCACGTGCTCGGTGCCCCGGGCTACCGCATCGCCGGCGGCACCGACGAGATCCAGCACAACATCCTCGCCGAGCGCGTGCTCGGCCTGCCGCGGGAGCCGGCGTGACCGGCGCGGCGGAGCAGCACGCCCGCGACCTCGGGCCGCGCGTCGCCGAGGTGCTCCGCGCGACCGCGCCGGGCCTCGAGGTGGGTCCGCTCGAGGTCATGCCGGGCGGCCACTCGGGCCTCACCTACCGCCTCGACACCGGCGAGGGGCCTCTCGTCGTCAAGGCCGTGCCCCCGGGCCAGCGCTCCATCGGGCGCCACGACATGCTCCGGCAGGCCCGGATCCTCCAGGCGCTGGCGGACACCCCGGTGGCCGTGCCGGCGGTGCGTGCGGTCGACGACACGGAGCCCGCCTGGTTCGCCATGGAGCTGGTCGAGGGCGAGTCCCTCGAGCCCGTGCTCGACGACCCGCCGGTCCCCGCCGACCTCGCGGCCACCCGCATGCGCCACGCGGCGGCGGCCCTGCCCGCCCTCCACGGCGTCCCCATCGCCGCGGTCCCCGACCCCGGGCCCGTGCTGACGCCCGCGGACGAGCTCGCGCGCTGGGTGCGCACGATGGGTGCCGTCCCGCCGGAGCTCTTGCCGCAGGGCGACGTGCTCGGCGAGCGGCTCGCGGCCGCGGTGCCCGCGGCCGTCGACCCCGTGCTCGTCCACGGCGACTACCGCCTCGGCAACCTGCTCAGCCGCGGCGAGCACCCCGTGGCGCTCATCGACTGGGAGATCTGGAGCCTCGGCGACCCGCGGGTCGAGCTCGGCTGGTTCCTCGTCTTCGCCGACGGGAGCAACTTCCCCGGCGTCGGCCGCGAGGTGCCGGGCCTGCCCGGCGAGGACGAGCTGCTGGGGCTCGCCGGCGGCGCCGACCGGCCCGACCAGGCGTGGTTCAACGCCCTCGGCCGCTTCAAGATGGCCGCGATCATGGGCCACAACCTGCGTCGCCACCGCGAGGGTCGTCACCACGACCCCGCCCAGGAGCAGCTCCCCGCGACCATCACCCGGCTCATCGAGACCGGGCTCGACCGGCTCTGATCGGCTCCCCGAGCCCGATCGCCCGCGACAAGGAAGGCACCCCGTGGACTTCGACCACAGCCCGCGCACGACCGCCCTGCTCGGCACCGTGCGCACGTTCATGGACGAGCACGTCATCCCGGCCGAGCCGGTCTACGACGCCCAGGTGGCCGCGGCGGAGAACCCGCACCAGCAGCCCGCGGTCATGCTCGAGCTGCAGGCCACGGCACGTGAGCTCGGCGTCTGGAACCTGTTCATGACCCACGGCGACCGCGGCGCCGGCCTGACCAACCTCGAGTACGCCCCGCTGGCCGAGGAGCTCGGCCGCTCGATGATCGGCAACGAGGCCGCCAACTGCTCGGCGCCCGACACCGGCAACATGGAGATCCTGGCCATGTACGGCACGCCCGAGCAGCAGGAGCAGTGGCTGGACCCGCTGCTGCGCTGCGAGATCCGCTCGGCCTTCGCGATGACCGAGCCGGACGTGGCGAGCTCCGACGCCCGCAACATCACCTCCACGATCCGCCGGGACGGGGACGAGTACGTCCTCAACGGCCGCAAGTGGTACACCTCCGGGATCCTCGACCCCGACTGCGGCCTGGTGATCTTCATGGGCAAGTCCGACCCCGAGGGGCCGACGTACCGGCAGCAGAGCATGGTGCTCGTGCCCGCCGACGCCCCGGGGATCGAGGTCCTGCGGGACCTGCCGATGTTCGGCTACCGCGACCGTCTCGGGCACGGCGAGGTGCAGTTCACCGACGTCCGCGTGCCCGTCACGAACATGCTCGGCAGCGAGGGCGACGGCTTCGCGATCGCCCAGGGTCGCCTCGGTCCCGGCCGCATGCACTACGCGATGCGGGCCATCGGCATGGCGGAACGCGCGCTCGAGCTCATGTGCCGGCGGGCCACCAGCCGCGTGGCCTTCGGCGAGCCCCTGGCCAGGCGCGGCGTCGTGCGCGAGTGGATCGCGCGCAGCCGCATGGAGATCGACCAGATCCGCCTGCTCACCTTCAAGGCCGCCTGGCTCATGGACACCCGCGGCAACGCCGCGGCCCGGTCCGAGGTCGCCGCGATCAAGGTCGCCGCCATGGAGACCGCCCACGACGTCGTCAACCGCGCGGTGCAGACGTTCGGCGCCGCCGGCGTCAGCGACGACACGGTGCTGAGCCGCCTGTTCGCCATCACCCGCGCGCTCCAGATCGCCGACGGCCCGACCGAGGTGCACCTGCGCACCATGGCCCGCCTCGAGCTCGACCGCTACAAGGAGGAGGCGTGACCGACCTGCTGCTCGAGGGCAAGGTCGCCCTCGTCACCGGCGCCACCCGCGGCCTGGGGCGCGCGATCGCGTTCGCCCTGGCCGACGCCGGCGCCACCGTGGTCGTCTCGAGCCGCAAGCTCGAGGCCTGCGAGGAGACGGCGGCCGCCATCACGGAGCGGACCGGACGCGCGGCGTACCCCCTGCGGCTGCACGTGGGCGACTGGGACGCCATCGGCCCCGCGGTCGACTCCGTCGTGGCCGACCACGGCCGGATCGACGTGCTCGTCAACAACGCCGGGATCGCCCCGCTCGCCCCGTCGCTGCTGGAGCTGGGCGAGGGCCTCTTCGACAAGACCATGGAGGTCAACGTCAAGGGCCCGTTCCGCCTCATGGCCACCGCGGGCGCACACATGCACGCCGCGGGCAGCGGTTCCATCATCAACATCTCGAGCATCGGCGCCGAGCGGCCGAGCCCGCCGGAGGCGGTCTACGCCGCGGCCAAGAACGGCCTCAACGCCCTCACCCGCGCGTTCGCGCAGGAGTACGCCCCGACCGTCCGCGTGAACTGCCTGATGCCGGGCGCCTTCGCGACCGACATGAGCGAGTCGTGGGACGACGCGTTCCTCGGCCTCGTCACCGACCGGCTCCCCGCCGGTCGGCTCGGGCAGCCCGAGGAGCTGGCCGCGCTCGTGGTGCACCTGGCCTCCGACGCGCCCGGCTACCTGACCGGTGCGCTCATCCCCGTCGACGGCGGCCGGACGGCGGTCTACTGATGGGGGCGCTCGACCTCTTCGACCTCACGGGCCGCGTCGCCGTCGTGACCGGCGCCTCCTCCGGGCTCGGCGCCGGCTTCGCGCGCACGCTCGCCGAGGCCGGCGCGACCGTGTACGCCGCGGCGCGACGCCTCGACCGCCTCGAGGAGCTCGCCCGGGAGGTGCCCCGGATCGTGCCCGTCCGCTGCGACGTCACGGTCGCCGCGGACCGCGACGCCCTCGTGGAGCGGGTCGTCGCCGAGTCGGGGCGGATCGACGTGCTCGTCAACAACGCAGGCCGCGCCGGCCCGCCCGCCGCGGTCGAGGACACCCCCGAGGTCTTCGACAGCGTGCTCGGGCTCAACCTCACCGCCGGCTTCCACCTCGCCGTCGCCGTCGTCGACGCCGTGCCGGAGGGCTCGCCCCTGTCGATCGTCAACCTCGGCTCGGTCATCGGCCTGGTCTCCACCGCGCCGGTCGGCGGGGCCAGCTACGCCGCGTCCAAGGCGGCCGTCACCGGTCTGTCGCGCGAGCTGGCCGGCCAGTGGGGCCGGCGCGGGGTGCGCGTCAACACCCTCGTCCCCGGCTGGTTCGATACCGAGATGACGGACGGGCTGTTCACGAACGAGGCGTCGGCGAACTGGGTCCGCCGCGGCACCATGCTCGGCCGGGGCGGCCAGGAGGGCGAGGTCGACGGTGCGCTGCTGTTCCTGGCGTCCGACGCGTCGACGTACGTCACCGGTCAGTGCCTGGTGGTCGACGGCGGGTGGACGGCGCGATGAGTGCCCCGACCGCCGCCGTGCCCGCGCGGATGCGGGCGCTGCGGCTCGTGGAGTGGGCGGCCCGGCCCGTGCTGGCCGAGGTCGACGTGCCCCGGCCCGAGGGGCGGCAGGTGCTCGTGCGGGTCGAGGCCGCCGGCCTGTGCCAGTCCGACCTCCACGTCGTGGACGCTCCCGCCGGCGCGCTGCCCTACGAGGCCCCGTTCACGCTGGGCCACGAGATCGCGGGCACCGTGGCCGCAGCGGGTGACGACGTGGACCCCGCCGTGCTCGGCACCGCGGTCGTCGTGCACGGCGTCTGGGGCTGCGGGACGTGCCGCAACTGCCGGCGCGGCAGGGAGAGCTACTGCCTCGAGCTGGCCGACGGACCCGCCGGCGCGGGCCTGGGGCGCGACGGGGGCCTGGCCGACTACGTGCTGGTGCCGGACGTCCGTCACCTCGTGCCGACCGACGGGCTGGCCGCCACCGCCGCCGCGCCCCTCACCGATGCGGGCCTGACGGCCCAGCACGCCGTGCGCCGGCACCGCGCCCTCGCCGAGGGCGGCACGACGGTCCTCATCGGCGTCGGCGGTCTCGGTCACCTCGCCCTGCAGATCCTCCGGGCCCTGCCCGACACCGCCGTGGTCGCCGTCGAGCCCCGGCCCGCGGCGCGGGAGCTCGCGCTCCGTCTCGGCGCCCGCGCCGCGGTGGCCGACGTCGGGGACGTCGCCGCCGAGCTGGCCGGCCTGGGGCGCGGCCCCGGAGCCGACCTCGTGCTCGACTTCGTCGGTTCCCCGACGACGCTCGCGGTGGCGCCCGAGCTGCTCGCGCCCGGCGGCACCGTCGTGGTCGTGGGCAGCGGCGGCGGCCGGCTCGAGGTGGCCAAGGGCCGCCTCGCCAACGGCTGGACCTTCGACGCCCCGTTCTGGGGCCACCGCTCCGACCTCGTCGACGTCGTCACGCTCGCCCGGCAGGGCACGGTGACGGCCGAGGTGCACACCTATCCGCTCGCGGACGCCCTCACGGCGCTCGACGACCTCCGGGCCGGTCGGGTGCAGGGGCGGGCGGTCGTCGTCCCCTGAGACCCACGGCGCACGACCCCCATCGATCCGCACCACCCACCACCCCCAGGAGGCAGTCGCCATGAGGAAGCTGGCGCAGGAGCTCGAGGTCCGCGCGGCGACCGATCCCGACGCGGTGCTCGTCGTCGACGGCACCGGCGACCACACCGTCGGCGAGGTCGTCGCCGCGGCCCGTCGGCTCGCCGACGCCCTCGGCGAGGTCACCGACGGCGCCCCCACGGTGCTGCTGCAGGCCGACAACACGTGGCGCACCATGGCCACGGCGCTCGCCGTCGGCATGCGCGGCGGCCTCGTCACCGTGATGAGCCACCACGCGACGCGGGGCGAGTTCGAGCTGGCGCTCGAGGACGTCGCGCCCGACGCCGTCGTCGCGTCGCCCGAGATCGTCGAGCGCTGGGAGGTCGACGAGGGCGACCTGGCGGCGTACCGGGAGGTGCTGCAGGGCTGGGACCTGCGGGCGCGCCCGGGCACCACGGCCGGGGTCGAGCGCTGGGGCGGCGGCGTCGCGATCGCGATGACGTCGGGCTCCACCGGACGGCCGAAGTGCGTCGTGCAGTCCGAGGACGCGCTGCGGTACGCCG